>DATJSB010000179.1:0-76439 GCA_035504315.1 Occallatibacter sp.
AGCTTTCAGAACAGAATCAAGAGGGTAGGTCTGCACTACATCCACTTTTGCATTTACCCACTCTGAGCCCAAAAGACTTACCCTCAAAAACCGGCATCAAAACCAGCAATTTCGCCCCAAGCGTGACGAACTTGGGCTAACAAGCTCCGGGTTAAGGATGAGGATATGCTTGGCCAGGTCTGGGCGCGCATCTTCCCGCGACGCCACGCCGGCGCAAAATACGGAGCCGCCGGAGACATGAGCATCCGACCGGGTCCGACGGGCGATGCAGTAACGGAGACTGCTCAGGCTGGGAGCATAGTCACGGCGAATTCTTCAGCAAGATAGTGGCCTTCCTCCGTGCGGAGAGCGTGCAAAGGCAAAAGATGAAGTGGTCCGTGAGGCTCGCTTCAACATACCGGTTTGTCTCATGCCCACTGGTGCAAAATTTGCCGGGCACTCCAGGCGGAGCTAGAATTGTTTAGCAATTTGAAATCGACGGTGGGCAGAGGCCGGGAAGTATCGGCGCATTTCACTGGAGGACTTGTGAAGTCAGCCGCCAAGAATTGCCCAATTGATCTCCTCGACATGATGATACCCGGCGAAGATGCCCTGAAAACGCATTTGAACGGACTCCGGGCGTGCCATCAACCGGCACACTTCAGACGGAGAGTTAGCGCCTGCGTTTCCAGAAGCCCTCACCGTAACACCCTGGCTGGCTTGTTAGCCTGCCTACCCTGTTCCGCCATCTGATGCGGACCGTTAGTTGAGCGTAAACATCTGGAGAGTGAGAAAGCGATGAGCAGCCAACTGACACTTGCTGAGAAGATGAAGTTTGGCCTCTTCTTCGGAGGGATTAGGGTTACGCCGGAGGCCGAATCGTTCGTGATGCGGCCCTATGGCGAGCGCCCATTAACCTTGGCCGATTACGCATCCACTAGCGGTATTACGCTCATGTTGGAAAGGGATGTGTGGGTGAACGCCCCAATCGCCTCACACAATCCCAATATGGTGTTTGACCCGCGCCACGAACTGAGGGTTGAAGATGAGCGTCTTTTTGTACGCGATATCGATTCCGGGGTTGAGGTTGTTGCGCGCTTTGTCCCTGTGCCTGCTTACTACAATCAACGCAATCAGCAGGGTGAGTTGTTTACGGAGTATATCCATACACATGCAGACCGGGCCCGCATCACACCTGTCTGGGGTTGTGCCATGCGGTGCCAGTTTTGCGATATACCTTACAGATTCAAGGGGCGCTATCATTTGAGTCCAATCACGCCGTTGCTGGAGGCCGCTGCCCGAGCGATCCATGACCCGGTTCAGCCGGCCATGCACCTTCTGATATCCGGTGGCACGCCCGGCAAGCGAGATTACCCCTATCTGCGGGAGGTGTATCGCTCCGTTATTGCGGAATTCAAAGGAATCGACACCGACGTCATGATGGCTCCGATTCCCGAAGTTGTTGATGTGGATGAACTCGCGGAGATTGGGGTCAACGAGCTGTCATTGAATACCGAGATCTGGGACCTTGAGCTTGCCCGCAAGATCATGCCTGAAAAGTATCGGCAGGGACGCACTTTCTATCTCGAGTTTATTGCGAGGGCCATCGACCGTCTGGGCCGTGGGCGAGTGCGCTCCATTCTCATGGTTGGATTGGAAGAGCCGGAGAGCACCCTTGAGGGGATCGAGGCTTTGGCAAAGATTGGTTGCGTGCCTGTCCTGAGTCCCTTCCGTCCAGACCCGATCACTGTCTTGGCCAATCTGCCTCCGCCTTCCGTCGAAACAATAGTGCGCGTTTTCCTAGAGGCAACAGACATCGCCTTGAAATACGGAATCAAACTTGGACCACATTGCATTCCATGTTCGCACAATACGATGACTTTGGCAGATGGTAGCGACTACTATGGGTACCATGCCCATCGCCCAAATCTCATCTGACACCGTTGCCGATCCAGCTTGTGCGGTGATTTGCGCTCGCGCGCTCGCCGGTGCATAACTTCAGTAAGGCGCCAATCACTTCCATCCCAATCAGAATGATTAATACCTCGAGGCTGGCGAATGAACGATCATGGCTCCTCTTGTAACGAAATTGTCGTTTCCCTGACGCTGTTCTATCTCCTGGAACGTTTTTGTGCCGGCTTCATGAAGTGGGGACTCGAAAACGGAGATTTTGACGCCGAATTCAAGCAGCATTTAGATGACTGCGTGAAACAAATGGGACCAAAACACCCGGTGGTCCGAGTCGGTGAGAACATAAGTCCCTTTGATACCGGATTGATGCCAAAGGACCTTGCGAATTACCTTTCGAAGAAGGCGAACAAGCGGCCGGATGAAGTGGCTTTTGGCAAGGCAATGATCAAACCAATTCCGCTCTATACTGCCCTCCATGAGCTAACTGGCATTCGTAACAAGGTAATGCACGGATTGTCCGCGCCGGAGACGACGAGACAAATTGCAAGCCGAATCGCTCCGGTTTTTGATGAGTTTGCAAAGATTCTTGGAGAGCGGCTGGCAAACTTCTCGAAGCCGGACACAAACTCAAGGAAGGTGGATCACACCAAATGGTCGAGGTTGCTCTTTCTTACCGAGGAAGAACTTCTTTGGATCGCCAAAGGCAGCGCCTTGCCCCTCAGCGGGCAAGGAAAGGGGATCATTTCCGTGCCCATCGAGGGCGAAGACGCACACGCGTCAACCGCTTTTCGGAGGACTGACCGTCATCACAAGCCCAGTTCCAGCCAACTCTGCTTGCCCGAGAAGCTGACCGCCTGCGATTCTCTATGGGTTAGCACAAAACCATTCAGGTTGAGCCAAATTCAGAAGGACAGGGGATTCGTGCGCAGCTTGGCCAACGGTCTGTTGGGTCTTCCTCCTTCCACCAAGGTACAGGTCAGCGAACTCTGTGAAGGACTGGACGACGTTGAGTCTGATCCGTTCGCGATCCCGCTGTGGAGGAGGGCTCCAGAAGGTCAGGCGTACATTTGCATCGCAGTCTGATTGGAATTGCCGAAGCTCAATATGCCGCCACGGTTACGGCCTTCTTTACCGCATGGACTGGTTCCGAAACAGAGTAACCGTCAGCAGTAATTCTTTCGCAGTGCAGACTCTTGAATAGCATTGCCTCGCGTTCAATGTATATCCCTGATTCCGGCGCACCAACGATGCTGACTCCGCCGGGGACAAGATCTTCATGGATTTCCGCCGCTCGCAACCGCGCGGTGGAGATATTTCGATGAACCACCTGTGCGATTGGTTTACGCCCGCGCAGCTCACCGCAAGCCCGCGTTTGCTCGGCTACCGGAACTTTTGTGGGGGCTCCGAGCCCGAGAAAGGCCGCGATATGTTCAGTCATCGGGTCCGGAAATCCCAACGTCTGATTGATGCCAGCGGACAACGGGGTAGATGCTTGAAAACGCGGGTTGACTTCTGTGACGTACAGCTTGCCCTCGTTCCACAATATGTCGAGGCCAAACACTCCGCGATAACCATATTGGAAAAGCCAGCGTCCAATAGTCTCGGCGCAGCTTTCAATCCGATCGCAGATTTCAGGAGGTACATCACTCGCAGCGCCAAAATCATTTCCGCAGAAGCCAAATGTGCGACGCGTCAAGCCGCGGACCCCTATGAGTTGAAAGCTTACGCCGAAAACCGCAACTTCGCCCGTCGAATAGACGCAAGCGTTGACATTCAGAGGTGCTGCCCGATCCAGAAGAGGCGTGAGGCCCACAAAGCCATCCGGGTGGCTTGGGAGCCGTTCAAAATACTCCTCTTCTGTAGCGAAAGGAAAGACGCCGCTCCCTCCGGAACTGGTCGAACACCGCCCCACAGATGGGCCATTTGCGAGAAAGGACGAAATCGCATCAACATCGCCATCTCTCACAAAGATGGACTTGAGTACAGGCACGCCCTCCAAGCGGAGAAGTTGCTGTTCCACCCATGGCTTATATTCGAATTGCCGCTGCAGCAGGTGAAAGGGGGTCGCCATTACCAAGGTCGGATGGCAAAACGATGGGCGACACAACAATTCCATGGCCCGATATGCAACCAGCACAACCGGCGCATTTATTTGGGCCAGAAACTCCGTCTTGAGCCCAACGGCATCGAGGCCAGGATCGCGGTCGACGTCGTACAAGTCGAGATCGCGCCGCAGGCGGCTGCGGAGTTCGAGGTTGTCCTGCTGCGCCCCGTCCAATTGGACGGGGGGAACAGGCGCAATTTGTGCTGTAATCAGTACCGGGCGCGCAAGTGGATAAATTTCAAGCGCATCTATTCCTCGCGTGCCAAACCAGACGATCCCGCGCCCCTTTAGAGCTTGTCGAATTTCTTTGAGTCTAGGCAGAGATTGAATGTTCATGACAGACGTATCGACACCGGCACGGTTCCGCGCTCGACGATTCGGTCTCCTTTGCTCTCCCATTCCAAGAAATCCACACTGATCTGCGGCGGTTCATCCAGAAGCGAAGGATTGCGGGTGATTGCGATTCTGTTGAAGCTTGGCGCTTCTGAGACATTGGGCTGCTCGGCCGCCGCAAAGTTGCTGGCGAGACCGCTGATGGTGGAGAAGCTACCAGATCCAATCAATTCAATCGTGCTCGAAGTGCTTTTCATACTAGCCTCGTCCTTGAGAGACACCTTTTCACTTAGTACTTGCTGGCGCGCGCTGTGACCATGTAGAACAAGCTGGATGCCCGCGCGCACCAACTGTTGCCGGAAATCGTGGCCATCATAAAATTCGATTACACCTCCGCGGCGGCGGAGATGGGGATGGTGATGCGTCAAAGCCATAGTCACTGTGCGATGAGCAGGCCGCACCTCGGCTTCATTTCTGGTCTGCTCTGAGAGCCATTTACGCTCGATCGAATTGATGAAGCCCGAATCAGCCACAAAAGAATCAGGTTCGACATCATCTGAACGGGGAAGGACTTCGCCTCGGGACTCGCGATACTTGAAAGTGGGATCTGAAATCTTCCCAAATTCCGCCTGGTCCCGCACATCAACAACATAGTTCATCGTCAGTTGCGCTAGCCGTCTTGCTGCGTCCCGGTACAGTTGCTGGTCCACGTCGTTGTGCGGGTGCAGCAGGAGTGTTCTATCACGCGTGAATTCTTCCTGCAGACAGGCGCGCACTGCGGCCAGGTTTTCAACGGCGCCGCGTCCGCCATGATCAAATGCACCATCGATGCTGGTCGTATCGAACGGCAATATCTGGAGGTTGAAGGCTTTGCTTTCCCACCGCTCTCCGGCGAGGCTGAAGTCTTTGAAAGTTTCCCGCCATTCCCGAGCGTACATGTGCCGGCCATGGTCCTTGCTGCCGGCACGCGTCCAATCCAAATCGAAGATGCCAGGCAGGATCAGAATCTGCTTCAACGACGCCGCAACGTCATTGCCTTGCGGCCGCAAAAAGTCCTGTAACTTTGATAGTTCCCTCCTGGCTTCGGCGAGAGTTTCCCCGTATGCGTCTGAGCAGACACACCCCTCGTCGCCGGCGCACGGCATCGTAATGGTGTTACCACATATTGCGACCAAATCGGGGCGACAATCTTTTTCGGGGTGTCCCTTTGCGTCCGTCTTAAGGCGTTCCAATTCGTCGAGGTAAGCTTTCCAAGGCCCCATATCCGATGCCGAAGCGTCCAGCATCAAGTCGGAAAGCTGATGGATGATAAAGTTGCAGGACCTGGTAGAATTTGGTGGTTCCACGGTAAGAACCTCGCCCCATACTGCCAGGTCTTCCTCATGCCCGCCTTTATATGTCTGATAGCCGCGCAGGTAATTACTCAAGTATTCTCTCAGGATTGGCATTAGTCTTGGACCATGCCCGAGTTGACCGTTGACAATACCCAGCAGCGGGATCACTTGAGCTATATGTCTTCCTTGCGAAGTAAAGTGTTCATCGTGATACTTGTTCAGATACTGCTCGGTTTGCTGCCCTCCCTTTTGCGCGTCATAGACGAGGCGAAGGAAGAAGCGTTCCTGCTTGCTCAACGAATGGTAAATGCTGCCAAGTTTTTCTTCGTTATCCCGCTCCAGTATCTCCCTGTTTACCATGGAGACTATTTCATCAAGGTGTTGAGGCGTCTTACGGCCCTCTCTTACATAGCGATGGGCATAGCTTAGGAGCCATGGGTTGCCACCGAACTTCAGGCAAAGTGCGATGGCGAGCTGTTCGGAGAGTCCTTCAACTCGCGGCTCGTCTCCCACTCGTGCGGATAGCAAGTCCTGGGCCTCGTCGGGCTTGAAGGGTGGCAAAATGCAGTCCTGGCTTGGCTGCGCGTAATGGGAGAGTATTGGTTTGAACATCTGCCCGGCGCCCTTCGGATCCTCATTCAACCAGTCGTTGAAGTTGGTCGGTTCGCACAGAACCAAGCGCAGTTTGCTGGTCTTATCGCTTGCCATGTCAAGGAACTGGGCGACTTGACTGCTTAAGGACTCCACGTCCTCGGCAAAGCTGGCCATATGTTTTGAGAGTTCCTGAAGATCGTCGATCAGTAAGAGCGTGTTAACAGCGCCTTTACCGGTCTTCAGAGATGCGAGGATTCTCGAAAGCCGGGAAACATTCTCTCTGGGAAGGAGGGACGCGGAGAGCAGCTCTGCGCGGTATTGGTCTGCTGAGAAACCATACAAGCCCTGTTCGCAAATTCGGACGATACGCTTCAAAAAGCAGGTTTTGCCGTATCGGCGCAATCCGAAGTAAGCCCAGCACTCTCTGTTGGTCCCTGTGAGCGCCTTTTCAATTAGCTCCCGGTCTTTGCGATAGTAAAGCCTCTCGTCATCCACGGTTTGAGTGGGGTCCGGAAACGGCAAATCAGCAGACGTATCGGCATTCCCATTGCCAATCATGAATGTCCTCCCATTCTTTGGCGCAAGCGCCGGAAGTACTGAGCCATGCCCCATGGAATCCATAGCTTATACGCGAATAATCCTGCCGTTTGGCCGTAGTCCGTTTTCTCACCTTCCATCAGGGCAACACGGTACCCTGCATCCGCAAAGGCGGTCCTCCACCGGTCACGATCCTCGCCCGGAAGGGGGATGCCCAGTGGCTGAATATCCCAACGCGCGGTCGGCAGCGGATTTGGTTCCTCCACAGTCGGGCAAGAATCCTCTCCCGCCAATGCAAGAACCGCGTCTCGATCTTTGGGTTTAAATGAGCCGATCAGGAAATTTTGAAGGCTTAAGTATTTCTGCTGAAGCATGATGAGTGCTTCCGTCTCAGGTTTTCCATTTCTCGGCAACAGATGGTGCAGTTGAATTTGAAGACCACCGGAAGAGCCGTTGCCGCTGGGATGCGAGTCCCGTTCTCGCTTTGCAGCATTAAGGGCACTGTGCATTAGAATATTTGCGTCATGGGGTGCACCGCTGGACAGGCGTACGACAGCTTGGACCACATCGTCGTCGATTCCAATACGGCGGCGAGCAAGCGGTTCCCGGATCAGGTTCTGCAAGGCGTTCTCCTTAAGCCGTCCAATATCGAACCTGTGGGAGAAGAATCTGTAATCGCCTGATTGAGACATTGAATCGGCATTGCGAAAGTCGCCCGGCGTGCTGGTAAGGCAAAGGGCGACACCAACCTCCCTCAACTTATCAGCAATATTAGCGAGTTGGGGGCCAATTTCCTCCTTGAGGTAACCCCACTCATCGACGAATACCGTGAGCGGCGTCTCTAATCCCCTTCGCCGTACCTCATCAATGATGAGTTTGAACGCCATCAGTGTGTCGTCGGAAGGTAGATCAAGCTTCGCCAACTGTCGATAGTCACCTCGGTTCTCCAATTCTCCGATCCTTCGCAATTCGGCCTTAACTGCTGGAAGGATGTTGCCGTTTCCAATGATTCTGTCGCCGGATACTACTATTGCCACACGCGCCTTTTTTCGTGCGCGCAATTGTTGTGCCACCTCCTGGACGAAACTGCTCTTGCCTGCCCTGCGGCAGGATCGAACGATCACATTGCTTCCCAATTGGACTGCATTGAGAACGTCCTTGATTTCGTTCTCAAGCCCGAAGAACTTGTCGCCTGACACTGGATCCCCGCTGCTAACAAATGGATTGTCTTCCCATTCGACATGCAATGTGAAATTCCAACTCCTATTGATTTCTCTCTTCTTATCGGTGGACGGATAGGAGACGATGAGGGCTGCCGATTCAGAATGAACCCCCCGGTGAAACTGAAGCGTGCAGCGAACGCGCAGTTGACTTTTGCCGATGAAGACCTCATCCATTTCTGCTTCGACGTAATGCCGTTCAAATTCCTGTGATGGATTGCTTGGCATCTTTCCCTTGATAACCAGGCTGATAGTCCGGAACCGACTTCCGGCGCTGTCATCAATGCTTTCGGGCAGCTCAAAGCGCTCATCGTGTGGCTCGGGAACTTTGAGCAGGAATTCCACGGTCGTGCCGACGTTGGGGGTTACCTCAATCAATTCGCGGTCCTGAATCAGGGAGTTCACAGACCTCGAGATTTCTTCGATGCGGGCGGCTTGCCCATCATTTAGTTGGCGCTCGCCGCTGTCGCTATCAGGTTTGAGCATTATTGGCGGCTCAATTTCCCCTTCCTCCGGGGATCGAGAAACGATGGTGACAACATTTCCGAACGGCTGGACAAGAGCCCACAAAACATTCCGGCTCATGGGCGGCTTTTCCGCTTCTCCGGCCGTCAAGCCGACAACCAGCATCTGTCCCTGATGATTTAGCAACGCGACATCAGCAAACCATTTATGCGCGGTGTGAAAACTGAATAGGGGTTCCATCCGGCCAGCTTCGATATTACGAAATCCAAACACGCGTCCCCCTTGCGCGCAGGCGATTGCAATGTTCTCTCGTGGCGAATAGCCAAACGAGTCAATGGTGACAGCGGAAAGGTTCAACATGAAGGGATCGACTTGCCATTGAGTGCTGTTGTGATGCAGAACGCAGGCCCCCTCACGTTGCTGTCCAACAAGCAACTCGGAATACATCTTGCCTGAACGCTGGACGTCGATCCAGGACATTGCGCAGATATCGCCGACGCCAGGCAATTCAACTGGGCAACTATCCTTAAGTGCACCGGAGCGATCCAGAGTTGCGAATGTAAGAGCGGCATGACCTTCTGCGTGTTCTAACGCCGCAACTAAATCACCATTTGCTAGTCTGGTGATTGCGAGTTGCCTGGCCCTAGCGATTTTAGAAATTATCCGCCAGGTACAACAGTCGTCCTCTACGAGGGCGTGCCAGACTTGACCTTCTTTGTCTACAGCCATAAGAATCTGGCTTTTGAAGCTATCTGCAATACAGCTCACCGCTGCCCAACCAGCTCCTGGTGTGGGAACGGTCCCTTTGCCGGATTTAAAGGACTTCGACAGGAGGTCGACAAGACTGTCTTTGGTAACCATCAACCCGTCAGGTGCAACAGGTGTCTTCACCGTCACCGGTCGCTCTCCCCATTGTGCGTGAGCAAGACTTCTCGCCGCAGACGCTGACCAAGGGACCTCAAGACTCGAGGGTTTTCCGCTTGGGAGCGCCTGCGCTACGCGGCACCCCGCCGCAGAAGCTGAATGTTCATTAAGAACACGAAGTGCAGCGCTAATGTTCCCTTCGCCCAGATTGAGAGTGACACTGCTTGCCGTCCAAATGGAGCGAGCAAGCAGCTTAGAGGCATCCACGCCCTGAACCTGAAGCAGTTCCGCAAGGCCAGTACAAGCCTCAAACTCTGCGCCGGAAACGTCGCTTCCTGAGAATGACTTGAGATTGACAGATCTCTTTCGTCTCCCGAAATCGCACCGTTCGAAACTTGCACCGCTCAAAAGACATTCAGTCATGGAAGCCCTCTTTAGAGAGCAATCGAGAAAGCTGGCATTGCGTAATCTGCAGTCGACGAAGGACCAACCTTCCAGGTCAAGGTGGCTGAAGCAGGCTTGGGGCAAGGCCAAACTGCGAAACTTCACATCGGTTCCAATTAAGTCTCTGATTATGGCTGGCCCGTCGATATCTCCGTTACCAAGGTGCACCATCTCGGCAATTACGAGAAGTAGTGTCCAAAGATTCTCAATTAGTGTGGTGCGGCTGAGTTCACCCCCGTCGCGGAAGCGATGGAACGCCAGAAATGGCCGGATGGCTTCTTTAACTTCTTCAGCAAATGTGTCTTTCCCCATCGCAATTGCCCACACGAGGGCACATAGCGGAAGATTGGCGGTTTCAAGCGCGCGCTCTAAAGGAGCGAAATCCGCTTGGTAACATAGAGCTTCGAGAGCCCTGAATACTCCTTCACTGACCAGCCATGACGCAAATACCTTTGACCTCATCGTCATTTGGCCCCCGGCCACGAGCCGGAACAGCCCTGAATTGGTCATGGCTGCAATTGCGGAGCGGACATTGCCCGGCCGCAGCCGTTCGCCTTTCAGAATGGAGCGCAGTATTCTCTCTAACTCCCTCTCGGGAAATGCTGTGCCGACTAACTGATTGTCGACAGCGCCAATGCGAATCAGGATTTCAGACACCTCGCGAGAAGAAAGACAGCTCTCCGAAATACGCGCAATGCGCTCAGCCTGATCTTTTGCGAATTCGCCCCACGCAACCAGTTCTGCGTGCATTCTGCCAGCGGATATGGGACCGCTGTCGTAGAGCTTTAGACGAGGAGCGTTGAAGAAGCGGTCTCCAAGAGTCTTAAAAGGTTTTTCCGTGCCCGCGTCGGCAAATATCGGCCCCTGAAACACCAATTCACGTTCGCAACCCATGGTAAAGCTGCCATCCAGCCCGGCTGCCGCGAATATGCCGCCAATATGTTGGGTGTTCGGGTCGAGATCGTAGTCTGTGCGAAGGCTGCCGATATCCGGCATGTAGAGATGGAAAAAGCCAAATTCGATCAAGAGCGACATCAACTCACTGGACAAAGCCAAGCTGGTTGCCTGCCATCCCGCCTCCCACATGGCTCGACTGAGGCCAAGAGTACGCACGTCCGTAGCAGAGAGGAACAGAGGGATTCTCGCCAACTTGCGATCGTCCGTCCGGGTGAGCCCGCTGACATGAGGCTCAAACAACATTCGGTAGAAAAAGTCATTCCGATCCATCAAGGGATCGAACGCGATCAGAGCACATTCTCCAATCCGAGATTGCGAAGCAATTTCGCTGGCAGCGACGTCGACACGAGACAGAGCCGCGCCTTCTGCCGGATCAAGCCGGCTTAGCCTGGCCTCAGCCGGGTTTCCCACCGGGTTCAAGCCGGTTCCCGGCCCACTAGACAAGCTTAAGTAAGTGTCAATAACGTGCCGGGCATAGCTCTGCAACGGACCGCCGCCTTCACTCTTAAGAAAGGGGAAAAGGATGTCGTGGCCGAGCCTGATGCGCACGATTCCATCGACTGCGTCGCCCGGATGAAGGTCTTCCAATTGAAAGAATAGGCCGGGCCGATAGGATCGAGTGTCGTCTACAACCCGCACAACGCTAACATCGAAGTCATCCTGTTTCTCTTCAAACGCAAACTTAAGCGAACTGTGATAACCTCTGCCAGGCGCCCTGGCCTGGAGGATACGCGGATCTTTCGGGTCGATTCCACACCGCCAGCGGGAGTGCTCCAGAGCCAGTTGCAATGCGCGCAAGGAATTAGACTTCTGTTCCATGATCCGCGACTCCTATTCACGGGGTTTGACTCTTAATGAATAAGATGAAGGCCGTGAGAGAACCAAGGCCTTCGGCGGTCCGCATCTCGAAGATCGCCCCCCGCATCCACCGCCTGCACCTGTGAGTCTGTTCGCGGCCGCGGAAAGCCGACCCCGAGGTACTTCGTCCGCACGCATTTCGAGCCGTTGCAGCGCCAAAAAGTCATCGTTAGTGCAGTTGCCCAGTGTTTTGCGCCATGGGTGAGCATTTGGGGTAGCGGATTGACGCTAAGCAAATCATTTTGTCCCGTAGAAAATGAACACCTATGCGGCTATCGTGGCAAAAGCATACGCAATACGACATCCGTCCGTAGCGGCGCCCGACCGACACTTTTCTAAATGTGCCCTCATTTTATGTACCTTCCTTTGAAAGTCAAGAGAATATTGTCTAGCGTGCGAAAAGGCGAGAACAGTTATTGGAGGTTCGGCTCGATGAACGATTCTGCTGTGACTGGCGGCTATTGTAGGACTACCGGCCGGAAGGGGTGGTTGACGTCAAACGCTCCTGATAACGCAGAAGTGACTCACGACAGGAAAAACTGTCGGGGTTCTGAAGCTGGCAGAGGCAGGATGGGCGGCCGTCAGAAAGTTGCATCCCGCTTGAAGAATTGAAAGTCCCCGGGGAAGGTGCCAAGCGGCATATTCAGAGAAGACTGAGGATCGCGTGAAATCCGGCAAAGTAAGAACTATCGCGGCCCGTGTCCCGCGTTAGAACAGAGTCGCAGATAGTCCGACTCGGCGAACAGGTGAGATTAATGTTAAATCGGCTCTCGAAGGCACGGAGCCCAAGTAGCGACAGGCGGGTTCATGATCGCCGAATTCAGCCGTCCTTGTTTGCCTTTCGCTTCAGAGGCTTGTCCAAAGCCAGCAAGCGGTTGAGGAGAAGGCTCAGCAGCAAAACCATAGCAACACAGCAAATGAAAGTGAAGAGGCTTGGCGGATCCGTCTCCACCTTGTTGTATTTGAGCGCGTGATAGATTGCCTTGGCCACGATCTGACATGACTCCATGGCCACGATCAGTGCAAAGCCATAGGTGCCGATAAACCGTCCAATGCGCGCGGTACCGAGCTCGCTGAGGCTGTGCAATGAGGTTTCAAGGGCGCGAGTTTCACTCTCGCACGCGGCCAATCGGCGATCAAGCGACCAGCACTTCTCAATCGTGGAGCGAATAAGGCGTGCATCGGGGGCCTCGGGGAGCATGGCGTAGTCTCCACGCTTTTCGGCCAGCCGGGCGTTCAAATTGGCAGCACGGCGCAGCAGATCATCGATGTCGGGGGCGTGACTCTCCTGCCGGAGGAGTTTTTGAACATCCTTCACCAAGGGACTGAGATCGTGTTTTTCCAAGCGAATGAGCTCGACGTCTAAAGTCGCGGCGCGGTGAAAATCAGATCGGATTTCAGAAACATCCAACGCCTGTTCGCTCCAGTCATCTAGGACGAACAGACCGTGAGTGTTGACGATCGCAACGCCTCCATCGAGCTTGACTACCTCCCAACTGCCAAGGGTTGGAAGATCGCGAAGACCGAGAGAATCCGGTGAACGGCCGTGAATCAGTTTTGCCGCCAGGATTCGAAGAAAGAATGTCGACGAGGACAAAGATCGCGGGAGTATAAGGGAATCTTCGTCGGAGGAGTTAAACCACTTTGCGGCAAAGAAATGCTTCGCATGGCCCGGTTTTTCGCGTTCCGGGCCCACCTCGAGTAACTGGACCAGATCGTTAGTATCGCTTCGATGGACTTTGACGCCGCGCAGAGGATTGAGCTCTTGCCAGATCGTTTCGCAGATATCACGCCACTCCAGCCGCGATCCAGGTTCGCCGCTTTTCAGCTTGCGGGGACTGCCTATGAGCGTCTGCGTAGAATCGATAAACCAGGGTTCCTGGTAGAAATTGCTCACCCCCTCCATGCTTCTCGGAGAATCAGTGGGCCGCATTTCACCCATGTCTTCCCAAGCCTTGGACTCTCTGCGCTCGATAGCCTGCCAGAGTTGGAGCAAGCTCACCCCGCGGTGCGGGTCGACGCTGATCGTCATTTCCACTGGCTCACCCGGAGCCGCATGCGAACACAGCGCCAGGAAGGAAAAGCCTCTTCCCAGCGAAGAGTTTTCCCGATCGTTGCGACAGAATACCTTTGTTACTCCCGTGATTTGCTGGACTTCAACGATGAGACCATCGACCAGCATCCTTCGGCCGGCGACTCCGCGCAGTGGAAGTGAAACCTGCACAGCAGCGGCCCGCTGCAGCCAGTCCCAATAGATCTCCTGCTCCATCTCCATTGCGGCCTTGGCCTTTACATACTCTGCGACAAAAGGAAGTTCCGGAATGTTTCCCGGGCTGAGATGCAGGGCCATGCAACGGCCGGCGAATCGAAGCGCGTCACGCCATGCCAGCCCGAACGACCCCGGCGTGGCCCTCTCTCTGCGGGAAAAGCAAGTATGCACGAGCGCAGACTCAAGCGCGCACCAGGAGCGCCACGGATTGTCAGCAACACCGGCCTGTTCCCAATAATCGACTGCGTCGACCCAGGCGCTCGGAACCTCCGCAAGATTCACATCCGCGAGGTGCGCCAAAAGTAACAGAAGAGCCATCACCGAGTCGGGACTTGCATCGTCGGCGACCACAGTCATGGCTGCTACCGCGCTCGACGGCGCCAAGGGCCGGTTGGCCCACAAGTCCCAACTCTCCAAATAACCCTTCGGCGGGCTGAGAACGAACTTTGTCACACTTGTGTAGTCGCGCGCCAAGCCAAAGTGCTGAGCTGTGCCCTTGTTTGTAAGCAGAAAAGGCTCGGGTGACGCAGCGAGTTCCTGACTCCATCGACCCCATCCAATGGATACCTGCCGAGTCGAATCTTCCGCCGGATAGAGGCTTTCTGCGTCAAGCACGCGGAAGGAGGGAAGTCCGGATATCTCTGAGAGAAAATCAGTAAATTTCATTTGATGCCGATTCCTTCAAGAGGATTATATGCGAGCATAAAAGGATCACATCCGACCAGCGGCAATTGCGGCCGGTATCATGAAATCCACCGGGTCGCACTGGTTTCGGCACTCGGGTGTTTCACCGCCCACTTGGCAGTCTCCAAACCGACAGTCGCCAAACCGTCAGTACTGGGTATCCATTTGACTCAGGTAGGCCCAACCTGTAGCCTTCGGGGGCATCGAAGAGGATGATCCACGGACGCTTCTGCCAGCGTGAGATTTCTGAAGCGGCTAAAGAGCCCCATCTCATGTTCCAAAGCAGCAGCGGACGAGGGTCTGACATGGTTGTGGCGGCGAATTCGAACAGTTCCAGTTTCTCCTCGGCCATGTCTAGCTGAAGACAACAGAACGGTACACCGGATGCAAACAGAATCTTAAGGAAGCCGTCAATGATCGCTTGGGAATCTCAGTGTCAATGGATGCCGCTTGAAAAGGTCTGTCGATATTAACCCGCCGTTGTTGGCGATAGCGGGCAATATCGCCTGCATCGAGCATCGGCACCTAAGACCTCGCACTTTCACTAGGGCCTGTTAACACTACTGGGGTGGCTGGCGTTGCGAGCGAAAATCGGGCCAGACTAGGCCGAGCCCGAAGGCTTTGGTGGTTCCAAGGTCGAGGGCGAGAACGACGTATGGCACGATTTCCACCCCAGCGACCAAGACCTGTCGCTGGGGACCCCGGATTTGCGCCGCAACCCCGGGTCCCAAACGGGTGAACTTTGCACGTTTGGGTGGAAGCCCGGGTCCCAAACGGGTGAACTTTGCACGTTTGGGTGGAAGTCTTCGGGCCGGGGCCAGTTTTCCTCATTTCATCGTCCCTCGTCGCTAGCAGACGCCCGATATCCACCCCCTGAACTTTGTTCACGGGGACCCCGGGGTATGCGTCACTCCTCATTCCTCGAACTGAGAAAAACTGGCTCCCGGCGCCAGCCACCCCAGTAGTGTTAACAGGCCATAGTATTCATTCATGAGATTGAGATCCCGCTGGTTCAGATTCTCGACTTAAAAGGCGGAGAGCCTTTACCGAACGAGATTGCAGCGAGAGTCAACTGATGCCTACAGCCCGAATCTTGTTTCCAGTCATGATTCAACCCAGCTTTCCGCATTGTGGTCGGTTTGTCGCCGATACTTCCCCAAGTGATTTGGTCATGTCATGTCTGGGCGGGTGATTATTCGACCGCGACTCGGCAGCTGGATAATACTCAGCCATCATTGTTCGATGTGCAGCGATTATGGGCCCGTTGAAGCTGCATCGTTCAGGCATAAACGCGGAGTCCTTCCAAGTTGATCCGGGCATCGGAACTACATACAATCTTGAGCATATGTTTGCCGCGAGCGAGGCCCTGCTTCGAATACAACGTGACGCCCAGCAGCACCGGAAAGTCATTCACCATCAGAGAGACCGTGCCCTGCTTTTCGCCATCCAGGAAAACATCCACCTCGCCCAGGCCCACAGTCTTCTCGCCGATATAGCCTATGCCTGTTCCTGTGAATGAAAACTCGGCAGAGGCGCCCTTCGACTGGGTGGCCCGAGGAAGATCCTTCCCCGCGGCGTCTTGAATTGTGGTCCAAGGAAACCACATGCCGCTGTACTTGATCTCCGCATCCGTCGCGGCAACAAAGCGGGAAGATGGAATTGAATCCGATTTAAGCATCAGCGGAATGCGCCACATCTTGTATGGCGATGTTCGGACGTCGTCGAACGGGCATCCGGAGGTAAACAGGGAGAGCTCGACGTCGTCTCCGCGGCGCTGCTGAAAGGCTGCACAGATACTGGGCCCGTACATGTGCCAGCCGGGACCAAGAAAAGAGTCATCCGCAGATCCGGCCGGGATCCAGGGGCCCCAGGGATAAGGCGCCTGATAGAAATCGTACCGCATGCGATTTGGCTCGAACCACCGCGTCATGGTCTCTGTGTTGTACCAGGAGATCAGCAGATACACGCCGAGTTCGCGGACAAACGTGATGGGAGTCTGCCCGCAGCGAGCCGGGCGGTCCAGTATGGGTATGGCGCGGTCGATAGAGCGAGACCAGCTCGGCGTTCCGCTTCGGTTGGAGCCGGATAGATACTCCCAGTCGTCGCTGCTCAGACGGGATAACTGAGAGCGAAGAACGCGACCCATGATCAGAGTGTCGCCGTCATTCCAAAAGCCGTTCGTAGAACATGCGTAAACGTACTCGCTGGCTCCATCCTGTGCCACCTGGCTTCCGTTGCGGCCATAGTGTATGAAGAACGGCGCGCCAAACGATCCTCCGGGCCACATGGGATGTTCGTAGTTTTCCTGCGCGCTGCGCGTCCAGGTGCGGCCGCGATCCGTCGACTTGATTAGGCTGGCGTTCGCGGCCGTTTGCCGGGTGAGGGGATCGTGGCTGTCGCTTCCGTAGGTGTTCCGCGAGACAAAGGCATAGAACACGCCATCGATGCACTCCTGTCCGCAGGCTTTCCATGTGGCATTGTCGGACCCCTTCTGGCCGCCCTTGCCATACTCGGCCATGGGGTTTACTTGGCTTCCAACCAGCGCATCCGGCCTCTCGCCCGAGAGCTTGTTGAACGCCAGGTTCATGGCATTGGAACCGAAGCCACGACCGTCGCAATTGAAGGCATACAGGTTGTCGTCATCGGCCCAGAAGGGATCCCATGTGTCGCCATTGGCATCGTCCCATTTGTGAATGCGGTTTAGATCGAGGAAGATATCGGCAATGAGTGCCGGTGAGCCGATTGCTCTCATCCTGCCCGGTAAACTGGCGGCAGCGAATGCGGCTGCGGAAGACTTTATGAATGTTCTGCGATCAAGGCGAGGATTGAGACGTGCTGCGGCGCTAGCCAAGGGAGTTCTCCGTAAAGGATTTGGGAAATGTCCGGCAGGAGAATTGTAGAGTGAGCGCCGACCGATTGCGAATAAGCTGGCCCCCGGGATCTGAGGAGAGCGCGGGGAAAGAAACTCAGAGTTATGCTCAAGTGTTCAGCGATGACTCCCTAACTCTGAAGAATGAGACAGAACTTTAGTGAATATTTGAATTTACTCGATGTCCAAAGAGGTAAATCAGCGGCTCCCAAAGGACGCTCAAATCAGGCTCAGGGGGCGCGATATTCGCCTTCTGGTTCGGAGGTTTCATCGCGTCATGGTTTCAGCCACACTGATCGAAGTGGAGAAACCTGGCGATCAAGCCGAATTGATCGCCTCTCTCGATCGTTTAAACACCTCAAGCTAGGTTCAGAGGCCTGCTCCAAGATTCGTCTCTGGGCGTTTCCGATGAAGGCTATCAGTTACTCGGTTGGAACGTTTGACCCCGAGTCGCCAGACTTTCCCCAGAGTACCGTCGAGCCTTCAGTTGAACTCTTGCCCCACAGAACGGTTGCAGCGTCTGGCGTACCCTCGCTCCAAGGACCAGTTTTACCCCACAAAACCGTAAATCCATTTGGGTCTTCTTCGCCCCATATCCCTGTGGTGCCCCAAATCGCAGGTGAATTTGCACCGGAGATGAACGCGTGGTTGCCGTAAACGCTGGATGCCGACCACGGTCCGGCCGGCTGCCACAACGCACTTGGGTCGGTCACGGCCGTAGTTTGTCCTGAAGTTGCGTTGTATGTGGCCACCGGCGACATCGCGGTGCCGGCAGGAACGGGGTCGTTATTCGACAGCGCGGCCTGGATCGTCGCGGCGATGTCCAGGTAGCCCGCTCCCACAGTAAAAACATCGTAGTTCGCATTGAACACAATGCCATCTGCAGTAACACTGCTTGTGGCCGGGAAGTAGCTTCGGTCGCCGTTGGCCATAATCCGGGCCTTCACTTGATTAGGTGTAAGTTGCGGCGCGGCCTGCAGCAGGTCCGCTACGGCGCCGCTTGTTACACCGGTCGCCATGCTGGTACCGCTGAGCGGGAAGTAAGCGGAGGAAGGTGTCTCGCTTCCGTTCGTCTGGTAGAACGAATACCACGTGTAGAAGGAAGGATTCTCGACCGCGAGTTGATCGTCTGCATACTCGAGGCTCGTCACCAGGTTGCCGGGTGCGACAATGTCCGGCTTTACGAAATGGTCAACAAAAGATGGCCCCTTGGAACTGTAACTCGCAATAATGTCATCGCTAAGTTGTGGCGTGAACTGTGTGTTCATCGCACCTACTGTGAGCACATAGGGATCGTTGCCCGGCGCATTGATGGTGCCATAGCCCTCCGGGCTCGCGTTGAGGTCGCGTCCATCATTGCCTGCAGCCACCACAACCACGATACCTGCCTGCCAGGCTTTTTCAACCGCCTGGCACAACGGGTCGAGCGTATAGCTCTCATAGATAGGACGGCCGAGCGATAGATTGATCACGCGGATGTTGAAGGTGTTCTTAAGAGCGATCGCGCGGCTGATGGCTGCAATCACAGCGGAATCAGTTCCCGCACCGTTTTCGTCGAGGACGCGCAGGTTGATGATATTGGCGTTGGGAGCCGATCCGTAGAATGTCCGGAAATACTGCGTACCGGAGGATTGCGCGCCATTTCCCGCGATAAGGCCGGATACGTGCGTACCGTGTCCGTAGTGATCGAGCGCGTCCGATTGGCCGGGAACAAAGTTCTGACTGTAAACGATACGGCCGTTGCTCCAGGGAGCTACTTCACTCGTCGCAGCGAGAAGCTGCGCCACAATCGGCTGGCCGAGTGGAAGCGTCAGAGAGTTGCTCGCGAGGTCCGGTGCAGGCGTGATGCCGCTGTCGATTACTGCTACGCCGATATTGGTGCCAATATAACCCTTCTGCCACACGACGGGAGCATTGATGGGCTCGACAGTGTAATTGGCTGCCGGAATCACAACCTCTTGCCTGGCAGCAACTGAGCGATCAAGGGAGATATATTTCACGTTCGCGTCTGCGGCAAGTGCATTCAGGCTGTTGTAGGGGACATTAATCGCAAGTGCGTTTATCGTTCCGAGCACGAGATTCACCACACCGCCAAGCAAACCCAGTAAAAGAGTCTCAAGCGACGAAGGTGGGTTGTAATACTGGACGATGACCGGCACGTTTCCCGTGGACGGCTGATTTTGAAGATCCCAGGAAATCTTGCTGCTGGCGGTCTGAGCTTCTAAGTGGGCGGTGAATACAATCAGCAAACTGAGGAAGAATACGACACGAATGCGCGAGCGCAACATGGTGACCTCTCAATGGGTTTTCAGCCAGCTCACGTTCTTTGACTGATGATCAGGGTCGTAGCCCGTGGGGGAAGACTACAGTTCCATAGTTACCGATTCTTATTTGTATGCGCTCTGGAATCAATGGCACAACAGGTGGAGGAGTAATGGTGCATGAGTAATCCGATTGAGTACTTACTTGGGTAATCCAATGGTGATGAATCGCCGGAGTCTATAGCTCTTCGACATTTCTCATCAATTCCGTGCGGCCTGACCTTGGAAAATAAGATAGCTCCGGCCCAAGTCACAGACGGAAGCATAAGTCATGCATGACTGATGCAATTGTTTGCAACATTGCAGAGTTGCGGGATGACGCCCTGTTCCTCATCCTCCAAGCGGTCCCGATAGCGCAGGAGCACGTCAAGTGGAACGGGAAGGGCCGCGAGAAGCGCCCGTGCAGAGTGATGACGCGCGGTTCCCAGTTCATTCACTGGCAAGTTCTCGGCAATTGTCCCCGAGTGAAGAACAGCGATCCGGTTACTGAGTTGCAGCACCGATACGAGGTCGTGTGAGACATAGAGTAGTGTAGCGCCATGGCGCCGATTCAGCGCCTTGATCAGCCCGACGATCTGCGATTGCGTTACCGGGTCGAGCGCGCTCGTGGGCTCATCGGCAATAATCAGCGCCGGCCTGTGCAATAGGGCGAGCGCGATCAGCACGCGTTGTGCCTGACCGACGCTAATCTGTGCTGGACGCCGGCGCAAGAACTCCGCATCGGATGGTAGCCGCACTTCAGTGAGTAACTCGTGTATGCGGATGTCGAGCATGGTTTGGCCCTCGCCGCTGTGCGCCCTCCAGGCTTCAAGAAAGTGGCTCCTCAGGCTGATCGCCGAGTTTAGTGCAGTCATGGGGCTTTGCGGGATGTACGCGATCCTGCGTCCTCGCAGCTTACGCAGCTTGCGTTCTGAAAGCTGGAGCAGGTTTTCGCTTTCAAACAATACTTTGCCAGTGACGCGACCGCCGCGCCAGGGCAGAAGACCCAGCAGCGACAGGACCAGTGTGCTCTTGCCGGCTCCACTGGCTCCTACAAGTCCGAGCACCTGACCATGTTCGAGTTCGAAGCGTATGTCGCGCAGTACTGGCTTCCCGGCATATTCAGCATCGAGTTGGACTTGCAATAGAGGTCCATTGTTCATTGCGCCCCCGTCAGCCTGAGGTTATCAACATTCCACACAAGATTGGGCGCCAGCAGTGCGGGGCGCACGCCACCAAGCCGCGGCGATATAGCGACCAGAACATTCGGATAAACCAGATAAATGAATGGCTGTTGATCGGCAATGATTTGCTGCACACGGTCAACAGCCTGCTTGCGCACAGGATCCGAGGCACTGCTCGCCTGGATATTCATTTCACGATCGATCTCGGCTTCCCACCCGGTTGCGGGCGCTTTCTCTGATGGGTTCCATTGATGGTTTGGCGAAGAACTGAGCCACAGATTCATCATCGTGTTTGGATCCGGATCCACGTTTTCCAGTCCTAACAGGCACGCCTCGTAGTCCTGCGTGTGCATCAGGCGTTCAATCAGCGCGGGAAAATCAAGCGCAACAACTGACACCTGCATTCCAAGGGCTGCCAGGTCCTGCTGAATCAGTGTGGCCATTTTTTGCCGTGCTTCATTACCTGCGTTGGTAAGAATGGAAAACTTTACGGCGTGACCCGTGGCGTCGATGAGTTGAGAACCGCTGAAATAAAATCCTGCGCGGGCAAGACCGGCTCTGGCAGCGGCAAGATCTGTATGAGTCGCGGAAATGTTGCGGTTATACCATGCGGTGTTGGCAGGCGAGATGAAGGAATAAGCAGGCGTTGCATGGCCCAGATATGCGACGCGGGCCAGGTCATCGCGATGAATCGCTTGGGAAACGGCTACACGAAACTCGCGGCTTGCGAACCAGCCTTTTTCCCACGTGGGTAGCGGGGCCACGGGCGATTGATTGAACCACATTTGCTCGGTGTTCAGTGACGGACCGAGATCACGCACGGCGGCGGGATCTCGGTGGCGAAGCATTTCGAAATAGTCGGGCTGGAGTTCATCGATGAGGTCGTATTCGCCGTGTTCGAAAAGCCGAATCTCCTGTTCGGCATTCTCCAGAATGTCCAGTCGAACCCCGGTGGCATAAGCGGGTGCACCGGTCACAACACCCCGGTAGTACGGATTGCGACGCAGACGCACATACTGTGAACGGCGATAATCTGCCACAATGAACGGACCTGCTGTGATGCGGCCATCGCTGGGACGGTTCATCGGTTCGATTGCAATTTCATCGAAGACCTTGCCAATGCCCACGATGCGCCTGGACAGATTTACAACTACAGTTGTGGGATCAGGTGTATCGACAGTCACGCTCGCCGGAGACACAAACTCTTCTCCGACTGGCGCTGCAGTCGCCGGCAGAAGAACACGGCGGATAGACCACGCCGCATCTTGCGCCGTAAGGCTGCTGCCGTCGGAGAATTTCTCTCCCGGGCGCATCTTGAACGTGAGCGTTTTGCCATCCGGGGAAAGGCTCCAACTCTCCGCCAGCGCCGGCTCGACTCGTTGCGAGAACCGATTAAAACGCAATAACACGCCTGCGGTGAGATAGCGCACCAGCTCCGACTCCTGATCGTCGACCTTGGCAGGGTCGAATGTTTTTGGATCGTATCCGATCGTCCACGCCAGCTCGCCGGACAGTCGAGGCGCGGCTTGCGCAACGCATGAAACAGCGCCGAAAGGCGTCAGGAGCGCGCAGAAGAGAGCCAAACTTGCAGCCACGAATCGCATTCGTCAGGCCTCCATCGCAATCGCTTCCAGCAGAAGCAAGACAATAATCAGCAGGACGATTGGAAAATACACCCAGCGTGTTTCGAACAGCATCGGTGAGTTGTCGAGTTCGAGCAGCATGCCGCCCCAGGAGGGTAGCGGTTCACCGATACCCAATCCGATTGCGCCAAGGTTTGCCTCCGCAATCACAAACGCTGGAATCGAGATGAGAAATTGCGGCAAAAGCACAGGCAGCAAATTGGGCACGGCCGTACGGACAAGTTGTCTGCGGCGCAAACCAGCCGCTCGTGCATGGAGCATCCAGTCGGAGCTTTTAAGGTTGTGTGCTCCCTTGTTCACCGCTCGAGCACAGGCTGGCCACCCTAGTGCAGCCAGAACCAGAAATGTGACGACAGCTGAGTTCATCGGTGAGGCAGACAGAGGAAGAGCCGAGCGAACGATCATGAGCAGGAACATCCATGGCAGTGCCAGAAATACGTCGCAAATTAACATGGCAATCCAGCCCATGGACTCGGGGCCGAAGGCAGCAAGCACGCCAACACCCCCGGCCGCTGCAGTTGTGAGCGCTGCAGCGGCTACCGCGCCGGCAAGACTGAGCAGCAGCGCAGCCGAGACGCGCACCAGCCGGTCTCGGCCAAGCGCATCAGTACCTGCAGGATGCTGTTTTGAGGCCGCTGCCAGTGGCGATTCACGGTCTTGATGCGAGTAGCTCGCACCGGGCCTGGAGACAACAATGACTGCCGCGAGCACGAGAACGCCGAGCAGAGACTTTGCTGCAAGGTTAGCTCTCATGCGCTTCTCCACTCTCCCGGCCGGTCGGACGCGAGGCCTGCCAGTGTAACCGCCAATGCCACAATTATGGTTACCGACAAAAGCACGGGAAGGTCACGATTGAGTGCGGCATTCCATGCGAGTTGACCAAGGCCAGGCACATTGAAAATCACTTCCACCGGCACAAGAGCGCTGAGTGCGGTGACGATCGAAAGCGAGGCAAGAGCACACACCTGGGAACGAACGGACGGCAGAACAAATCCGAAAATCAAACGGTGAGTTCTTATACCCTGCGCGCGCGCCTGCAACAGATGCGGGTCGAACCAGGCCTTCCGCAGCGTGTGATGCAGGAACTTGAAATCCCTCGCAGAGAGCAGCAAAGCCATTACCAGCACCGGGCCGCCATAGCCGGCAAGCAGGCACAAAGTGGCCATTGCCGCAGTGGGCACGGCGAGCAGAAGTGCGGCCGGCGCTTGCCACAAAACCGACGGCTTGCGTGCGGCGCTCGAAAGAAGCGAAGTGCACAGTGCCAGCGTCCAAGCCAGGACGAGACCACGCAGCATCAGCCCGCCCGTCACTTCAAGGCGCGGAAGTATCAGTTCTGAAACCGGCACTCCATATTGGCGAGAAACCCCACCGTCTCCGCGCATCCACCCCAGAAACTCCGCTGAAAGCAGATGCGTGAGTGTTCCGCTCCGTGCGGCTTCAGCGGATAGCTCCGCGCGTACTGCATCTCCGTAGCGCGAGTCAATCTCACGCGCGTCGCTCAAATAACCAGGAGCCAAGCGGACCAGAATTGTTGAGCCGACGATCGCTAGCAGGACAATGGCGAGGGTTCGGGCAAACCACCTGGCCACAGCAGCCGCGGCCTTCATAGAATTAATGCACCTTCCAATGCATTTCCGCCCTGGGGCTCTCTGCGTTCGGTGCGCAGATCCTGCGCCCGCCGGTGCATTCGGCGAAATGCCACCCCCAAAAGCTGCTCGGCGGTATCGCCATCCTGCGGATGCAGGGCAATGCCAATGCCGGTGGAGGCGGCTGTCGCGCGTCTTACTCTCGCACGTAATACGATTTCAAATCCGTCACTGAGATTCTCGGCTGATGCATCTGGCGCCGCAGAAAAGAGGACTGCTCCCTGGTCTGCGCAGGTGCGCATAACCGTGGCCGCGGGGCTCGGGCCGTGTTGCAATGCTTCAACGATAGTATTCAGACCTGTGGCCGCCTCGGCCTCGCCAGTTCCTGAAAGCGCATTGACGTCGCAAATCGCCACTCCGATGTGCTTCCCGGTTTCGCGGGCGTCTGCGGCTTCCAAGTCGACAGCCCCCAGGAACTCCCTCAGCGCTGATGAGTGCACAGCGTGTTGCTCAAATTCAAAATTCCAGGCGTACTGAAGTGCAAGCGAGAAATTGGATTCGACAGCCTGCAAAATGCGGAGATGATCCTTCGAAAACGCCGCCTGTCTCCGCGAATAAAGACTGAGCACACCGAAAGCAACGCCATTCAGGTTGAAGAGAGGAATGGCAAGCGCCGAACTGTTCTCGGTAATCGACTCGATGCCTGTTTCAAAGTTCGGTTCAACAGTCGGATTGCCATTGATGATCGGTCGCTCATTATCGGCTACCCAACCGGATAATCCTTCTCCAAGTGGAATGGGACGTTCAGAGAACACCTTCGCAAGCGGGCCACCCAAATAAACTGCAGCCAGAGCTTCTTCACGCTTGCGGTACACCCCAAAGCAATCGAATGGAACAAACGGCCGCAGACGTTCAGAAAACATTTCACACAACGAGTGCAAGCTGAGCGATCCGCCGAGCAACCGGCTCAATTCGAAGACTGCCCGGGACTCGCGCGAAGCTTTCGCAATCAGACTCAGCGTATCTTGTTGCGTCTGCGCTTCCGTGTAATCTTGCGGCTCTGACTCCACGTTCAGTTCGGACACGAAGCCGGCCCCGGGAGCGGCGCCGCGATCGATGAAGAGCTCGGTTTTGAGCGGCTCTACTTCCTCGATCTGCTGGCGCGCCAACTCTTCGAGTTCCAGATAACGTTCCTGCAGAAGTTGCACCACCTGCGGATCGAACTGTATTCCCGCGCGCTTTTTCACGAACGCCATGGCCTCATCGATTGGCATGGCTCGGCGATAAGGCCGCTCCGATGCCAGTGCGTCGAAGCAATCGACCGCTGTCAGAATTCGTGCGCCGATGGGAATCTCGTCGCCCTTGAGCCCATCGGGATATCCGCTTCCATCCCATGATTCATGATGCGAACGGACGATCGGCACAACCGGGTAGGGAAAGTGAACCCGTTCCAGAATGTCCGCTCCCACCACGGGATGGATCTTCATCTTCTCGAACTCGTCCAGCGTGAGTTTGCCCGGCTTGTTGATGATGCGCTCAGGAACCGCCAGCTTACCTATATCGTGGAGGAACGACGCAGTTGTAAGCGCCTGCATGATCGGCTTGTCTAAACCCATGGCTTTGCCGAGCTCGGATACATAGACGCGAACGCGCATTAGATGGCGGTGCGTGTTCTGGTCCTTGGCTTCAATCGCCATGGCCAGCCCTTCAATGGTGCGGAGATGCAATGCCTCAGTTTCCTGGATATGCCGCTCGCGGTCGCGCACAATTGCTGTATGTGCGCAGTAGGCGCGATACACCGTGTAAACCAGGGGAATCAAGAGAAGGGATGTCAGCCAGCCGAACATCAGGCCTATCAGGTTGGCGGCTGCAGCCAGCATTGCGCCGATCAGGTAGAACGGCACGTACCAGAGGAATTCCTGGCGCCACTTGGCAATTGGCGAAATATTGGAGTCCCAGGCGACGATAATAGTTACCGGCACAGAATTCGCAACGAAGTAAACCGTTGCCGCTACCCCGAGTGCAGGTGCGACCTCATTGTGGACTAGCCCGAGGCATCCCGCATAAGTGAGCCATGCAAGCACGGTGGCCGTTGTTACATTAGCCACATTGAACAGAATCTGAATGAGCGTGAATGGCTTGATAACCCGGAACTGGCATTGTGCAACCACGCTCGAGACAGCGAGGATGACGGCCTGAAGCGGGGAGAGTTGCAGGATGCCCAGTAGGATAAAGGGAAAATTGACACACATTGTGCCTTCGGTCTTAGGCAGCGCCACCTTCATCCCCGAACTGAGGAGGATGGCTAACAAATACACAAAGAAGTGTAGCCACTCGCGGTTTTCGTGCCCAGAGGTCGAGTACAGACTCGCTGCTGCGCCAGCCACCACCAAGCACACGAGAGCCTTTACACGAAATCTCATCCAGTTTCTCGAACTGTTCTCGACGCAGGCAGTGCCGTCGCTTGCGCTTCGTTGATGCCTGCAGATTAGAACTTCAAATTTGGGCGATCGGGGAATCGGCTAACTTTCAGGCGTATGTTACCAAGGTGACGCTTGAAGCTAAATGCTGCTTTAGTTGCATCTTGGATGCCACCGGTTGAGGTGTTGTTCGCCCCAACTTAGCTCGATATTGAAATGACCAGCGCTTAATACTTAAATAAGGACAGGGGGCTTTTCCGAGATTGGTTGGAATAGAAGCTGAAGAAGGCAGAGCTGTAGTCGCAAAAAGGTATGGCTTCCCGGCACGCATCGGCACATTGGAGAGCGGGTCAGCAGACTGGAGCATTGAGCATGGTTCGTCCGTGCAATTACCGAGAGCCTCCTAAACGGGCGATCGTTAAGCTCAGCAGACGGAATCATGGTTGCTCGATCGATCTATCCTGAAAGTACAGAATCACGTAGCCTTCTAGTTCAATTTGCCTGTGAACAGCTCAGGTGGGACAATGCTAAAACGCAAATCGAATGCCCAGTTCCACGCGACGGGCGGTATCGGCTGCAACGGGCTGCCCAACCGCTCCGGAGGAAAGGATCGTGTTGACTGCAGTGACATTGGTATGGTTGAGCAGGTTCTCGCTACGCGCATTAAATGTAAACGTGCGCGGATGGTCTTTGCTGCCAGGGAGGGCAAAGGAACGGCTCAGGTTCGTGTCGAGATGCACGGTTCCGGGCATCGTCCCGATGTTCCGCTGGACGTTTCCATTCACCGAGTTTGTGGTGAGCAAACCAAAAGGCGTGCTATAAACTCCAGGGCCCGGGCTGAAAGCGTATGAGGGCCGGTCATTAAAGTCGCCATCCCCATTCGCATCCGTGCCTGTAGTGACGTTGTACGGCGTGCCTGTACTTGCAAAAAGCTCGCTCGAGAACTCTACTTTCAGCGGCAGCTTCACGTTTCCGAACAGGCCTCCGAGACCAGATGTCTGCCAATCCACTCGCGATGACTCGCCCCTCTCGCTGTAACTCGACTGCGGATTGGCCGCCCCTGATGTGTTCTCACCGCGGAAACCTCCATCGGATCGGACTCCAGCCATGTGCACGTAGAAAGCGGAAACGCCGAATCGCTTGTAATCATTCTGCTGCAAATGTAAAACCAGGAATCTCCCCCGAAGATGTGCCAGCTTCTCGTAGCGAAAGATATTCTCGTTGGCTGCCGTCGGCCTCGGAGCAAGCAAAGCGGCGATTGGATCGGGCGCGACGCCTATGCTGCTTCGAACCATGGGAGCGTTGATGTTTTCTACTCGGATCTGATCCCAGTTCGCTCCGTAATTGAAATCGCCCTCGGCATGCCAATGACGCGAAAACTCATGTTCCACTGCAAACTGAGTGGCAAAGGAGGGGATTTGTCTGAACGTCTTCGGGAACTGATATAAAGTGCTCACGCTGATCGAACCGGCAACAGGCGTCTGCGGATTCTGGAAACTTGGCGCATATGTTGTCTCCTCTTGTTGGCGAATTCCATTCAATCGATCAATCTGCATGGCATAACCTGGATCCACCGCACTTGAAAAGAATCCTGCTCGCAGGTGAACCACCCATGTCGATTTCTTGTCGAGCGACCAATTCAAGCCGCCGCGCGGTGAGAAGTTCGTAAAGCTGCTGGGTGCGGTTTGAAACTGATAGCGGAAGCCTGAATTCAAAGTGAAGCGATCGTTCAGCTTCGCACCGTCTTGCGCATACAAAGCCAGCCGCCATTGACTGAAGGGCACAAGAGGATTTCCACTGTTGATCTGAAAGGTCGTAGGTGTTCCGCCAGGGAGGTTCAAAACTGCGCGACGATACTGTTCAATTGCGCTGATCGTGGTTGTTTCACCGGTCGGATTGTTGTGCGAGTCGAGCGCAGGCGCGCTCCCCCCTCCAAAGACGAACGCGCCGTTGAAGGTGTCCGGATCGTAGTCGTGTATGAAAAAGCCGAGCGCTTGCAGACCAAACTTCAGCGTATGCCGGCCGTGCGTGAGCATTACGTCATCGTCTGCTTCGAGATCGCGTTCTCGGTTGTTGAGATCTCCGGTGGATGACCCGCCACCAACGAAATAGCCAGCCACCTGCAAAGAAGGCTCCGTTGAGAGAGGCGTCTGCTCGGTGCGTTTCCAGGAGTAGCCGATCCGCGTCTCATGCAACAGATTGGCGCCGAAGGTCTGCGTGTTCAGCAGACGCAGATCGTATTCGCTTGACATGCTGTCGTAACCGGCTTCAGCAAGAACCAGGCCGCCGGCGCCCTGCTTTCCAAGATTGTTGACGTTTGAGGAAAAGGAAACGGTGGCCAGATCATTTGCGCCGATTCGCCAATCTGCGCGCGCGGAACCGATCCACAGCCGTTGCGGAGCGGGAATGGATTGCTGCAACGGCGCGGGAGTGTCGCTTGAATTCAATGTCATCGCATCGACCACATTGAACTCGTCGATATCGCGCTTTTCAAGCGCGAAAAAAACATCGCTTTTCTTCTGCGTGATGGGCCCACCGAGTTCGAACCCATACCGCTGCCTGCTCGCGGGGGTTGCGGCCGCGGACAACGGATCCGTAGCGTTGAAAAGGCTGTCGCTGTCGGCAAAGAACAGGGCTCCGTGCCACGGTCCGGCGCCTGGCTTGGTTTCAATCTCAATCCTGGCGCCCAGCCACGGCGGGTTCTGATACTCGGAAGAGAACAAGTCAGGATTCACGCGAATGGAGGCGATTGAACTCTTCTGAGGCAGCGCGCTGCTGTTCTGAAAGCCATCGACTGTGACGATGGCACCACCGGAAGGCCCACCTGTTCCCCCAGCAATACTCTGCAACTCGCGAAGAAATTCGTCCGGATCGTCGGAGAGCCGTTGCACATCCTCAGTACCGAGTACCGTTGTGCCTGCTGCTTGGCCGTCGTCTGCCTCGTTCGCTTTCGCGTTCACTTGCACATCCGTCTCGACTGGCGCGACAGCAAGCTGGAGATTGACATGCGCGGCACCGCCTGCACGAGCGTGTGCGCGGGCGATGGACCGGGCGAATCCGTCGGCATCTGCGGTAATTGAGGTTGAAGTGACGGGAACACACGCGAACGTATAGTGGCCCGTTGCATCGGTCACGCCCGTGGCTCCGGTCCCGACCTCTAAGCGTGCACCGGAAATTACCGCCCCGGTCGGATCGGTAATCACGCCGTCGATTCGCATTCCTAGAATGCAGGACTGCTGTGCGAAACCCGCCCCGGAAACCAATAACCCCACAAGAAATACTGCCCACTTCCGGCCGGCTATCATGACGGCCTTCATAGCCAACCCGCAGCAATCTGCAAACGGTTGCGTGTTCATTTCGTCTCCAGTCACCTTGCTTGATCTCTCAAGCTAGGTGAATGAAGACGAGGTCCGCCTCCAGCTTGGAGCGAAACGCCCGTTTATTGGCGCGAGTTGGATCAATTCAAACAACAACTGGAGCACTTCGGCATTCGTCGCATTCGGCTCTATTTCGTAGTCGAGAACCAGCTGTTCCACGAGCCGAGGGTTCTCGATTCGCGCCCGTCCTTGGCCGCTGCTGGCGATTGCCTTCCATCCTAAGTCCTCGCTGTCTCACTTCGCGCCGCATTTCCTGCACCCAGCGTCAGACCATTCGCGTTTCTCTGTTTGTCATCGCTACCTTGCCTTCATGAAGGGAACTTCCCGCGGAAAGTCAATGCAGTTCGCATTTGAAACGAATCCAGCTGAAGGAGAAGGAATCAGGCTATGAGACGTGTAAGCTTGCATCTGTTCTTGGCCACCCTTGTTTCTTTGCCTGTTTGGGGTCAAGAGGTTGCGCAACAAAAGCTTCAAGATGCATTTCTACTGAGCGAGCAGGGCCAGTATGCCGAGGTTATCGAACTCATCAAGCCTCTCACCTCGACCGCCAGTCTGTCTGAGCCTGACCTGGGCCAAGCCTGGCTGCTGCTTGCAATGGCCTATCACCAGGAGGGACAGTATCAGGAAGCGATAACCGCCTATGAACAGTCCTTGCAGAACACGGGTACCGATTTGAAATATGCATCCCAATATGCGGCGGCCTTACACTCGTTTGCAATTCTCTATCGTGATATGGGAGACGCAGAAACGGCGAGGAAGATGCTGGTTAAAGCTCTGAGTGTCTTTAGTGAAATCAATGATCATGCAGGCGTGAGCGGGGTGTGCAGGAGCCTCGCAGATGTTGCACTCAGTCAGAAGCGCACAAGCGAGGCTCGAGGATACCTGCAGCGCGCATTCGAAGCATCCAAGGATGCGAATGGTCTCAATGACGATTCCTTCGCCGCGCTCTTCTCTACACAAGGTTGGCTGAATGAGGCAGACAAGGATTACTCCGCCGCTGAATTGGATTACCAGCATGCATTGACACTTTGGAAACACTTGCACGGGGAGCAACATTTCATCGTCGGGTGGGGTTATATGCTGCTCGGTAAGTCGAATGCCGAAGCTGGCGACGCTCGAGACGCTTTGGATAATATGCGCGCGGGCCTCGGAATTTTGGAGAAAACTGCGGGAAGCACCAACATCAAGTTCCTCGAAGGAGAATTGGCCTATGCCGCAGTCCTTAATGCCTCGGGCGAGCGCGCTAAGGCTCGTGAGTTGAAGAAAGCTGCTGAGGAAACGCTGCGAGACTTGTATCGAAGCCAATGTATCCAGTGCAGAATCAGTGCCGCCGCCCTGTCTTTGAGATGACTAAAAATGAATGCATGCGGTCGCGTGGAGACATGAACTCTTGGAGTGGAAAAGAGATCAACTAATCTGTATTTCTCTCCATCGGCCGAAAGTCAAACGACCGGCTCTTCCTTCCCAGTCAAGTTCGTCGCCTCACAAGATACTTCAACTCACCTCTCTTCAGCCACTTGCGACTGCCGTTCGCTTGCTTGTTTTATCAGCCGATTCGCTAAGCTTGAAAGCAGGTGATTCAACCGCGCCACGTTTTCTTAGGCGACAACCTGCGGCCAACTCCCTTCAGATCCGTTGCAACTCCCTTTGTTTCACGGTCTTGAGATCTAAGTTCTTCAAAGGAGAGTACTTGGGGTAGACCCTGGCCGGCAACTATCCTGAATTCAAGATATTGCAGAAAACACCCGGGGGGACGGGGGCCGGGGGGTACCCCAGTCACACCATCTCCGAGAAATGCAGACCAATGATTCGTAGTTACCGGCTCATCTCACGGAAAAACGAACCTCGAAAACTACGACTCAGCGAGACCTCGGCACCGTTCAAGAGTTTCACAATGTAGTCCCCGTGAAAGAGAGGGTGCAAACCCCGCACCGCAGCCTTACGCACCAGGGTCGATCTGTGGGTCCGTACGAATTCCCTCGGGTTGAGCTGGTCTTCGAGGCCCTGAATCGTCTGCCGCAAAATGTGTGATCCAGCCGGTGTGTGGATAATCACATATTTGTTGGCTGCTTCAATCCAGATGATTTCGTCTACGGGCACGAACAGGATGCGCTCGTCATCTTTGATCGAGAGCCGCGTGAGCCATTGAGTGTCAGCGACGCTTGAGACAGTTGAGTCCAGTCGCCGCATCGCTCGCTCAATCGATACCGAAAGGCGCTCTTTATCGAAAGGCTTGCATAGATAGTCCACGGCATCTATTTCGAAAGCTCTCACTGCGTACTCGCTGTAACTCGTCACGAAGACAAAGAGAGGCCGCCGGGATCCGGCGACCTGATCAATCATTCCGAACCCGTCGAGACCCGGCATTTGAATATCGACAAACACGATATCAGGCGACAACTCCCGGATTTGTTGAGCCCCCTGAACGCCATTCGAACTCTCTCCAACGACTTCCACACGGGGCTCGTCGTCGAGAAGTTCACGCAGATAATGACGCGCATGCGCTTCGTCCTCCACAATGAGGACGCGGGCCGCCATTCCCGCCGTGGCAGAGCTGGGCTCTGGTCCGTTCCGCATGATTCCTCGATCTTAACTGCGCTTTCAGGTGTATCCAATTGTTGGAGCTGCCACCCTGCTGGTCTGATCGTCGTGATCCATCGTTGACAAAGGCTCTTTAATCGAGCCAGCCGCTCCAGCGCCATCGCCGGCCTCGCTGCAAGGAATGGAAATCTCGATCTGGACTCCGCCCTCCGGCCGATCGGAATACAGAAACGAATGGCGATCTCCATAGTGGATCTGCAGGCGGTCAATCGTATTGGTAAGCCCCACGCCGAATCGCGGCGGCGAAGAACGAGGGGTGCATTTGGGACCATCGTTGCGAATCACGATATTGAGGGTTCCCGATTTACGGATTGCGCAAAAGCGGATCTCGCAGGGACCGGTCATTCGCGATGCGCCGTGGCGTATTGCATTCTCGAACAGAGGCTGCAGAAGGAACTGCGGCACCAGGGCACGTGCAACTGCGGGCTCAATCTCATAATTGAGCAACAGCCGGTCCCCGAGCCGGAGTTTTTCGATCCCAAGATACAAATCCGAGTATTCCAGTTCTTCGGCAAGTGTTCGCACCCGGTCGCCAGTGTCCTTGAGAGTACTGCGGAGAAGATCTCCAAGCGCAATCACCATTCGCCGCGCCGTGGCCGGGTCTTCAACGGTTAAACCCGCAATGGTGTGAAGAGTATTAAACAGAAAGTGCGGGTGAAGTTGCATTCGAAGTGCTTCCAGGCGTGAGACTGCGAGTTGACGCTCCAGGTCCATCGCGCGCATTCGTTCCACCTGAAGATCCTTGAGCACCTGCCAGGCTTCGATCGCAGTTACGATTACGAGCCCAATCAGGATTTCGTCGGGCAGAAACCGGAATAGATCAGATCGGAGGAGGATTTCAAACGTGGGGAGAGGCGAGCGATCTGGGAGAAAGGTTGGGAAAACGATGGCCCAGTGCGTGAAATTCACAATCATCGCCAGCACTGCGATCAGGATCAGAAGGATCCCCGCATTCCGGATTCGTTTTGGGACTTTCAGTGGGAAGCGCTGAATACATCGTGTGAAAATCGGCAGGGTGAGTGTCCAAAGGGCAAAATGCACGGCATTCGAATAAAGGGCAAAGCCCAGGGGCTTATGGCCGAGTTCGCCGATTTCCAGAACGGCCGTGAAAAACACGGTAGCGCCCGCCCAGCCGAGGATCACGAATTTGAAGCGAGCCAACGAAGTCATTGGATTATTATTGCGCCTGAACAAGAAGGAATGGCCTTCCCTATGCTAAACAGATAACGTTGGTTGCCCTGGCGCATTGTCGCGAAATGCAGATTATACGTCGCGAATTGGCTCGCCTGCTTAGAGGGAGCTACGTAATCAGAAAACGCCGCAGGGTCCGGAGATTAGGTTCTGCCTCGATCGTCGTCCAACTAGATGTTGTAACTTCGGCAACACCGTACGGAAGGTGTTGATCAACGAGTAATTTCTGGGTTGGCGGTCAAACTCTCGGAATCCAGACTCTGGCTGGACGCTTACAAGTCCTGTTTCACACGATGGCGCCTGCCCCGGTGCCCTGTCCACAGCAATCCTGTTTTTTTGATCCTCTCTTCAGAACACGGACTCCACCGGATACACCATCGTGTCTTCACATGGACATGCGACATCTCTCCTCTCCTGTCATGAGAAAATGTGCTGGTAATTGCAATGCGCATCAATTTTCCCGAATCTCCGTCACAGCCGCTGCTGGCCTTCCTGGCCGGTGTAGCGCTTGTATACCAGATCCTGGCCCAGGGCCAACCTGAGAGTCTGAGCCGGGCCGATGTGGATTACCGGGAGGGAATCGCGGCGCTGAATCGCAACGACCTCAGGACTGCCCAGGCAAAGTTTGAAGAGGTAGTGCGCCTCGTTCCTTCGGTGGAGCTGGGGCACAGCGCGCTCGGCTCGGTTCTGCTGAAAATGGGAGAAACCAGCGCGGGCATTCGCGAGCTCGAGAAGGCGCTGGCGATTCAGGCAGACGATGCCGGCGCCCAACAAAATCTCGCTGTGGCTCTTGAAAACAGCGGTCAGGCGGCCAAAGCGCTTCCATGGTTTACCAAGCTGGATGCAACATTTCGCGCCCAAAATCGCTCGCTTCCGGCAGAAGTTCTTGCGGCATGGGCTCGGGCCCTCGCGGCCACGCGCCAGTTCGGACCCGCGTCGATGAAAATGAGGCAGGCTATTGCGGCGGCGCCGAAAAATGCGGAGCTGGTGGACGAGTTGGGCTCCATATATGCGCAACAGGCGGACTGGTCCGACGCACAGCGGGCTTTTGGGTCGGCGCTCGAGTTAGATCCCCAACTGGCGACGGCGCATTTCCACATGGGCGTGACTCTCGACGCGGAAAAGCAGCCCGGCGCGGTGGAAGAGTTACAAGCGGCTTATCGGCTTGCGCCTCGGAACAACGCGATAGCAATGGCGCTGGCGCAAGCCATGACGGCGAGAGGAGACGATCGGAATGCACTCCCGGTGCTCAAACACGTGCTCGAGGTCAACCCGTCATCGACGGCAGCAATGTATCAGCTCGGCCTCGCCCTGCAGCGCACCAATCAGGTGAGCGATGCAATTCCTTTGTTTGAAAAGGCGGCAGCGGCGGAACCCAGGCATGCGGAAATCCTAGTCAACCTCGGCATGGCGCTGTGCCAGGTGCAACAGGCAAAAGACGCGGTTCCCATTCTGCAAAAGGCCGTCTCGCTGGCGCCAAAGAATCCCACCGCGCATGAGAATCTTGCCGCCGCCTACATTCAGCTCAGCCAATTCGACGACGCCGTCAGCCAGCTGCGTACAGCACTGAGCCTGGATACGGACCAGTCGCAACTGCATTACAACCTGGGGGTCGCCCTGAAGATGAAAGATGACGACGCGGACGCGATCCCGGAGTTCGAAACCGCAGAGAAGTTGGATCCCGCGGCGCCGGAGGCGCCTTTTGCCCTGGGAATGCTTTATCTGCAGGCTGGCCGTTATGCCGATGCGGAACGGGAGCTGAACGCGTCGCTTAAGCTTCGTCCCGCCAATGGCGATGGATGGGCGACGCTGGGAAGCGTTTACAACCATCTCGACAAACTTCCCGAAGCAGCATCGGCTCTTCAAGAGGCGATCCGGCAACGGCCCGATCAGCCCGACTCATATCTTTTGTTGGCGGAGGTGCTGGTAAAGCTGAACCAACCCGCTCAAGCCGCCGAGGACCGAAGGAAAGCTGCGGATTTGATGCGAGTGAATATGAATCGCCAGCGAGCTGAAGTTTCCAGCAACTCGGGGAACGATCTGCTGAAAAACGGCAAAGTGAGCGATGCCATTGAGGAGTTCCGGGATGCCCTGAGTTACGATCCGAACTACGCCGCAGCTCATCTCGGACTGGCCAATGCACTGCAGCAATCAGGCAATTCAGCCGAGGCCGCGGCCGAAAGGCAGAAAGCCGCGGCTCTCGAAAAGAAATCTCCGCTACAAAATCACGAATAAGCATCTCGTCTTATGGTGGCGTGGGCCGCCGCAAGATTGTTTCGTATCGAGCGGTGTATTGAATTTGTTATAGTGTGATGTGTTTCCCGGGCGGATTGTGTAACCCTTTCAGCCCTCAGAGACGCTTTGCCGAGTTGTTGGGCGATTTCTTCCCATGGAACCATGAAACCTGCAGGCCGTTGCGTGCTTCTCACAATCCTGATTTTGTCAGGGGGTTCGGTTCCCTGTCTGACTGCAGCTCGATCCAATGAAGATCAAAAAGCCCAGCAAATGACCAACCGCGCTGCCTACGATGAAAGTGTTCGCGGTTCCTATAGTTTCCCCTTTGGACAAGACCGCATCGCGATGCCGGGAAACGCAACTGTTGAAGGCGGCGGATTTCTTCCGGCAAGCGCGTTCCCCGATGCCGCATACTGCGGTCACTGCCATCAGGAAGCCCTCCACCAGTGGCGGCAGGCGTTGCACGCGAATTCGTTCCGCGCACCCTTCTATCGCACCAGCGTGAATATATTGATCCGCACCCGAGGAATCGAATTTGCCCGTCACTGCGACAGTTGCCACAACCCGATCGCCGTTCTCGCCGGGGCTCTTAACCCTGGATCGACGCTGGATCGCTCCTTCGACCGGAATGGCGTAACCTGCATGGTCTGTCACTCCATCCAGAGCGTCCAGAGCAAACTGGGAAATGGCAGCTTCGTGATGGGCGTGCCGGCAGTCGTGGTCGATGCCCAGGGAAATCGCATCCCCGGCATAGTTCCAGACTCCGAAATCCTTACTCATCTCGACCGGCACGTGAAAGCCGTCATGCAGGACTTCTATCGCACTTCGGTCTTTTGCTCGGCCTGCCACAAGGCGAACCTCCCGCCGCAGTTAAACCATTACAAGTGGATTCGCGCTTTCAGCGCGTACGACGAGTGGCAGGATTCGAAATTCTCACAACAGAATCCGCTCACTTTCTATTCGGCCGATTTCAAAACCTGCCAGGACTGCCACATGAAGCGCGTGACCGCGCAGTTGCCGGACTACGGCTCCAGTCCGGGAACCTTGGCGTCACACCGATGGCTGGCGGGTAACACGGCCGTACCTTTCTATTACAAATATGACGAGCAGTTCGACCAAACGGTGGCCTTTCTCAAGAGCGGAGACTATCTCAACGTCGATCTTTTCGGGCTCATGATAGAGGACGGCAGGATGATCGCGCCGCTGGGCTCGACACCATTCCACCTGGAGCCGGGGACAACCGCAGTAGCTTATGTCGTAGTGCAGAACAAGAACATCGGCCACTCGCTTCTGCCGGAGGTGCGCGACCTTTACCAGGCGTGGGTTCAGTTCACTGTTACCGACGACGCGGGAACCAGGATTTATGAGAGCGGCTTCCTGAAGCCTGATGGAACGCTCGACGAGCGCGCGCACACTTTTGATAACCGTCCGGTGGACGCAAACGGCGACTTCGTTGACAACCACAAGGTTTGGACGATTCAGTCCGTGGCCTACGACAACACGATTCAGGCAGGAAGGTCCACCCTCGTCCGATACCAGTTCCACATACCTTCTGATGCCAAGAGCCCGCTGACCATCACTGCGCGTGTGAATTACCGTCACCTTCGGCAAAGTTATCTCAACAACGTCTTTGGCCCGGATCACCCTGCCTATCCGGTCGTCGAACTCGCGGCGAGGACGAGAACGCTGAACCTTGGCGATAACTCCGTGTCGCCGCCGCTGGCCACAGACAATCCCGATTGGATGCGATGGAACAATGTCGGCATCGGCTTTCTCGACGAACAGCAATATGCAGATGCCCTGCACGCATTTGAGCAAGTGGTGAAACTGGCGCCGGACTATAAGGACGGTTATATCAATATCGGCATCGCGTACCTGGCGTGGGAAAAGTATTCCGAAGCGCGTGCCCCCTTGGAGAAAGCCCTGGCGCTGCGTGCGGACGATCCGCGGGCGCTTTACTATATGGCGCTCGTCGAACGCCGCCAGCGGCACTCGCAGGCTGAAGTGGCCGATCTCGAAAAAGTCGTTGCTCGTTACCCGGATTGCCGCGATGCCCGCCGCGAACTGGGCATTTCGTATTACCAGCAGCACCGCAGCGACCAAGCCATGCAGCAGTTCCAGGCGCTTCAGGCGATCGATCCGGACGATCTCGCGGCGCATTACAATCTCGCCATTTTGTATCGCCGCATGGGAATGAAGAAGAAAGCTGCTGAGGAAGCCGAACTCTACACCATCAAGAGGGTCGATCCGTCGGCGCCGACTTATTCACTCGATTATCTGCGCCGCCATCCGGAGATATCGATTGAGAGCGTCCCTTGGCACCTGCACACTGACCTGCCGCAAGCTGGCGAAACCACCGCAGGGCAGCCATAGAACCGTGGAGGGTATTTCGCTTTGAATCGTCGTAAATTCATCCGCTCTCTGAGCCGCACGGCTTTAGTTCTGCCCTTCGCGGACATCGTCGCCTTCGGTCTGCCCCAGCAACAGGTACCGCAAACCGCGGAGACCAATCCCCAAAAGATCGGCCCGCAGGAACGCACCTACGACGCGAAGCCCGCTCCTCCACCTCCGGGCCCCAAGTCTCCCATCGAGGGAACTCCACTGGGCGTGAGCTTCGTCGACGTGGTCCATCAGGCCTGCCTCAATGTGGAAACAATCTACGGTGGTGAAGGCGCAAACAAGTATCTGCTCGAAACGACCGGCTGCGGGTTGGCTTTTTACGATTACGACAACGATGGCTGGCCGGATCTTTTCCTCGTGAATGGCTGGAGACTCGAAGGGTTTCCGCCGGGACAGGAACCGCGCTGCCATCTTTTCAAGAATAACCGCGACGGCACCTTCACTGATGTAACTCCGGGCTCCGGGCTGGAGCATAAAACGGGTTGGGGCCAGGCGTGTTGCGTCGGCGACTACGACAACGATGGTTACGACGACTTATTCATTACTTACTATGGACAGAATATCCTGTATCGAAACCACGGCAATGGGAGGTTTACGGACGTAACTGAGCAGGCAAATCTGATTCAGCCTGGCCCTAAGACCAGATGGAATACAGGCTGCACATTTCTCGATTACGATCGCGACGGACACCTTGACCTTTTTGTGGCGAACTACGTCGACTTCGACCTCAAGACGGCGCCTCGTCCACAGGATGGCCCGTGCACATACAAGGGCACCATGGTAGCCTGCGGGCCTCCCGGCCTTCCCGGTGGCAGAAACATCCTGTACCACAACAACGGTGACGGAACCTTCGCCGATGTCAGCGAAAAATCCGGTATGTGGACTGCGGTAGGCACATATGGTTTAAGCGTGGCGGCGTCTGACCTAGATAACGACGGCTGGCCCGATATCTATGTGGCGAACGACTCGGCTCCGGCGACCCTCTACCTGAATCAGAAAGACGGTACCTTCCGCGACATCGCTATCGAGGCCGGTGCGGCTCTCTCTGCGGAGGCGAAGCCGCAGGCCGGCATGGGCGTTTCCATCGGCGACTATAACCGCGATGGCAACTTAGACGTGGTGAAGACTAACTTTGCGGGAGATACCGATTCACTCTATACTAATCTTGGCGATGCTAACTTCGAAGATCGGACTTATCCCAGCGGGTTAGGCGTGAATACACGGCTTCTGGGCTGGGGTGTTGGCTTCTTCGATATGGATAACGACGGATGGCTCGATATCCTCATGTCCAACGGTCATGTGTATCCCGAAGTCGACAAAACCAACGGCGACCTGAAATATGCCGAGCACAAATATCTCTACCGGAACCTGCGCAACGGACGGTTTGAGGACGTAACGAACCAGGGGGGGCCGGGAATTCTGGAGAACGCGCCGGCGCGCGGTACAGCCTTCGGTGATTACAACAACGACGGAGTGATCGATGTCGCCGTCAACTGCATCAATGCCCCGCCGCAATTGTTGCGCTGCATTTCGACCTGGAATCGCAACTGGATCAAAATTAAGCTTGTGGGCGTCAAGTCGAATCGTTCCGGTATTGGAAGCCGCGTCACGGTCACCGCGACAACCGTCGCCGGCGCCGCAAAGCCGCTGGCGCAGATGGACGAGTTGCGCAGCGGCGGCAGCTATTTTTCGCAAAACGATCTGCGCATGCATTTTGGGCTGGATCAGGCGAAAGTCGTGGACCTGGTGGAGATTCGTTGGCTCAGCGGCCAGGTGGATCAGCTCAGGAATCTCGTGGCAAACCAGCTCTATGTCATTCAGGAAGGCGGCAAGATCCTCGCATCCGGACCGCTTACTCCGGCAAAGGTGAAGGCGTAACCACGCCATGAAGACGCGATGCCTGCTGATGTTGGCCTCGCCGGCTCTGCTGGCTGGGATGCAGCCAGGCAGGCCTCTTCTTGCGCAAACCCCTTCGCCTCCTGCAACGCAGACCATCTGCCCGTGGCTGAGCGCCGGGAGCGTTGCCAAAGCCCTGGGTGGCGAGGTGGACGTGATTTCAACTGGTGCCAACGCGACGGAAGGCTCGTGCCGGTTCTCGCGGCGCGATTCACCAACACACTGGCTGGAGATTGCCGTCGGCCCGGGCGCTCTCCCGGGCTGTCCGGCGGGAAGCATCAAGCTGGCGGGAATCGGGAACGAGGCAGCGCGATGCAGCACACACGACATGCATGGCGACACCTCGGAGATGCTAAGCGGCAGAGTGCGAGACGTGCCATTCAGCTTAACCCTTCGCGAGCCAGGACGCGATCAAGAGTCTTCGGATCCTCAAAACGATGCACTCGAGCAGCTCGCGGAGCAGGTGGCCGGAAACCTGTTTTAACCGGAATTTCCATTTCCTGTTCCCGGCTGCCGCGCAACTTACCGCATTTGCCTCCGCTCTCCCTCTCAGCCAATCGCGGTGACTCACGAATTCCCCGCGCAAAGATCACCCACCTCGGTTGGCGTGACTGGCAATTTGAGACGCGAATCATAGACACAAACAAGAGATGACCATGTTCGGCATCCGTGTATTATTGCCAGCATGAGTCGGCGCAGGCGATGGATCTTCGGGGTGGTGTTTGCGTCTCTCTTGGTCGCGCTATTGGTGTATGCGGTGCGCCGGCAATTAAAGCGCGCATTCGTTGCGGCGGTTATTTATAGAAGTCACGTGTTCACAGCTCCGCCGCCGTCTCCGGGCGAGTCGCAATGGGCACGGTTCCGCGACGCAACCCAATTTTACTGGGACTTCGCGGCAATTCCAGTGGCGCTTCAGCAACGCCTGCGATTGTTGAATCCTGTGCTCCAGCCCTTGGTGATTGAGATCGACCGTCGCCAAGCCGCGGGCGAGGATATGCACTACTCGATGCATATCTATCGCGAGGTTCGCTGGCGGTTGAACTTTACACCGGATGTTGCCGGGACGCGGGCGGAGATCGATCTGCTTCGCCGCAGCCTTGGGGAAACAGATCAGCAGAAATTGGCGAAAGAACAACAGGCCTCCGATGGCAGTTGGGGCATGGGCATCAATACGTGGTATCTGCGATTCTACTATTCAGTGGATGACGTGAGTAACTGCCACGCGCCAGCGCGCTATCCCCTGACCTTTCTCGATCCGATTAATTCTCCGCAGAGGCTCAACGCCCTGCTGGATACAGACCTGGACGACGCGTTCACCAAGACAGGTGTGTTTAACCGCGAGGAAACGGATGAGACGTTTTCAGCAATTGCCCGCCTGCTCTTCGCGTCGACTCCAACAAATTGCTACACCTTCGATCCGCACCTTCGTGACGCTCTGCTCGCCTTTGTCAGGCGATGGCAAAACCCGGCAACCGGCTGCTGGGGCCAGTGGCTCGTAGACCGCGAAGGAAAGGTTTGGAAGATGGACGACATGGCGATGACCTTCCACGTCGTCTCGGATCTGCGCGGCGCTGTCGAGCACCAGGACTTGATTGCGCGCCGGCTGTTGCAGCTGGATCGAGTGAACTTCCCGGCAGGCATCTTGTTCGATGGACATTACGAAAACCATCTCAATTGGGACGCGGTGAAGATCTTCCGGATGGCGTGGCCGACGTTAGATGAAACGACCCGGCGACAGGCACGGGCAGAGATTGCACGGATGTTGCACTGGTGCCTGACCAGTTCCTACCAGTCCGACGGTTCATTCAAGGTGAGCGATCTGGACGACACAAGCGGCGATGCTTTTCGCTACGGGATTTGGTTTCTCCAGGAGTCAGGCTATTTTCAGCGTAAGGACCGCTTTTGGACCGATCAGGACTTTCCGGATGCCGATCAAGTTCGTCGGCGAATCGAAGCCAGGCTGCAAACAATCGGACTGAGCGATCCGGCGATGAAGGAAGCATATGACACCTTGCATGCAATGGATTAGTAAAGAGACTGTGGTGCTTCTGCCCTTTGACCCCGCCAGCTCCGCTAACCCCGCCAACCTGGCTGTGTTCCAGATAATTTCGCCCTGCCGGCGCAAACTGTTCCGATGCGTTTCGTTGACTCTCTTTCTTCGATGCTCAATGCTCGGCTATCTCCCCGAGCCGTACCGGCAAAAGAGCGCTTTCATGCCAACCCGTCAGAATCTGTAATTCTGCGAGTGTCCTTGCAACCACCATAAAAATCAGCTCATCGTGGATTCATCCCTCGCGTTATGATTCTCCTGTTGAATTCTCGCAGCGGAATCGCTGAACGGCTTTGTCCTGCGCGATTGATCGCAACCGAATTTCAGCAGGCACTGCCGCGTATGAGGGTTGGCGACGCTTCTCTTGGCGCTTTAACCTGATTTCTATTGAGGAGACGGGATGCAGCAAACTCGCAAACCCGCAAACCGGCACGATACCGCCATGAACACCTGGATTAGGGTCGGAGTAGTTGCAGCCATATTTGCCCAGGCAGTCTTTGGCCAGGCAGTGGGTACTCAATCGAGCCTCGTGGTGCAGCAAGCGGAGCAACTGATTGCCGCGCATCAGTTGGAGAAAGCCAACGAACTGCTGACGGACTACGCGCAGCGGAACCCGTCTGACGGTGCGGTGCTTGAAGAATTGGGAAATGTGCAGCTTGCCCAGGGCCTGACCGATGACGCGATGAAGTCATTCGAGGCTGTGCTTGAAAGTCATCCGGGTTCGACTGCCGCGCGCGATGGCGAGGTGAAAGCGGCGACTTCGGCAGCGCTTGCCGACAACGGTGCAGGCTTACCCGGTTATGCCCTTGCGGTTTTGGTGCGCGCCAGAAAGGTGGTGCCGGATTCGCCGGAGCTGCTGCTCGATATCGGGATTCAGGAAGAAGGCATGCGCATCTTTCACGATGCCGACGAGACGCTAAGAAAGGCGCGTGAGCTGGCTCCGCAGAACACAAAGATCCTGTATGCGCTGGCCCACGTGGAGCTGGACGAGCAGAAGATGCCGGAGGCTGAAGCTGACCTGAGAGCGTACCTGAAGGAACAGCCCAACGATGCCACGGCTCATTATGGTCTGGGAAAACTACTGCACATGGAGCTGAAAAACGACGAAGCCAAGGCAGAGCTGGAGCACTCGATTGCGCTCGAGCCGAGGCAGAGCGCGTCGTATTACGAGCTTGGCGAAATAGCGCTCGAACAGGAACAGAATCAAGACGCGAAAGTCGAGTTTGAAAAGGTGTTATCGCTGGCGCCGCATCACGGAGGCGCGTTGACGGGGATGGGGATTCTAGCCTATCGTGCGAAAGATTACCCGGCCGCGGAAGGGTTTTTGAAGGATGCAGTATTGAATGCTCCCGACTATCCCGCAGCGCATCACTATTATGCACTGGTCTTGGCTCGGCTTGGCCTCAGTGATGAAGCCAGAAACGAAGCTGCGCTGGCGACAAAACTCGATGAGGAGCAGGCCAGAACGAGGGCCGGTAACTTTCTCACAGTGATTCATTAGGAGGGGGCCGCTGCTCGCAAACCCGCCTCAAAACCCCCGAAGTGAAGCTTGAAGTTGTGGAACCCGATAATTTAGAGCTGTACTTCGAGTTGACTTGGCGCAGGACGGAAGGTAAGAAAACAGAAACCATGGCTCGCGGAAAATCGACAATCTTGCTCTGGAGCCGTGTGCTGCCGGTTCTTATTCTGGCTTGGTGCCTGGGCTGCGGACACAAAGGCCCGGCGACAATCATGGTGATTACGCCGACCGGGGGCCTCGAGTACTGGGAGGACTTTAATCACGCCGTCGAGGCGAGTGCGAAAGCTGCGGGAATTCAAACGGAGTTGGCCGCGCCGCAAGCGGTGACCGATTACACCGAGCAGGCGCAGATGGTTGAGACCGCAATTTCAAGGCATGTGCAGGGGATCATCGTGTCGCCTGCGCATCAACTGGTGCTGAATTCGGTTCTTCAAAAGGCAGTGCAGGCCAGGATTCCAGTGGTGATCGTGGGATCGCCGATTGCGCTTTCAGCAAGCGACTTTGCAGCGTTTGTGGGCTGGGATGAGGCCGAGGCGGGAAGGTTGGCGGCGCGTCGATTTGTAGCTCTGATTGGCAGAGGCGGCGAGGTTGGCGTGGTGGGCGTAAGCCCAACCGTGGAAAGCAGCTCGCTGATTGAGCGCGCGTTCACCGAGGAGATTGCGAGGGCGCCCCGCGTCAAGCTTGTGGGAGTTAAGTACGGGCTATCTGATTGGGCGAGGTCGCGGCAGGCGGTGCTGGACCTGGTGTCAGAACATCCGAACATCAAGGGGATTTTTACGACCGATGAATTCTCCACCCACGCCGCCGCATTTGCCTTTGACCAGCCGGGACAGAAACGGCCGCTGCTGATCGGGATCTCAGACGAATTGCAGGAGCTGAACGGGCTCAAGTCGGGTCGAATCGATGCGCTGGTGGTGACCAATCCCCGGGAGCTTGGAGTGCAGGCGATGCAGGCGATGAGAGCGGCGCTGGCCGGAGGAAATGCGAGTGCATTCTCAACCAATTTGCCGGTATACATTGTCGACAGGCAGAGCATCAACGGCAATCCCGTCGTTGCGGAGCTTTTCAGCGAGGTGCACTGAGAGGCGCAGCGAAGCGCATCAATCACGCGTAATCTTCACATTGCGCCACGAGGCTTGCGTGTAAAACGAGCGCAGGCCGGCCACTCCGGAGCTGAGGCAGCGCGTGTCCTGATAGGTGATGTGGGTGGCATGTCCTCCGCCCAATGGAGTTGCAACTACATTGAGCGTGCAACCTGAGGCGGCGAGCTCGAGGTGATACCAGCTGCCCACCGATACGGGCGAAGCGAGAGCGGCAACGCGAAGCTCGTGCCAGTCAAACGATGCGCGCCCCAGGATGACGGATTGATCGTCGGGACGGAGACCGGCATAGTAGCCCTCATACGAATCGACGCCGGGTTCGGGATCGGTGGTGCGAATAACAATGCCTGCGTCGCCGCGATGCGTGTCGGCAAAGAGAAGGTCGAAGCGAATATCGGCGGCGATTTTGTAGTTTGTGCCGTCGGAGTGGGAAGCGATGACCATGTCGCCACGGCCATAGTTTGCGTTCGTGATGATGCCTGAGGCGCTGCTCCAGCGGCCGGTGATGGGCTGCCAGCCCGACATATTCTCGTAGTGATCGTGGCGCGCCTTATAGTGCTTGATGAGGATGAAAGCGATCGCTCCTGCGGCTAGGACCCCGCCCAGAGAGATAGCAACCACGAGCGTTCGCGCAACTCTGGGAAGATTTCGCATAATTGGCGGATCAAGTATAGTGGGTTTACATCGCCGATATCAATTTACAAGCATCGCATGGATCGAGTCTGCCCCAATCACCCAAATCTGAAGCTGGCGACCCTGGTTCTATGCATTACAATTGCGGCGCTGAGTGCGCATGCTCCCGCAGCAAGCCGCCTGGGCACGTCGCGTTTGCAGTCCATTGAGTCAGCGATCGAAACAGCCGGGCTCTCCACGGTTCCCGTTCCCGTTGTGTTGCGAGGAATTGTGATCGCCAATCACCGGCTGATTGTGATTGAAGACCAGACCGGTGCGGCCGAGATCAAACCACTGACCGCCGGGCAACTGGCGCTGGGCGACGAAGTCGAGGTTTCAGGCAAGCTCGCGCTTGCGCCTGAACCGCAGATCCAGCAGGCGCGAATCAGGCGGCTATGGGGTGGATCGATGCCGTTGCCTCTTGCCGTTACTCCCGATGAGGCAGCGAACGGAGAGAATGAGATGCACCTGGTGCAGACCACGGCCGAACTGGTGGATGTGGTTCCGGCCGGAATGACCAGCGTACGACTGAATTTGCGCGGCGGGCACCAGAGTTTTTATGCGGTCCTGCCTGGCGACAGCCTTGGCGGCGAACTCGACACGAAGTCAATGCAAATCGGAGCAACATTACGCCTCACCGGTGTGTTGATGCTCAATTACGGCGAGTCGGCGGCGCAAGGGTACCCGTTTTCGCTCGAATTGCGCACTGCGGACGACATCAAACTCGTTGAGCCGCCATCGTGGTGGACACCGACGCACAAGCTCCTGCTGGGAGTCATGGGAGTGATCCTGGTGCTGATCGGGATTAGCATCTACTACCGGGTAAAGCACGCGCGTTATCGCGTCGTCGCCGAAGAGCGTGCCGGGATTGCGCGGGATATTCACGACACCCTGGCGCAGGGATTTGCCGGCATTGCGTTACAGCTCGAGGCGGCGCAGCAAATGATCGGCCGCGATACACAGCGCGCCGGCGAAATGCTGAACGAAGCGTTGCAGCTGATTCGCCACAGCCGCGATGAGTCCCACCTGTCCATCGATATTCTGCGCTCGCTCTCCCACTCTGACAGGCTGGATGTGCTGATCCGCCATTGCGTCTTGCAGAAGGTGGCAGTTTCAGGCACGGCGATCGAACTGGAGACAGATGGCAGCCCGGTGCCGCTTTCGTTCAATGTGGTGAATAACCTCTTCAGAATTACACAAGAGGCGCTGGCGAATGCCGTCGAGCATGCGGCTGCCCATAAGATCAAAGTGCGGCTGAACTATACTAAGCGCGAAGTAAGGCTCCAGGTGGAAGATGATGGCAGGGGCTTCAGTCCCGAGAGTGCCCCGGGTCCGGAACTGGGTCATTTCGGACTGACTGGCATCCGCGAACGATGCGCCAACATTGGGGCGCGACTTGAGTTGCGGTCGAGCCCGGACGGTACACTTTTGGGCGTGAAAGTGGGAGTGTGATTGTGCTGAAGGAATCTGCAAAGTCCCAGAACCGGCAGGCGCTGAAACCGGCCAATGGGTCTACGCTTAGGATTCTGGTGGCTGACGACCACCTTGTGTATCGCATGGGAATCCGGAGCCTGGTAGGCAACGAACCGGGAATGAAAGTGGTTGGAGAAGCGAGCGATGGCGCCTCGGCGATCGAGCTCTATCGCACACTGTGCCCTGACGTGATGCTGCTTGACTTGCGCATGCCGCAAAAGGGCGGCATTGATGTCGTGCAGACGATCCGGGCTGAGTTCCCTGATGCGCGGATTCTGATTGTAACCAGCTACCAGACCGAAGAAGAGATTTATCAGGTCCTGAGGGCGGGGGCTTTGGGCTATCTGCTCAAGGACATGGGCCGCGAAATGCTGATCAAAGCGATTCGCTCTGTGCACTTAGGTGTACCCTGGGTTTCGCCCACCATTCAAAAGCAGTTTGCCGAACGCGCCCTGCGCGAACCGCTGACGGCGCGCGAAGTGGAAGTGATGCGGCTCCTGGCCAAGGGCCTCACCAACCGCGAGATCGCGACCGTATTTAGCATCTCAGAGAGCACCGTCAAAAACCACGTCAACAGCCTGTTGGCCAAGCTGGAGGTCACTGACCGTACCGAGGCAGTTACGCTCTGCCTGGTGCGCGGCATTGTGACCCTGGAAGATATTTAACTTATTCATAATCTTTAGCTTGTCTCGATTTCGACCCTCGGGAGATGTGCGCCGTATGGGGTGGAACTGCGTCTCATACCATCGATTGAGGCGGTTGTCAATAGGAAGATTTGCTCAAGACTGAGCTGCTCTGCGTCTCTAAGGTTCTTCGCGGAGAAAAATCCACTCTACAGCTGTGTGCGAATCGAGAAAACGTTTTACCTGTAAACCAGGAACGAGCCAACTTTGTAGGAGGTAGTGCGTTGAAAATGCATTGGATAGTGAGGAGATGCTGGACGTTGCTTCTGATTGGGTTATTGACGCCGCTGGCGTCAGTGGCGCAATCGGTGCACGGTACCCTCGCCGGCGTTGTAAGCGATGCAACCGGGGCCGTGATCTCCGGAGCCAAGATATCCATCGTGAACACCAGCACCGGCACGACGTACTCGACAACGACAACTTCTGTGGGCGTTTATCGATTTGAGGACATCGCCCTCGGCGAGTACGATGTGACGGTCACTGCACCTGGATTCAAGACCGAAGTCGAAAAGGGTGTGCTTGTTCAGATTGCGACCGTGTCATCCCGTGACGTGACCCTGCAGCCCGGCGCGACTACAGAGTCGGTCACAGTATCTGCCGAGGGGCTCTCAATCCAATCGCAATCGTCAGATATCGGCGGCGTCATCAGCGAGAAAGAGATGGAAGACCTGCCCATCGCCCTGGCCACCGGCGTGGGCGCGCTGCGTTCGGTTGAGGATTTCATGTTCCTGCAGCCGGCAACAACGGGTCCTGGCATCAACGACCCCAATGGCGTTTTTCTCTCCAAAGTTGCTGGCGGCCAGGAGTACGGCAATGAAGTGCTCATCGACGGTGTCAGCCAGGAGCGCACTGAGAATGGCTCGTCGTTCGACGAAGAAGCTCCCTCGGTGGACGCCCTGACGCAATTCAAGGTCATCACGTCACTGCCTCCTGCCGAATTTGGCCGCACCACGGGCGGCGTGGAAGATTTCGTTACCAAGAGCGGAACCAACGATTATCACGGCACCGGCTGGGAGTTCTACAAGGACAAAGTTCTGGATGCCAACACCTGGTTCAACAATGGCTGGGACACTTACTATTGTTCGGGGACCAATAACACGCCGGCCTGCAATGCGCCCTGGGCTCGTGGAGAAGATCAAAAGAACGACTACGGCCTCAATTTCGGCGGCCCCATCCGCATTCCCCATCTCTACAACGGGCGCGACAAGAGCTTCTTCTTCTTCAACTGGGAACAGATTCACTTTACGTTTAGCTCTCCAGAGACCAGCACCATCCCGACAACGGCCGAACTCGGCGGCAACTTCTCCGATCGGCTGACAAGCACGGTGGTCGGCACAAACCCCTGCGATGGCACGAAGATTTATTCTGGTGAGATTTTCGATCCGACCACTACCACGACAGTTGGCGGGGTCGAGTGTCGCACCGCCTTTGGCGGGGATGCCAATCCCACCAACATCATTCCGCAGGGCGAGGAGAGCGCTCTCGCCAAAACGCTCCTGTCGTATTATCCCCAGACTCCATCGAACAGTAACGTGGTCAACAACTACACGATGGTTGGAGTGGTGCCAACCACCGACACGACTGAAACGATTCGTATCGACCAGAACCTAACCCAAAAGCTCAAGCTCTGGGGCGCATACAGCTCTCGCGAAAACGTCCGGTGGTCGGGCGCGGCGCCTGACCTGCCTTTCCCGATTAGCAACCAGGGGTGGTTCCAGGACTTCACCACCCACTTTATCCGCGTGGGCTTTGATGTCAATTTCACGCCGAACACGCTCGACTACCTGATCTTCGGCGCCAATCGCAGCAACAGCAAGAATTACAACGAGGCTGCGAATAGCGGAAAGGATTGGGATTCACTTCTCGGGCTCAAGAATGCGACCGGCAACAGCTTCCCTCTGATCGTCACCGGCGATATCGATGCGACCATGGGTAATATCGGCAATGACGACGACGAGGTGGACAACGGCTTTTACCTGAACGATGCTGTCGTCTGGACGCACGGGCGCCACAACTTCAAGTTCGGTGGCGAGGCCCATTACCAGCAGTTCAACCACCTCGTCGGCGAGACCCAGGAGATCGACTTCGCCTCTGGCGAAACTGCCGGTGCACTTGGCATCGGTGGCGGTCTGGGCATTGCAAGCCTCTACCTGGGCTTAGCGAATGATGGCCACACCAACAATGATGTGTTGCAGGCTCCGAAGTGGCTTTCCAATTATTACGACCTCTTCGTTCAGGACGACTGGAAAGTGTCACCAACCCTGACGCTGAATCTCGGAATGCGCTACGACATCGATGTTCCGAGGAAAGAGGCACATAACCACACAGCGAATTTCAGCCCCACCGCCACCGATCCGGAGCTGAACATTCCGGGCGCGCTGGTCTTCGCCGACAAATGTACTGGCTGCAATCCCCGCTGGGCGAACACCTGGATGAAGTCCTGGGGCCCACGCATCGGGTTTGCCTGGTCACCGGATTTCCTAAAGCAGAAGTCGGTCGTTCGAGGCGGTGTCGGGATTCTGTATGGCCCGGAGGTGTACACCGACTTCGGCGGCAGTATGACGACTGGCTACTCGGTCAGCGCCAACTCAATCAGCCTGAACGGATTTGATCCTGACTTCACGATCGACGACGGCATGCCCGCCTTTACGCCCCCACCGGACGAGGACCCCGGCATTTACAACGGGACTTATGTGCCCGGCTCCTACATCACACCGGGTGCCGGTCGGCCGGCTACGGTCTATAGCTGGAACCTTGAAGTCCAGCACCAGATGGCAACCGACTTGATCGCCACCGTGGGTTACATCGGAAACCATTCCACCGACCTCAAATCGAACGTCCTTAACCCCAACAACATGCCGCCTAGCTATTTCCCGTACGGCGATTCGCTCTACGAGAACTTTAACGGAAACTCGGAGGGCGTGGCTGCGCCGTTCCCGCTATTCGATCAGAACTGGGGCGGAAACCCGCCGCTTCAACTGGCCTTGCGGCCCTTCCCGCAGTACGACTTTATCGATCAGGGTTGCTGTCTTGAGAACGTCGGCATGTCCAGCTTCGATGCACTGATCGCTACCGTCGAGAGGCATTACCACCAGGGCCTGACCATGCTCGCCTCGTACACCTTCGGCAAGACCTTTACCGACGCCGACAGCGCGCTGCCCAACAACGCGCTGGGCGAAACTCCGCAGGACACAGACGTTTACGACCTGCACAAGGAAAAGGCCATCTCGGGCCTCGATCTGCGTCACATCTTCGTGTTCAGCGGCTCATACGAACTGCCTATCGGTAAGGGGAAGCAGTTCCTTAACCACGGTATCGCTGCAGTGCTCGCCGGTGGCTGGGAAGTGAGCACCATCGAGCGCTTACAGTCGGGACAGCCGGTCAGCTTCGGTTGTGGCTGGGGCGTTCCGGGATTTGAGAATTGCATGCGCTTCGGCAGGTACCCGGGGGCGAAGCTCAAGAGCCAGGTGTACGCGCAGAAGGGGCAGAAGGGCATCCATCCTTTCTTTGTGAATGAGCCAGGCGTATCGGTCGATCCGACGATCAATACGATGTTTAACCTGGAATATTCCGACGTTGTGGATGGAGATGCGAATGCCGCGGGCAGGCCTATTGCCTTCTACGACTTGAACAACAACTACAACCGCGATTGCACAACAGATACGCAGGCCAATTGCAATGGCAGCCCGAACCAGCCGTACGCCTTTAACACAGGGATCCCGCGCGTGACCAGCGAAGTGCGCACGCCTCCCTACCTCAACAACGACATGGCCATCATCAAGAAGTTCCAGTTCTACGAGACCTACACACTGTCGCTCAAAGCGGAACTTATCAATAGTTTCAACGAACACTCTTTCTCATGGCCGGACGGTCAGCCATACGACTGGGGCACATTCGGGCTGCCAACCGGGACCAAGAATAGCCCGAGGAACGTGCAGCTCACAGCACGCTTCCAGTTCTAGCGGAAGGTGGGAGGAAGCCTGTAACAGTCAACCCGATGTGCGGGCGGAGGATACTTAAGGCCACCAGTATCCTCCGCTTTCACTATCGATAGCGAATCGCTGCGGAATTCACGCTTCATTCCTGTAATGGCGCATTGCTCATTCGAGATGGATACTAATTGAAAAGGACATTTCGAATGAAACTGTTGAATGCAACCGCTTTGATTCTTGAAGCGCTTCTTGTGCTGCCTTTCGCTGCAGCGCAGGTGGCAACGTCGACGGGAAATTCGGTCGACCAATATCTTCGCAACGGCACTGATGCAATCCGCGCCGGAAAGGCGGACGAGGCGGAAAAGTGGTTTCAAGCCGCTTTGCACGACGCGCCCGATAACCCGGTTGCGCTGATGGAATACGGTGTGGCCGAACTGCGCCTGGGGAAGACTGCGAACGGTGTCGATTTGCTTCAACATGCAGTTGCGCTCGCGCCGCAGATGCAAGGCGCCAATCTGTTTCTCGGTATTGGTTATGCCCAGATGCACAAGGTAGATGAATGCGTGGCTGCATTGCATCGGGAACTTGAACTTGATCCCAAGGATGCCCAAGCGGAGTTGTGGTTGGGAATTGTGGAGTTGCAGGACGGCCACCCGGAAAAGGCGACTGAGCCTCTGGACCGCGCGGCAGAGTTGGCTCCGAACGACTTGGACGTTCTTCAATACCGCGGCAAGGCGCACAGCGCAGTGGCTTTTGCCAGCTATGCGCGCATGGCGGTAATTGATCCGAACTCCTGGCATGTGCACGACGTCCAGGGACAGATGGACTCCCAGATGGGCCAGCATAAGGAAGCCATTGCCGAGTTTCAGGAGGCCCTCAAACAGTCCCCGAACAACTCTGATCTCTATGAAGAGCTGGGCATGGAGTACCGGCGGGCGGGTTCGATGGATCTTGCGCAACAGGCTTTTACGAAAGAACTCGAGCTGAGCCCCAGCAATCCGGTCGCGATGTACAACCTCGCAAAGATTGATATTGAAACCAATCACATTGATGAAGGACTGGCATTGTTGCGCAAGGTGGTGGCGAATTACTCGGGTTATCCAGCTACCTATTTCTACCTTGGCCTGGCTGATTTTGAAACCGGCAAGATTGACGAAGCGCTGGCCGCGCTCGAGAAGGCGCGATCGATGCATCCGGAACCTGACTTGGCGCCGCGCATCGAGTTCCAGCTTGCCAGGGTCTACAAGAAGCTGGGCAGGCTCGACGACGCCAACCGGGCAGTGCGCGAATACACGAGGCTGAAAGCTGAGTACGCCAAACTGAATCCCAGCATATTGTCAGCAATTAGTTCGGGTTTTGGATCGGCGGGCGTGCCGCCAATCGGAGGCCCAACGCAAGACAGCAAGTGAGGCGCTGACCCGGGGCCATGCAATAGGCAAGGTCGGCAAAGGTAAACGGATTGGATGCATAAGAATATGAAAATGTCGATCCGAATCCCTCGCTCTTCTCTGGCGCCTTTGCTCATGCTGGCGGTTGTGATGACATCGTGCGGCAGCGGCTCGTCCTCGTCGACGCCGCCAACGCAGGCGGCAACTTCTACCTCCCTCGCGCTTTCCAATTCGACTATCACCGCCGGCAGTTCGGTCACCCTGACGGCGACGGTCACCTCATCGGGAAGCCCGGTCACAACGGGTTCAGTGACCTTTTACAATGGATCGACCAGCCTGGCAACCGCGGCTCTGAATTCGTCCGGCCAAGCCAGTTGGTCGAGCGCATCATTCAGCGCAGGCTCATACGCTTTGACCGCGTCGTACGGCGGGACGAGCGCATATTACTCCTCTACTTCTGCGGCCGCGACCTTGACGGTAAACAAACCGCTGGCGCAGACCACGGTGACGCTGGTGGAGAATCCGGCAAGCGCTGCTCAGGGGCTCCCGGTCGAGTTAGTGGCTACAGTGAGCGCGGGCAGCGGCGCAGGCAGCGCGGTTCCAACTGGCACAGTAACATTCAGCTCAGGATCAACGACGCTGGGCGCGGCTGCGCTTGATTCGACCGAAGAGTCGCATTTCACATCGACGCTTTTGGCCGTGGGCAGCGACTCAATTGCGGCAACGTACAGCGGCGATACGAACTTCAGCAGTTCTACATCGAGCGCGGAAACGGCGACAATCAGCGCACCGATGGGGACGACATACACCAACCCACTCACACTCAAAGTGAGCAGTACATTGAACGCCGTAAGCTGCGCCGATCCGGCGATCATCAAGGCGCAGACTGCAGGCGTCGACACCTGGTATCTCTACTGCACCAGCGATGCGCTTTACGCAGGCGATCCGAATCCGCACTACATCAATATCTTTCAGTCGTCTGACCTTGTGAACTGGACCTACGACGGCAATGCATTTCCTGGCTTGCCTACCTGGGCCAACATCAGCGGCGCCTCGCTATGGGCACCGGCAATCAAGTATTTCAACAACCAGTACTACCTCTATTACGCGGCATCAGAGACGAGCCTGTCCGGCAACGGATCGGCCATCGGCGTCGGCACCAGCGCATCGCCTGCGGGGCCGTTTGTGGACTCGGGCAGCCCGGTTGTTGAGCCGGAGCTGGCGACCAACTGCTGCTCCGGGTCCTACCGGTCGACCATCGATCCCGATGAGATTCAGGACACCGCGGGACAGAGATACATTCTGTTTGGAAGCTTCACCGGCGGACTTTACGTTCGTACGCTCTCTGCGGATGGATTGACGTCAGACAAGACGAGCGAGCAGCAAGTTGCCGTAGATAACCGCTATGAAGGCGGCAACTGGTGGTACCACGATGGCTACTACTATTTGTTCGCTTCATCGACCAACTGCTGCAACGGTCCGCTGAGCGGCTATGGCGTCTTTGTCGGCCGCGCTACCACGCCGTTCGGGCCATACGTGGACGCCCAGGGAATCTCAATGCTCGCAGTCAACCCCGGCGGAACGCCGGTGATACACATGAACGGCAACAGCGTCATCGGTCCGGGTGGCAATGTGATCTTCGAAGACGAATCGGGCCAGAACTACATCCTTTACCACGGGATCCTGTCGGCGACGCCGTATTACGCAGGCGATGTTGGTTATACCGCGCGGCCAGGATTCATTGATGCTATTGACTGGATCAATGGATGGCCGGTTGCGCGAGGCGGCTTCGGGCCCTCGGATTCCGCTGCGCCGCAGCCAGTTCCAGCGGCGCAGCCGGGAGGAACCAACTCGTACACGACGGTGCAATCAACCGAGGACTCGCCTCGTTCGGCGATCGCAGCGCTTTCCGACGATTTTACCGAAAGCACGCTGAGCTCGCAGTGGTCATTCATCCATTCCACTGCAACCTATACTCTCAATGGTAACGGCTACCAGGTAGATTCAGTTGGTTACGATCCGATCGGCGGCATGGCAAAAGTGCCACTGCTGGCCGAGAGCGCGCCGGCCGGCGATTACATGGTGGAGACAGAGCTGGATTTGAACTTGCCAGTGTCGGGAGTGGGACAGAACTACGCCCAGGCGGGTTTGCTGCTCTATGACGACGACAACGACTTTATACGCGCCGACCTATACAACAACAACGACACGCGGCAGGTGGAATTCATTAAAGCGCAGGTGCCGCAAGCTTCGGGTTATCCGAGCTGGGGAGCCACAAACCTGGGGACCGCTGCCATCAACACTGAGGTTACGGTTTGGCTGCGTATCGTGCGCAAGAACGTAAACGGACAGGAGATGTATACGGCGTACAGCAGCAACGACGGATCAACCTGGATCGAAGGCGGAACATGGATTCACTCACTTGGTAGCAATGAGAAGATCTGCCTGTATGCAGGCAACCAGGCGGGATATGATGCGAACTTCCATTATGTTCACGTTTCAACGCTTGAATGATGAAGACAGGTTTGCAAACAGGAACAGAAGCCGCAGGCGGGTGGGGACTCATGATTAAGAACGCGAAATACATCGTGCTGGCGAGCATAAGCCTTTCCACCTTTTTCCTGGCTCAGGCACAGATCACTGTGAAGCAGCCGATTCCAGACGTTGCCCAGATCAATGTGAATGCCGCGGCTGTGGGCCAGGTGATTCCAAAGACAGTATTTGGTACGTTCCTCGAGCCGATAGGGAACTCCACCTACAACGGGTTGTGGTCAGAGCTGTTGAGGAATCCGAGTTTCGAGGCGGGATTGTGGAGCCCGCAGGCGCAGGCGCGCATGATGCGCGAAGAGCCGGAGCTGATGCGCGCTTCAAGCCTGGCTCTGCCTTTGCCGTGGGCGCCGCTCGATGAGCGGCAAGGCAACCGCTATGAAATCGTCTACGGCCACGCCGCGAATTCCTGGCAATCGCTGCGCGCGTTTGCGCTGCCGGGTCAAGCTACCGGCATCCGCCAGAGAGTGTATCTGCCGGTCCAACGCACGCGAAGCTATGCCGGTAGCTTTTACGCGCGCCATTTGAGCGGAGCCACGGAGGTAACGCTGGAGCTGCGCCCGCACAATCAACCCGAAATGCTGGCTAGTCAAAAGGTAAACGTGGCGGCAGCGGACTGGACCAAATACATCTTCAAGCTCGATGTGCCCGAAGGCAAGTTGAAGCCCCTCGACGCCGCCGACTTTGTCGTTGAGCTTGCCGGCGACGAACGCATCGAGCTCGACGAATTCTCTCTGATGCCCTCTGACGCAACCGATGGACTCGACCCAGACGCCGTGATGCTGGCGCGGGAGATGAGGACGCCGCTGGTGCGTTTTGGCGGCAACTTCACCTCTTCTTACCACTGGCGCGACGGAATCGGCCCGCGTGACAAACGCGTGAGCATGCTTAATAACTCATGGGGCATTCCGGAGTACAACACCTTTGGCACCGATGAATTCCTCGAATTCTGCCGGCGCATCGGAGCCGAGCCCCAGATTGCGGTGAACATGGGCAGCGGGACGCCCGAAGAAGCGGCGGCGTGGGTGCGTTATGTCGACCAGCATTGGACCCGGCATTCGGGGCTCTTGTGGGAGCTGGGCAACGAGCTGTGGGGCAATTGGAATCTCGGCTATCCGGCGCATAGCGAGCTCGCTGCGCGAACCCTGGCCTTCAGCAAGGCGATTCGAGCTGTCGATCCCACGGCGCGGTTGATTGGTACCGGCGCCGACATGGATGGGTACCAGGAGTGGAACGGGATTCAATTGACCGATCCTCCGGGCACCTTCAATTACCTTTCCACGCACTTTGTGGTGGGAACGGGCAACGTGCTGCTCAAGGACCCCACGCCGGAGTTTGTCGATGAAGCGTCATTCGCGTTGCCGGTCCAGCTCGAGAGAAAGCTGCACGAAGCGCAGGACCAGATTGACAGTATGCCCGGCTACAAGGACAAGGTGCACCTGGCGTTTACCGAGTGGCTGTGGACGGGCGGAATGCCCGATGCGCCCACGTTTTTGAATACCGGGGGCGCGATTACGACCGGCGCATTCCTGAACATGATGATGAGAAGCAGCCCGTTCGTGCCCATCTCCGACATGACCGGAATTATGGAATTCGCCGGTATATGGAAGGTCAGGGGGCAGGTGTTCGCAACGCCGTCATACTACGTCTTCAAGATGTACTCAAGCGCCGCGAATTCGAGGCTTGTGGAGTCGAAAGCGGATTCGGGACTGTACGCCGTTGCGCAGGGCGTAAAGCGGCTGCCCAACATCGACGATGTGCCGTACCTCGACGTGGTTGCCGCACTGAGTCCGGATGGCAGCCGGCTCATGCTGTTCTGTGTAAATCGCAGCGTGAACGCCGCTATTACCGCGCAGATTCATCTGGATCATTTTGTGGCTGCATCGACGGCCGCGGTGCAGACGCTCAGCTCCTCCTCACTAACCGACCGAAACGATGAAACTGCGCCGATGCGCGTGGCGCCAGCCAGCAGCACGGAGCAGATTCCAGCCGGCGACTGGACGCACGTTTTCCCGCGCGCTAGCGTGACAGTGATTTCAATCGATCGACGTTAATTTGGTTTTCCACTGCAGTTGAAGATGGAGAGTGAGAGTGAGAACAATACCTGGCAGGCAGCACTTTTCCCGCTTGATCGTGTTTATCGTTGCTGCGGTCTTTGTCATTACGTGTGCGCAGTTGCGCGCACAGGATCAACGCTGGAGCGAAGCTCAGGCTAACGCGTGGTACGAGAAGCAGGCGTGGCCGGTAGGCGCAGACTTTCTTCCCTCTACCGCGATCAACGAACTTGAAATGTGGCAGGCGGAGAGCTTCGATCCCGTGACGATTGACCGGGAGTTGGGGTGGGCCGAGAAGATCGGCATGAACACCATGCGCGTATTCCTGCACAACTTGGTTTGGGAGCAGGATCCAAAGGGCTTTGAGCAACGCATCGACACCTTCCTGACGATCGCGGCAAAGCATCACATCAAGCCGGTGTTTGTGCTCTTCGACTCATGCTGGGACCCGTCACCGAAACTCGGTCCCCAGCATCCGCCGATTCCTGGTGTGCATAACTCGGGCTGGGTGCAGGCTCCGGGAATGGAGATTCTGACAGATCCGGCGCAATATCCGCGGCTTCAGAAATATGTAGCTGGTGTGGTGGGCGCATTTGCCAACGATTCGCGCATTCTTGCGTGGGACGTCTGGAATGAGCCTGACAATACGAACGATAGTTCATACGGGCAGCTGGAACCCCCGAACAAAGTTGCGTTGGTGAATTGGTTATTGCCGCAGGCGTTTGCTTGGGCGCGCTCCGTGCATCCCACCCAGCCGCTCACCAGCGGCGTCTGGCGTGGCGACTGGAGCTCTCTCGAAACGATGTCGCTTACCGCGAAAATTCAGATCGAGCAGTCGGACATCATCAGTTTTCATGACTATAACTGGCCGGAGGAGTTTGAAGCCCACGTCGTTCAACTCGAGCAGTTCCGTCGCCCGCTGCTGTGCACGGAATACATGGCGCGCGGCGCAGGCAGCACGTTTGACACCGTACTGCCAATCGCGCGCAAATATCGTGTGGCCGCCATCAACTGGGGCCTGGTTGCCGGCAAGAGCCAGACATATTTGCCCTGGGACTCGTGGCAGCGGCCCTACGTGCTTGAAAAGCCCACCGTGTGGTTCCACGATGTCTTTTACGCTGACGGCAAGCCGTATCGCGAGCGGGAGGTTGAAATCATCCGCTCGCTTACCCAAGCAAAGTAGAGCTGGTTGCATCAATGGGGTTTTTGAATGAAACGGCGGAGTGGCCCTCGATCCCGCACCGCAAAAACGCGTATATGGTGGATTTGCAGGTTGCGGAAAAACGGGCAAAAAAGGGGCGCAAAGTGTCTGGGCACGACTTCAGTCGCGCCAACAAAGCCCCTTAACACCGACGACTTTAGCTCCAGAGGGATGTACATTGGCCGCCAAAGAGCTCTTATGCAGCTAGTGATACCCGGGCGAAGCGAATCAGGCTGCCTGCAACAGATGATATTCTTGTGCCGGCGAGAGAATAGTCCGGGGCATACCAGGCTCGATTAGTCCGTCGGCTCGCTGCGGTTGAACTTGAATCAGAACCAGGACGCGATCGCCCGGTTCTGCGGTGCGCCAGGGCGGTAATTCTGCGCCGAATTGCAGTTGATGGAAGGGAAATTCGGAGATTCACTGTAGAGAAACGGCAGAGATGCGGAGCGCACTGTTCAAGAATCAAGCTGAAGTCTGGGCTTCCTGTGTAGTCGCTTTTCTCGCAGTGGCTGCGATCTTTAGTTCAGCTCAGCAAGCGAGTCCTTCAATGCAGGCGAACCAGACAGGTGCTGCCGATGATGGACTCGTGCCCGGGCGCTTTGTCGATGTTACCGAAAAGGTGGGGATCAACTTCCTTCATCAGGCGCCGCACACGTCGCGCAAGTATCTCATCGAGACCATGGGCTCCGGAGTAGCGCTGTTCGATTGCGACAACGACGGCCGGCTCGACATCTTCTTTGCTAACGGGGCTCCCTATTCCGATCCAACACCGCCTGGTTTCATCCCTCAAAAGACAGGTCCTGAATATTGGGACCGCCTTTATCACCAGAAGCCCGATGGAACCTTTGAAGACATCACAGAAAAGTCGGGACTGAAGGGAATTGGCTACGACATGGGTGTTGCCGTGGGCGATTACGATAACGACGGCAACGAAGACCTGTTCGTGACCGGCTACGGCGGCAACCATCTCTATCACAACAACGGCCATTGCGAGTTCACCGACGTTACTCAGCAGGCGGGCGTTGGCGGCAGCGGATGGTCCAGTTCGGCCGCATGGGTCGATCTCGATAACGATGGCTTGCTCGACCTGGTCGTGGACCGTTACGTGACGTGGGATTGGAACGATGTCTGGTGTGGGGAGCATATGGTGGGCTACCGCGGCTATTGCCACCCCGATGTGTTCCAGCCCATCACCATGTTGGTGTATCACAATGACGGCAACGGGCATTTTACCGAGGTATCGCACAAGCTCGGCCTCGACGTTCCGGCCAAGGCTCTCGGAATCGCAATCGGTGACTACGACCAGGACGGCCGCATTGACATTGTTGTTGCCAACGACTCGATGCCGGAGTTTCTCTTTCATCAAAAACCGGACGGAACGTTTGAGGAAGTGGGCCTGCTGAGTGAGATTGCCGTTAACGAAGAAGGGCAGACCTTCGCTGGTATGGGCGTTGACCTCGCCGACTATAACAACGACGGCTGGCCCGACCTGGTGATTTCCGACCTTGCCAACCAGCGCTATGCGCTTTATCGCAACCTCGGCGACGGAACATTCGATTACTCAAGCATCTCCTCCGGGCTGGGCGCCATGTCGATGCTGCACTCGGGTTGGAGCCTGCGCTTCATGGACTACGACAATGACGGCTGGAAAGACCTGCTCATCGCGCAAGGGCACGACCTCGATACGATTCAAAAGAGCTTTCCACAATTGCGCTATCGTGAGCCCATGATGCTGGTGCGTAACACGGGTGGGAAGTTTGTTGATGTGTCGGGCATCTCGACGGAAATTTTTCACGACGCCTGGGTGGGGCGCGGCATGGCCATTGGCGACATCAACAACGATGGCCGCATCGATGCCGTGGTTTCTACCAACGGCGGGCCGGCGCACGTGTTGCTGAATTTGACCGAAACAAAAAATCATTGGATCACGCTGCGATTGATCGGCCACAAGAGCAATCGCGACGGAATAGGCGCACAGGTGAAAGTGGTCACCGCGCAGGGCAGCCAGTGGGCGACAGTGACAACGGCGAGCGGTTATCTTTCCTCGAGCGATCCCCGCGTGCACTTTGGCTTGGGAGTTGAACCCGTCGCCAGCCGTATTGAGATCCGTTGGCCCAGCGGGATTCAGCAAATTCTTGAGAATGTGAAGGGCGACCAGCAGATAACGATCGATGAGCCCGCCAAGTCAGACAGTGAAAAGCCAGTAGCCGCGGCGGAGGCTCCAAAGCCATGATTCGGGAACGAGGTTACTTCGCAACAAAAAGCGGAATCCAGCCCGCCGGCCTCACTCGGAGCTGTGCGTCGCGTAGAGTTGCTGGCTCAGCGCAAACTCCTTCTGTGCCTCTTCCGCGCGGCCTGCCTGGCGCAGTGCCCGACCAAGCTCAAAGTGCACCCGCGGATTCTTCGGGTCGAGATCGGCTGATTTCTCCAGCTCGGCTATTCCAGCGGTGTTCTGATTCGTTGCCACCAGGGCGCGGCCCAGGCGTTCGTGGGCCATCGCGGAGTCTGGCCGTATATGCACGGCATTTTGCAGAGGTGCAAGCGCCTCTTGCGGCCGGTTCTGTTCCAGCAAAAAATTGCCCAGGTCAAGATAAGGCCACTCGTCCTTGCCGCCTGCGCTGCTCCAGCTCGCGGCCTTGCGCAACGCCGCTTCAGCCTCCTGCGGGTGGTTGGTTGCGTCATACACCAAGCCCAGATTTTCTTCTGCCTTCAGTTGTGTCGGATCGATTGCCAGCACCAGTTGAAACATCTTGCCTGCATCCACAAACCGGCTCTTCGAGTAGTAGCACCGGCCCAGCGAATAGAGAATATCGACGTCCGCGGGGGCCATGGCAACGGCGACTTCAAGCCAGTGGATCGCGTCGTCATAGTCGTTCAGCAATACATAATCAAGCGCCACTGAATGGAGTTCCTGCGGCGTGGGCTTGCGGAATCTCGCCGCGTGGGTATAGGCGTCAAGAGATGCGTGCGGGTCATTCTCTTCGCGCTGGACGAGCGCCAGGGCGTAAAGCAGAGAGGGCGAGTCAGGTTGTTGGCTCAGCGCAGCTCGCAGATCGGCTTCCTGATGCGCCAGAGAGGATTGCAATGAAGCGTCATGCGGCCGTGAGCCTTCGGCGGAGTAGGAGATTCCGGTTGGAGGCGTCGCTTTGATCGCGCCGGAAGCCTGGGCAAAACACGATTGCGCAGTAGCGGCCAAGAGGCAACAGAATAGGACACAACGCAAACATGAAGACCGTGCCATATCCGCTCCCTGGCAATTATCGCCCATTAACATTCTTTCAGATCGGTGCCGGCGTCGCCAGAGGCAATGAATCTGAAAAACCGGCCGCAAGACAACAGGGTGCAGGGCACATTCTGGAAGTGATCGTGAATTGCTTTCAATCGAACTCCGACCCGTTGGCGCACGCGACTAGTTGCAATCTAAAATTCCTCTTGCGCGCGTTTGCTCCCTCCATTGCAGTTTGCTCGTGCCTTTTGTTCTCCACAGGTGTGCTCCTTGCGCAAAGCGGCGGTTCCGCGGCCATGCAGCCGGCGGGACAAGCCGGGATGGCCAATGCCGGAGCGGAGCAGGCCACATTCGACAGCCAGCACAGGCCCATTACCGCCGGTGGTTTTGCCAAGTCCGGCCCGATTGTGTTCATTGACGCCACCAAAGAGTCCGGTCTCGGTAGCTGGCGCAATATCACCGGGACTCCAGAGAAGAAGCTGATTATCGAGGCAAAAGGCTCGGGCGTCTGTCTTCTGGATTACGACAACGATGGGTGGCTCGATATCTATCTCGTCAATGGTTCCACCTTCGATGCGCTAGCCGGCAAAGCGACTCCGCCGCATGCAGCGCTATTTCACAATAACCACGACGGGACTTTTACCGATGTGACCGCGAAGGCCGGCGTTGCAAACGATCGCTGGGGTCTCGGCTGCGCCGTAGGCGACTATGACAATGACGGCTGGCCTGACCTCTACGTAACCAACGTCGGGTCCAACCGGCTTTATCGCAACAACCACGACGGAACGTTCACAGACGTGGCTATAAAGGCCGGAGTTTCCCTTTCAAACGAATCAGGGGATATTTCGGTCGATCACACCGGCGCTACCTTCGGCGATTACGATGGCGACGGCCGGCTTGATTTGTTCGTCGCGGGGTACATCCGCTTCGACTTCAAGCACCCTCCGCTTTCAGGCTCGGCCGCGGTTCACAACAGCACTTGCCAGTATCGAGGAGCAAATGTCATGTGCGGACCGCGCGGACTGGACGGCGCGGGCGATCATTTATTCCATAACAACGGCGACGGCACTTTCACCGACGTTAGTGTGGCTGCTGGAGTTAGCGATCCCCAGCACTACTACGGATTGGGAACGGTCTTCGCCGATGTGAACAACGACGGCAAGCCCGACCTGATCGTGGCCAATGATTCTACGCCCAACTATCTTTACATTAATAAGGGCGACGGTACATTTGACGATCAGAGCTTCGCCAGCGGTCTGGCGCTGAATTCCGATGGCCGCGAAGTTGCCAATATGGGCCTGGCGATTGGCGATTACGAAAACAACGGCCACCTTGATGTCGTCAGTACCGATTTTTCAGACGACTACGACCTGGTACTGAACAACGACGGCACCGGCGACTTTACCGATGTGAGTTATAAGACCGGAATCGCCGCTCCAACCATTCCATTTGTCGGCTTCGGTGACGGTTTTCTCGATTACGACAACGACGGCTGGAAAGATCTGCTGATTGTGAATGGACACGTCTATCCTGCAGTTGATCAATCTCCCGATTGGGGAATGAGTTATGCCCAGCGCCCATTACTCTTCCACAATCTGAAGAACGGTACCTTCGAACTCGTCCCCGCAGTTGAAGGTAGCGGCCTGGCAACTCTCGCAGTCGGGCGCGGAGCAGCATTCGGCGACCTTTTCAACGATGGCAAGATCGACGTGGTGATCAATAGCCTCGACCGGCCGCCGGTGCTCCTTCGCAATGTGAACCCCGATAAGCATCACTGGATTGAAATGAAGCTCATCGGGGGGCCGAAGAGTCCACGCGATGCCGTTGGCTCGACCGTGTATCTGACCGCCGGAGGCACGAAGCAGCGCGAGGACGTCTTGAGCGGCGGAAGCTATCTCTCGTCGAACGACATGCGCGTTCACTTCGGCATCGGAGATGCAACCGAGGTCGATGGGGTCGAAATCCACTGGCCAAGCGGCAATGTTGAGAAACTGCAACTGCACGATGTCGACTGCATCTTTACCGTCGAAGAGGGCAAGGGAGTGACAGGCGCATCGTTTTGCAGGAAACGCTAACTTCTGGCTTCCTTTACCGGGGAGTTCAAAATGTCAATTCAGCCTCGCTGGCTCTCATCCCGCAGACGCCTCTTGAAGCAGACCGGCCTTGCTGGACTTGTGGCTGTCACAGGCCGAAGAATTCCAGCTGCGGCTGATGCGGGTTCTGGGGAGGAAGAGGCGTTCCCGTCGGCTCGGCCGGCGCTGGCGTTGTGAGAGAAGAAGCGATGAAGATGTATCCGCGGGCGCGGCGGCCAATTGCAATCATCCTTGGCCTGGTTGCGCTCTTTATGATCTCACTGACCTCCCAACACTTTACCCACGGTGGGAATACCGGGAACGCATTCCAGTATCCATGGTTGGACCGCACTCTATCTCCGGATGCGCGGGCCGACCTGGTCTTGAAGCAAATGACACTGGACGAGAAGCTCTCCTTGTTACACGGTACAGGCTGGCATGGCTTGGGCACGATGAATCTGGAGATTCTGCACTCCAATGGAGGGGTCGGGTACGTCGTGGGCATTCCACGCCTGCGCATCCCCGGAATTCAAATGACGAATGCGTCCTACGGCGTAACGCGCAGCCGGATAAATGGCCGGTATTCCACGGCACTCCCGGACGATCTCGCGTTGGCTGCCACCTGGGATGCGGATGCAGCCTATGAATACGGCGCGCTGCTCGGGCGGGAATTGCGCGCCCAGGGTTACAACATGTCTCTTGGCGGAGGTGTAAACCTGGCGCGAGAGCCGCGCGACGGCCGTACCTTCGAATACCTCGGAGAGGACCCCATTCTCGCGGGCACAATAGCCGGCCAGGAAGTAGCGGGGACACAGGCCCAACATGTTATCGGCGATATGAAGCACTATGCCATGAACGACCGGGAGAGCGACCGGAAATCGCTAAATGTCAATATCGATAAGCGCGCCATGCGCGAGAGTGATCTGCTGGCATTTGAGATTGGATTACGCAATTCCGAGGCTGGGGCAGTGATGTGCGCCTATAACGAAGTGAATGGCGAGCCCTCCTGCGAGAACCAGTATCTGCTTGCCCAGGTGCTGAGAAAAGACTGGAAATACCCCGGCTTTGTGCTCTCGGATTGGGGCGCCACGCACAGCACAGTCAGGGCCTCCGCCGCCGGCCTGGATAACGAAGAGCCATCGTCTGTCTTCTATGGAAAAGCGATGAAGCGGGCCGTGCTTACCGGCAAGGTGCCCATGGCCGATCTGGACCAGCACGTTCGTCGAATCCTTCGATCGGAGTTTGCCAGCGGCATCGTCGACGATCCCCCAGTGAAGGGCCCCATCGATGTCGATCGAGATCTCAATATCGCGCAGCACCTGGCGGAGGAGAGCATTGTTCTGCTCCGGAATGAGGATGCGCAGCTTCCGCTCGACGGTGCCAAGCTGCGCACCATTGCCGTGATTGGTGCCCATGCCGATATTGCCATGATCTCTGGGGGCGGATCAGGCCAGGTCGACCCGCCGGCCGGTAGCGCAATTCGCTTCGAGAAGGGTTTGCCGAGGAGAGGGGAAGTTTGGTTCCCGACCTCGCCGCTGAAAGCCATCGCCGCAAGAGCGCCGCGAGCAAACGTCGAATACGATCCCGGCACAAATCCCGCTGCGGCTGCCGCCCTGGCTCGGCCCGCTGAAGTTGCCATTGTTTTTGTCTATCAATGGGAGAGTGAGGACATGGATCTAGCCACTCTTTCACTTCCCGGGAATCAGGATGCGCTGGTCGAGCAGGTTGCGGCTGCGAACCCGCATACGATCGTGGTTCTGGAAACGGGCAGTCCCGCATTGATACCCTGGGCCAACAAGGTGAGCGCCATCCTGGAGGCGTGGTATGCGGGCAGCCGCGGAGCGGATGCGGTTGCCAACGTTCTTTTCGGCGATGTGAACCCGAGCGCCAAATTGCCGATCACTTTTCCTCTGCGCGATGTCGACATGCCCCAACCCGCGGTCGTGCAGCCGCGTCCATCTCAGAACGGTGCTTTCGCGCATCTGGCTGCCCTGTTCGGCGGGGATGGGAAAGAGCGCACTTCAGAGCAGCTCTATTACAACCAAGGAATGCTCGTTGGCTACAAATGGTACGATGCCAGGCAAGTAGCCGTGCTGTTTCCTTTTGGCTTTGGGCTCTCTTACACCAAATTCCATTACTCCGGCCTGCACGTGAAGGTTATTGACAACGGAGTCAGCGTAAACTTCACGATTAAGAACACTGGCAACCAGTCCGGAGCGGAGGTTGCCGAAGTCTACGCATCGTTTCCCCCGAGCGCAGGAGAGCCTCCCAAGCGTCTTATAGGTTGGCAAAAAACACAATTGAATCCGGGCGAAAGCAAGCAGGTCTCGCTGAGGATCCAGACGCAGTATCTCTCGATTCTTGATGTTGAGAAGGACGAGTGGAGCCTGATTCCGGGAGAATACACGCTTTCGGTGGGGGGATCGTCAGAGAGCCTTCCCCTCCGGCAGAGAGTGAGCCTCGAAAGATAGGATGCACAGAGTTCTGTAGTTGACGTTCCCGGACACATGCAGTTTAGTCTGGAGCAATGCCGTTTCGATTGCGTCATCTGAAACTCTCGTTAATTGCCGTCGCTGCTCTTACTTTCTTCCCGCCGTCATTCGCACAGACCCCGGCCATTCCTGTCACTGTCGATGCAAATGCTCCCGCCCACGCTTTTCCACACTTCTGGGAAGAGATGTTCGGTTCTGGGCATGCTTCACTCGCCATGCGCGAGAGCTACCGCGACGATCTTAAAGAGGTTCACGATCAAGTGGGCATGCGCTACGTCCGCTTCCACGCCATCTTCCTCGACGATGTGGGTGTGTACAAAGAAGACGAGCACGGCAACCCGGTGTACAACTTCACTTACGTCGACCAGATCTACGACGGATTGCTGGCTCGCGGCGTGCGCCCGATGGTCGAAATCAGCTTCATGCCCTATGATCTGGCCTCAAAAAACTCCATTCAGGCCTTCTGGTACAAGCCCAACGTTTCGCCGCCCAAAGACTATACCAGGTGGAACGCACTGATCCGCGCCTTCGCGCAGCACCTCATCGACCGCTACGGCATCGACGAAGTCGCGCAGTGGTACTTTGAAGTCTGGAACGAGCCTAACATCGACTTCTGGGCGGGAGAGCCCAAGCAGGCCACCTATTTTGAGCTTTATGACCAAACCGCTCGCGCACTCAAGCAGGTGAGCCCCAGGCTGCGAGTAGGGGGACCGGCAACCTCGGCCGCGCACTGGATTCCCGAGTTCCTCAGCCACGTCAGCAGCAATCATGTGCCAGTCGACTTTGTTTCGACCCATGGCTATGCCGACGACACGGTGGAGGACTTGTTCGGTACGCATGAAGACATTCCCATGCGCGACCGCGTGTGCCGCGCAATCCACATGGTCCACGACCAGATCCGGGACTCGACTCTGCCGGCTTTGCCGCTGTTTTGGACCGAGTGGAACGTGCCTTCGTATGGCGATTTGAACGCGCGCGATAACTGGTATGTGGGTCCCGCCCTTGCGTATGATGTAAGCCAGTGCGACGGCTACGTGACCATGATGTCGTGGTGGACCTTCGACGATGTTTTTGAGGAAGGCGGCGTTGCCACTGAACCCTTTGTCGGAATGTTCGGCCTGATCGCCGAGGGCAACATCAAGAAGCCGAGCTTCTACGCATTCTCGCTGTTGCACAAACTGGGCAATGTGCGACTTGAAAACTTATCCGATCGTCTGCTGGTTACGCGCCGGGCGGACGGAACCCTGGTGATTGCGGCCTGGAACCTGGTCGACATGGACAGGGTGGCCCAGGCCAATTCCATCACATTAAGGCTGTCGTTCAAAGGCGTCGCCGCCGGATCACAGGCATCGATCGAACGCCTGGATGAATCGCACGGGAACCCGCTCGGTGCCTATCGCAAGATGGGGAGCCCTCGCTATCCCACTCGTGCGCAAGTGGCCGCGCTCAATCAGGCATCGTCGCTTCCACTACCCGAACATAAAACCCTCACGGGTGATCGTCTTGAACTCACCTTGCCGGTCAACGGACTCGCGTTGATTGAGATCCCAGCGCATTGAGCCAGTCCCGGACTTCCATTGGACAGGCATCAGGGCGGCGGACGCTCCGGGAGAAGATCGACCCCGCAACCCTCGAACCCCGCTTCAAACTATAGGTGTCCAAGAGCAAATGAATGCTTGACAGAGCAATTCAGTGGATGCAATCTTATCCTTGGCGCAAACGATTGTGCAAAGGGTTTTGTACATTGTTCATCATCTAAAGGCCCGCCTGCAGCCCCTGGGTTGCTGACGGAGGAAGCCGAATTCGCAGCGCGATTGCAGTTCCAGGAATGCTACACCCCGCAGGCAATGCAGCAGAGTCGATCCGACCCTATGGAGGAGCGACCCTGCGCAGAAGCCGGATAGGATGCTTCAATCCTCTAACCGCCGTGAATCTGTTGTCCGCCGCGAAATCCTCCGGGAGTGCCAGGAAAGTGGAGAAAGTATGTTTCTTCGGGTTGAGCTTTCGAAATATGGGATCAAGAGAGAATTGAGGATTCTGGTAGCTGCGGGTGTCGCGCTCTTGTTGCTGCAGACCGAAGTGCGCGCGCAGAACGATATGCCCTATGCCACTTCCGCGCAGACGCAAAACGCGGTTTCGCCCTCGAACGCTCAACTCGCCAGCCCAACAATCGAGCGGCGGGTCGATGCTCTGCTGAAGCAGATGACTCTCGAAGAAAAGCTGGGGCAACTGGTTCAATACAGCGGCGACGGATTCAAAGGTGCAGAAGTGGCTGCCGAAAGGGACCTGCCGCCACCGCCTGGGAAAAATCCTGAACGACAGAATAACGTTGACGCGATGGAGTTGGCGGCTACTGGGCGGCTGGGATCGATGCTGAATGTGGTGGGCGCTGAAACCACCAACGCCTATCAGCGTGCTGCAGTTGAAAAGAGCCGGCTCCATATCCCGCTAATCTTCGGTGCTGACATCATCCATGGCTATCGCACGGTTTACCCGGTCCCGCTGGGGCTTGCCGCTACTTGGGATCCATCCCTGGTGACATCAGTGACACACATTTCTGCTGAAGAGGCGCGAACCGCAGGCGTAAATTGGTTCTACTCCCCCATGGTCGACATTTCGCGTGACCCGCGCTGGGGACGCACGGTCGAAGGCGCTGGTGAAGATGCGTACCTGGGATCGGAAATGGCACGTGCCTATATTCGCGGTTACCAGGGCGGCGATCTTTCCAAGCCGGATGCAGTGGCTGCCACCGTAAAACACTTTGCAGCTTACGGCGCGGCAGAAGCGGGCAGGGAATACAACACCACCGACATGTCGGAGAGCCGGTTGATGCAGGACTACCTGCCGCCCTACCAGGCCGCAGTCGAGGCCGGCGCGGCAACGGTGATGTCTGCCTTCAATGCGCTGAATGGTGTTCCTTCAAGCGCCGACCGTTTCCTTCTTACCGATGTTCTCCGCGGCCAGTGGGGATTCGACGGCTTTGTGGTGAGTGATTACACATCGATTCGCGAGCTCATCAATCACGGCATCGCGCTGGACGGGGCGACTGCTGCACGCAAGGCTTTTAATTCCGGCGTTGATGTGGACATGATGTCGCACCTGTACGATACCGAACTGCCCGCGATGGTCAAGTCGGGCCAGATTCCGATGGCCGCGATCGACGAAGCTGTCCGCCGCGTGCTACGGGTAAAGCTTGCGCTCGGGCTTTTTGAGCATCCATATGCGCAGGGGACGGAAGTGACCCGCGCCGTGCCGGAGCACCGCCCGATTGTTCGCCAGGCCGCTGAGGAGTCGCTGGTGCTTCTCCAAAACAATCCGTACAACGGAGCACCGGTTCTTCCGTTGGCCGATCGCGCAAGCAAGATTGCACTCATTGGTCCGCTTGCTGATAACGCTGATGAAATGATCAATCAATGGGGAGATCCCCGCCGCAATCCCGATGTGATTACGGTGAAGGACGCGTTTGAAGACCGCGCCAAGCGGACAGGCGGCTCGGTGATTTATGCCAAAGGTACTGAGATTGAGGGAACATCGCAGAGTGGGTTTGGCGAGGCGCTGGATGCAGCCAGGCAGTCTGACGTTGTAATCATGGCGCTGGGCGAGTCGAGCGAGATGAGCGGAGAAGCCGGTTCGCGGGCGCATCTGGATTTACCCGGCAACCAGGAAGAACTGCTCGAGCAGGTTGCCGCGACGGGCAAACCGATTGTGCTGCTGGTGTTCTCGGGGCGGCCGCTGATTCTTAACTGGGCGGCTCAGCATATACCGGCCATTATCGAGGCGTGGTTCCCGGGAACTGAAGCTGGATCGGCGATTGCCAACGTGCTCTATGGCGATGTAGCGCCCAGCGGCAAGCTGCCCATGAGCTTCCCGCGAGCCGTAGGCCAGGAGCCGCTTTATTACAACCAGTTTCCAACTGGTCGCCCCACTTACGATGCCGATCTTACCAAGCCGCCAGGCGGAGACTCGCGATTCATCTCGCGCTACATCGACATGCCCAACGATGCCTTGTTTCCCTTCGGCTACGGCCTGACCTACACCACCTTCGCTTATTCCGGTGTCGCAGTGTCGCGTTCGACCGTGCCTCTGAGCGAAGCCAACAGCTACAGCGGCCGCACTCTTATCACGGCAACGGCGACTGTCAAAAACACCGGCGAGCGCACGGCTACTGAAGTTGTTGAATGCTACGTGCGCAACCTGGGTGCCAGCCTGGAACAGCCGGTGCGGAGCCTGCAAGGCTTCGCGCGCGTTACATTGAAGCCCGGCGAGTCGAAGCAGGTTTCATTCGAACTCGGCTTTAATGAACTCTCGTTCTATACCAACTCGGGCAGGCAAGTCATTGAGCCAACCCATTACACGGTGTGGGTCGGTGGCAGCTCTCTGGCTACCGAGCATGCAGACTTTGTGATTGCGCCGGAGTAAAGTTCTTTTGAAGAGACCTTCGATGTCCCACGGAGTTCATGCAGGGCACCTGAGCCGCCGCAGCGTTCTTTCTTCGCTTTTCGGCGCGGCCGCTGCGTCGCTTGCAGCACGCAGATTATGGGCGGTGCCTCGCCCTGCACCCGCAGCAGAGGAAGAACCAGGCACCTCGCAGATCCGGTTCGAAGAGATCGCCACCAAATCGGGCCTGCATTTCAATACGCTCAATTGCGCCACGCCAAACAAGAATCAGATTGAAACCATGGTGGCCGGGGTTGCGCTGTTTGACTATGACGGCGACGGATTCCTTGATGTTTACCTGGTGAATGGGGCCGAAATTCCTTCCCTTGTGAAGAACTCGCCGGCCTATTGGAACCGGCTTTTCCGCAACAACCGCGACGGCACATTCACTGACGTTACTGAAAAAGCCGGGGTGGCTGGCGCGGGATACGGGATGGGGGTTGCCGTGGGCGACTACGACAACGACGGCTGGCCGGATCTGTTTGTCGCAAATGTCACTGGCAACCAGCTGTTTCACAACCATGGCGACGGAACTTTCACCGAGGTTACGGCAGAAGCCGGAGTGGCTGGCGCCCAGCACAACGGGCGAAAGATGTGGTCGGTCGGGGCCGGGTGGTTCGACTACAACAACGACGGGCTGCTCGATCTGTTTGTTGTGAACTATTGCCAGTGGGAAGTGAACAAGGATCCGTATTGCGCGCTCAAGGAAGGCTTGCGCGCCTACTGCCATCCAAACCAGTATGCGCCGCTTTACAACACTTTGTACCGCAATAACGGTGACGGAACATTCACTGATGTCACGCGTGAGACGGGCATTGCAGCTGCGTTCGGCAAAGGCATGAGCGTAAGCTTTGCCGACTACGACGGCGATGGATTCTTGGATGCGTTTGTAGCCAACGACACCACGCCGAATTTCCTGTTCCATAACATCGACGGCAAGCGATTTGAAGAAGTCGGAGTAGTGGCAGGGGTCGCATTCTCACCGGACGGCAACGCGCTTTCAGGCATGGGATCCGATTTCCGCGATGTAAACAACGACGGCCTGCCGGACGTCTGGCATACGGCGGTGGACCACGAGGCGTTTCCACTGTATTTGAACCAGGGCGGTGGCCAGTTTTTGGATGCGACGGTCGCCAGTGGCCTAGGCCGGCTCACCAACCACATGACCGGCTGGGGAAACGGCATCTGCGACTTTGACAACGACGGCTGGAAAGACCTGTTTGCTGCGCGCGCCAACGTGATGGACAACATTCAATTGGCGATTCCAAGCCAGGCGTACCCGGAACGGAACTCCATCTTTCGCAATCTTCGCAACGGCAGATTTGAGGAGGTTGGCGACCAGGCCGGGCCCGATTTTCTTGTGGTTGGGGCGCACCGGGGCGTGGCGTTCGGCGATATCGACAATGACGGGCGCATCGACGCCGTCGTGACTTCGCTCAACGAGCCCGTGAAGCTGTTTCATAACGTCTCGCCTACCGGCAATCACTGGATTCTGCTCAAGCTGGTGGGCACGCGCAGTAACCGGATGGGGCTTGGCGCGAAGGTGAGAATCAAGACCGAGGACGGCATGGAGCAGTGGAACGAGGCGACGACCGCAGTGGGGTACGCATCGGCCAGCGACTGCCGGGTGCACTTCGGACTGGGGACGAACAAGCTGATTGAAGAACTCGAGATTGTGTGGCCGAGCCGCACACGGCAGTTCCTGCGCAAGGTTGCGGCCGACCGGATACTGACCATCCAAGAGCCGAAAGCTTAACCAGAGAGATGGAATCGTAGATCGGTTTCGTCGGCGGAGTTAAGTACGGTTTCGTCAGTGGCCGGTTTCGGTGCCAGTGCTTTCCATCACGTCAATTCGCGAAGTTGAATCGGGCGTATCCCCGACGGCCGGGTTCTGCGATGCTGAATTGTTCGCCTGGTTAATGCGGGCAAATGCTGCGCGCGCTTCAGCGGCATCTTTTGGCCGGCCGACATGGGCGTAAGCGACAGCCAGGGACCAGTAGATCTTTGCGTCCTGCGGGAACGCCCTTTTGGCAATATCGAGGTGCGGGATCGAACCCTGGTAGTCCCCCGTATCGAGTAACAGCAAACCTAAAAAATAATGCGGTAGAGGCGCTTGGGGCACAATATCGACGGCTTGCCGGGCGTAAGGAATTCCCGCAACGGAATCCACCTTGTATTCCGTTGCCGCTATTTCAAGCCGCGCAAGCACGCTGTTCGGCGCTTCGGCGATCTCTTGTTTGAATGCTTCGATAGCGCCGGGACGGTCGCGAGCTTCGAGCAGGAACTTGCCATATGCGTAGTGAACCAGGGGAAAATGCGGATACTGTTTCAAGACGTAGTCATATTCGAGCCGCGCCTGATCGTATTCATTCGCGGCAGATAAGCATGCTCCGCGTCCGATGTGCTGCACCACATCGTCTTCCGGAGTATCTTCGGCGGGCGGGGTCTTGCTATTGATATGCAGCATGGTCATGCCGAATACATCTGCAAGTTCCCGGCTTCTCACCCCGCTCAAACACAGCGAAGAGAGAGGCTCGGTGGCGGCTTCAAACCGGCCCGCGCGCTGCAGCAGGATGCCTTCGTGATAAAACACAACCTGCCGCAACTGCCGGTCTTCCTCAACCCCCAAATCCTTGCCCGCTTCAATATCGCGGAGCGCCGCTGCATCCTGGCCGAGCTCAAACTCGCAAAGACCGAGCATGATCCGCGCAATGCCTGACTTGGGATCGAGAGCAGCCGCCTTCTTGTATTCGTTCGCCGCGTCCCGGTACCGATTTTTGCTGTAGTCGATTTCGCCCAGCGACCACCAGCCCTCATCCCACCGAGGATTGAGGGCCAGCGCCTTATGAAAGAGCGGCACAGCCTGATCGAGATTGTCGGCATCCCGGGCAGCGGTGGCCCTTGCCGCCAAACTTTGAAAGGCCGGCGAAGCGGTTTGTGCCGGGCGAGCCGCGACCGATGCTCCCTGCGCGCTCACTACGCCGCAATACGCAAAAACCACTACGGCCACGGCGCGCGACGCGGCTGCATTCACTCTCCGCACGCGCTCTCGTCTCGATACAAACATGCTTTTTGAGAATCTCAGATCGTTTCCTACTGTTCAGAATATCGCAAAAAAAGCGGGGCGCATGGCGCGCCCCGCCTGCAGGAAATCATGTAAAAACTAGAAGCTGAACCGTGTCTGGATTTCAACTGTTCTGCTGCCCAGCGCATTACCCGCAACGCCAAAATCTGAGTTGACGCTGTTGATAGTTCCATCCTGATTGACGGTGCCAAGATTCGTATCAATCGATGAACCATTGATGTTCGTTTTGTTGAACAGGTTGAAAGCATCTGCGCGGAACGAAAGGATAGCCCCCTCACCAAGCACCTTCATGTTCGGAAGGCCGAAGTTTTTCGTTAAGCTCAAATCGGTGTCGTTGTAGTGCGGTCCCAGCAGGGAGTTGCGCTGAATCCCGGGCTGCGGCGCAGCCGATTCGATTGGGAACGCTGACGGAATAGTGTAGGTCGGTCCTTTGAAGTACGTGGTTCCGTTGCCGCCGTAATTGGGGTTCACGCCACCAAATCCCTCAAAGACATGATTCGCCGTATTCTTGCCGGCACCGCCCAGATATTGAGCCGGACGGATTTGCCCGTAACCGCAGGTTGAGCAATAGAGGTTACCGCCGATAACGTTGTAAACCGGGTTCCAGGGGAATCCTGTATGCCAGTTGAGGATTCCGCCCAATTCCCATCCTCCCGCGATCTTTTCTAGCAGGTCATTGCCATGGAAGATAACCGGCTCCCAAAGGCCGAACACCTTGAAGGCATCCCGCACGTCGTAATCTGAGTGTCCATAAGCCGCATTCACATCGTAAGGATACGGATCTTCTTCGTATGGTCCGGAGCCCTCATCCATCGTCCTCGCAAGTGTGTACATCCCTTCTGCCTGAAAATGCTGAGAGAAGGTATGATTGAGCGTTGCGATCAAGGCGTTGAAGTTGCCGCTGCCAAGGTTGGCATAGTAATCCACTCCGGTGACGATCGGATTTAAAGGGATATTATCGGCCGCCGCAACCGCATTCCACTGATTCTGGATGATCAGATTCCGCGTCTGGCTACCCTGGTAACCCAGTGTCGCCACCATATTTTTTGAGAACTGATAGTCCGCTTCCAGAGAATAGTGGTAATTGGCGATGGTTTTCAGGTTCGACGGGTACGCGGTGACGGTAGTCGTACCGGTCATCGGAAGATTCGCGCTGCTGAAAGTAGTAACGGCAGCGGGATTCTGCGGATAGCCATAGATATTCGTGGGGCTCGAAGAGGTGGCGTAAAGAATACCGTTACCGGCGCATGTAGGATTTGTAGCAATAGTCGGATAGGCGCAATTGAAGTCGGGCTCGGTTCCATTCGGTGGATTGCCCCAGCCGTTGGCGAGAATGGCGATTTCGTCCTGGTTAAAGCCGATACCGAATCCGCCGCGCACCACAACTTTGTCATGCAGCCTCGCCGGTGACCAGGAGAAGCCGAACTGAGGTCCCCAGTTGGTCTTCTGCGACGATTGCAGATTGCCTCCAAGGTGAATGCTCATGTCGGTCAGAGCAGTCGTGCCAGGGCCGAACTGGACCACGCCGAGATTATTCTCCTTTGAATAAAACCCTCCGTAATAGGACCAGCGGATACCGGCGTCAATCGTCAGGTTAGGACGGAGCTTGTAGTCGTCCTGCACAAAGAATCCCCAGATATTGGTGCGCTCGTCCAGCCGCTCCATCGACGGCGTGCCTGTTGTGGCATTGAAAAAGGCGCCGCCTTGGTTATAAGGTGCATCGTTCGCGAAATCCCATAGATTGTGAAAGTTATAAGATGGGATCGAAGCCCAGGGCGCATCGCTCAGATAGTAGAGACGCGTAACATTACCACCGGTTTTGATATTGTGACGGCCCAGAACCTTGGTGAGGGTGTCTTTGTAGTCAAACGTCCACTGATCCAGAAGGCTGGGGCTCACGGCGCCCAGACTCTGTACGCCTGCGCCTCCAATGCCGTCAATGTTTGCGGCAGTCAGGCCAAAAGGCGCCTGCGGATTAGTGTTGAGTTCGTTCCACCGCCATCCGGCGGCATTGGCCCGCGCCTCATTGAGCAGAGTCGGGCTGAATACGTGATTCCAGATCAGCGCAAAAGCGTCGTTCACTTGTGAGTGATGCCAGAAGTTTGCATCACGCGCAGGACCGTTGTAAGCAGTGCTGTGCGCGGGCTCCCAGTAGATGGAACCCATCAGGTGATCCTTTTGTGTTACATCGGCGTCAACTCGCCCGTTGTACTGAGCCTCCGAAACGGAGGATGGAGTAGAAGTGTTGAA
>DATJSB010000180.1:0-5667 GCA_035504315.1 Occallatibacter sp.
TGAATAAAGACCCTTCGGATCAAGATGGCAAATGGACAGCGGGCAATGCACCGTGGCGGATGAACTCGGGTTCTCAGCGCAGGTTCTCTCGCGAACAGGTGCTTCTGTATGTCTGAGCAAGCACGCGGCGTCCAAGTCGCACCGCCATCGAGAACTGTGGGGATTTTTGTGGGTACACTGCTTCAAAAAGGCGGGCAATTGTGGGTGATCCCCACACTCTCGCGCCTGATTGCCAAACTTCTAATTCATTGAAGATGAGCAATATAGGGCAATGGAGAGCAAGACCGATCAATTTGATTTTCTAGCTGTTAACCGAAGGGTTGTAGGTTCGAGTCCTACCTGAGGAGCCAATCAAATCAACAACTTAGAGCAGCCAAGAGCAGCCAGAAATCGGCCAATTTTGCAAATTGTGCCCATTTTTGTGCCCACGCTCCTTCAAAATGGACCCCTGTCCATAGCAAATCTGCTCAGTTGCACTCCTCCTCAGTGAATTGACTCGACCCGCTTCCGACCTCGGTTGATCGCCCCATTTGCGCGAATTCCCCTCCTGCTCCAATCTCCATTCGCGCGAGCCGTTTTGCCGACCACCCACCCGAACGGGTTAATGCGCGGGTTGCGCTGTCGCCAACTGGGTCCCGTCGGATCCCCGGTCTCCGAATCAATCCGCGAGTCAGCCGGTGCACATGAAGCAGTGAGATTCATCGCCACGGCCTCATCAAATTGTCTTTGACCCGCGCGGTAGATCCAGCAGATGCCCGGCATCTACGGAACCCACCGCCCACTCCACCAGCGAACGGTATTGATCGAATTGTGTAACGTTTTCCAGCCATTAGGAACCCGCCTCTGAATTCACCACCACGACGTTGGGAACGTCGCACGGGCCAACACAACCGCTCACAGTGAGCTGAAACCGCTTCAGGAGGCCGCGCTTTCGCCATTCCTCTTTTAGCCACTCCACTGGCACCTCAGGACGGTCTTTGTGAGGTGCCCGCAGCAGCAGCCCTGACAAACAATCATCTGGCCGATCACCCGCCGTTTGGTTTCCAGCATTATGATTGCTCCTCGATAGTCAGGTCTATAGTCTAGAGGGGTATACTACCGGCAAGGAGAATGAGAATTGTCCCACACGACAAGAAACAAGAGCAAGATGCTTGCCCGTGTCCGGCGTATCAAAGGCCAGGTCGATGCGATTGAGCGAGTGCTCGACGGGGAAGGCGAGTGCGAGGAGATCCTTCAACTGGTGGCTTCGTGCCGGGGGGCGCTCAACGGACTGATGGCGGAACTGATCGAGGGGCATCTGAAATTCCACGTTCTCGTTCCGGGCCAGAAGACGCTTCCCTCACAGGTGGAGGCGGCAGACGAACTGATGGCGGTGGTCAGGAGATATTTCAACTGATCGCCGTCCCCAAAGCGGAGACTCTTATGACTTTGACAGCACGGGATGGAACACCGGCAGTCCATGATGAAGCGCCGATGAGTGGCGAGCATTCTCATCCCACGGTCCCGCCGGGCAATGAGGTTGAGGGCGCGCACGGGCATGGACACGGCATTGAACGCGGAGAAGTGCTGCGAGTAGTCTTTGTGGCGCTAGCAGCGGCTGCCGTCTGGTTTCACCTGTGGGAGCCGTTTCACAGGGTCAGCGTCATCGGTCTGGCAGCCGCACTCATCGGCGGATATCCCATCTTCAAAGAAGCGCTGGAAAACATCGTCGAGCGTCGTATGACGATGGAACTGTCGATGACGATTGCGCTGGTGGCTGCGCTGGCCATCGGCCAGTTCTTTACGGCGCTGGTCATCACCGCTTTTGTCCTCGCCGCCGAAATCCTTGAAGGACTGACAGTAGGACGTGGCCGGCGGGCGATTCAGAATATGCTGGACTTCCTGCCGCAGACCGCCAGTGTGATTCGGGATGGCCAGACCCTGGACGTGCCGACGCAGACGATCCTGCCGGGCGAGATCGTCCTGATTCGGCCTGGCAGCCGCATTCCCGTCGATGGAGAAGTGGTCAGCGGCCATTCGTTCGTGGAGCAGGCGGCGATTACCGGCGAACCAATGCCCAGCGAGAAAGCGCCGGGAAGTACGGTTTATGCCGGCACGATCAACCAGGCTGGCGTGCTGCAGGTCCGCACAGACCGGCTGGGAAAAGATACGGCTTTCGGCAAGATCATCGAGGCAGTGGAGCGCGCGGAGCAATCGCGTGCGCCGATCCAGAAGACTGCTGACAAACTCGCGGGATACCTTGTTTACTTCGCGCTCGGCGCGGCCGCGCTTACATTTGTGATCACCCACAACATCCAATCCACGATCTCCGTAATCATTGTCGCGGGCGCCTGCGGGATTGCCGCCGGAACTCCGCTGGCCGTGTTGGGAGCCATCGGACGGGCTGCCCGGCAGGGCGCCATCATCAAGGGCGGGATCTATCTGGAAGCTCTGGGCCGCCTTGATACGGCCTTCCTCGACAAGACGGGAACCGTCACCTTTGGCGTTCCCTCCGTGGCTCGGGTCCGGCCGGAGCCGGGCATTTCCGAGGAACTTCTGCTGCAGAAAGCCGCAAGCGCCGAGCACGGTTCGGAGCACCCATTGGGCCGGGCCATCGTTCGGTATGCGTTGGAGAAAGACGTACCGCTCTCTCAGGCCGAGGATTTTCGTTACGAGATTGGCCGCGGTATCGTGGCCCAGGTGCGGGGCGAACGCGTCGTCGTGGGCAACCGCGCCCATCTCCTCTCGCTCGGAATTCAGATGCCCGATGCGGACGCAGCATCTAGCGGGATGTCGGTTCTGGTGGCAGCCGGAGGTCGCTACTACGGCTCCATTTCGATTGAGGACCGGATCCGCGCGAGCGCGGCAGCGGCGGTCAAGGCTCTCGAAGCCATGAAAATCCGCGTGATTCTTCTTACCGGTGATTCTCTGTCCGCAGCGGAAACAGTTGCGGCTCAGATGGGAATCCTTCATTTTCATGCAGACCTTCTTCCCGAACAGAAGGCCATCGAGGTCGCCGCTCATGCAAAGCGAGGACGTGTGGTAGCCATGCTGGGTGACGGCATCAACGATGCACCGGCGCTGAGCGAAGCCACGGTCGGGATCGCCATGGGCAGCGGCACGGATGTCGCTCGTGAAAGCGCCGACGTGGTCCTGATCGGAAACGATCTCGAGAAGTTCGTCGAAACCGTTCGTATCGCGCGCCGTTGCCGGGCGATCATCTTCCAGAACTTCTACGGCACTCTGATGGTGGATGCCGCTGGCATCGGCATGGCCGCGGCGGGATTGCTCAATCCGCTGCTGGCCGCGTTTATTCATGTTGCTTCCGAACTGACATTCATCCTGAATTCCACCCGCCTGCTGCCCTCGAGGGAGCGGCGAACTGTCCCCGGCGGCAACGCAGGCGCTATGCACATGAACCCGATCAGCCAGTGAAAGGGACGCGCTGCTTTCTCCATTCCAGCTTCTCGGGATCGAATACCAGGGTTGTCCGCGACCGAAGCCCTATCCCAGCAGTCCGAGCATTCTGGTCAGGCAGAACATGAGGCAGAAGCCGGCGAGGGTGAGCCAGGGAAGCAGATTGCGGGGACCGCGCCGCCAGGCGCCAGGGAAGAGTTCGAAGACCGCGGCGAACAGGAAGGACCCTGCGGCGAAGCTCAGGACGATCATGACAAAGAGCGGCGAGAGCTTGAACCAGTGCGCGGCAATCAGGCCACCGGTGATGGGAGCCAGAGCATCCAGGGCGAGAAATCCGTAGTCGGCCCACTGGGGTTTTCGCCCGCAGCTGGAAAGGAGAATGGTATTCAGTCCGTCGCAAACGTCGTGCGCCACCACGCCCAGCCCTACCAGCAGCCCCAGCTTCAGAGAAATGGTAGAGGCGGCGAAGATGGCAGTTCCATCCGTCACGCTGTGCAGAACCAGCAGAGAGGCGCTGAACCTTCCGGCAGCGCGGCTTTCCGCGCCGCGTGCCGAGTATCGGGCTGCCGCTGTTGCAACCGAGAAGAGCAGAAGGCCTCCCAACGCAGCGATGGGAAAGATCAGCAGAGCCGAGTGGCTCGCTCTGGCCGCGGCCGAAGCTGAAGCCGGCAGCAGATCGAAACAGGCAGCACCCACCAGTACCCCCGACCCAAAAGCCATGAGCAGATTGATCCTCCGCTGAAGGAGGACAGCGCAACAGCCGCCGACCGAGGTGGATGCAGCAGCCATCGAAGTAAGGACCAGAGGATTCATCGCGGGTCTCCGTGGTGCGGGTGAGAAGTTCGTTGGTGCAGGGGCGGTCAGCGGCCGGCGATCCGGGCGCTTCGATCGCCTGGACAAGGTCGGCTTGAATCAGTGCTTCTCGACGCGCGGACCTCTCCTGGACCGCGAACCAGACCAGCGCCGCGATGCCACCTGCGATCATGGGAATAGAGAAGAGCTGCCCCTTGCTCATCCACCCCCAGAAGACGGGCTGGCCGAGGTCCGGCTCCCTCCAGAGCTCATCGATAAAGCGGCCTATGCCGTAAGCGGCGCAGACGGCCGCGGTGGTCACGCCCGGCCGTGACGAGCGGCGGTACACCCACTGACCAACGAGAAAGACCAGAATCCCTTCGATGCCGGCTGCATAGAGCTGACTGGGATGGCGCGGCACCTGGCAGCCGTCCACCAGCGGCGCATCAGGGAAAATGACAGCCCACGGAACATGGGTGGGTCGGCCCCAGAGTTCTCCGTTGACGAAATTCGCCATGCGGCCCAGCAGGATGCCCAGGGGTCCGGTGGCCGCGGCCGCATCCACGAGCGGAAGCACGCGGACATGCTTTTGGCGAGCGTAGAGGCAGACGGCGATCACCATCCCCGCGATGCCGCCGTGGCTGGCCATACCGCCCTGCCATACCTCGAAAATCACCAGCGGATGATGGATAACCTGATGGGCGTTGTACAGGAAGCAATAACCGAGCCTTCCGCCGATGACCACACCGAGAGCGGTGTACATGATGAAGGGGAGAACTTCCTCCTGCGGAATAGGCAGCCGGCCCTCGCGAGACCAGCGGGAAAAAATCCAGGAAGCCAGCAGGAAGCCGGCCAGGTAAGCAAGCCCGTACCAGCGGATGCCAAAGTGGCCGCCGAAGTGGACCAGCCATGGATTGAGCCGATCGACCCAGTAACGATGTCCGTCGATGGAGAGGCAAGCAGGCAGCGGCATTATGATAATAATAATGCATTATCGTTAATAAAGAAGGAACGCCGCTTCAGAAAGACTGGCAAATTGAGGAGCTTCGCGATTTCGGCGCTGCTGCCGGCTTCGCCCTCTCCTCTCACGCCGCCGAACAAGCCCAACGTGCCTTCCATAGCGGCGGCGTCCGCGCCTCGGCATGTGTGCAGAAGTGTCTCCCGGTTCGCGTCGCGGTTCTCACGCCTGGTCAGGTCAGGAGCACAGGCCAACGTCTCCGGCAGTCCCTGCGAGAGCTGTCTGCTCTGAACTCCGGAAGATCGACCGGAACCTTGTAACCTGATCCTGCTGCTGAAACCCTCATCGGTTGGCCGGAAGAAGAGTCTTGCGTGGGTTCGATTTGCGCATCATCGCCAATACGTTCAGCGAGAGTCGAATCGGCACCGCAGAGCGCGCGCATCGTTCCCAGGCATCCCATAACCTCTCACCACCGCCAGCCACCCCCGCCCGCGCCATCTCCCAAAAACTGTCAAGTCCCA
>DATJSB010000181.1:0-15950 GCA_035504315.1 Occallatibacter sp.
CTGACCATATAGGCGGCAATCGCGTTCGATCCGAAGACCATCCACGGCCACGCCAGCGCCTTGCCCGCGCCCGCCTTGCCCCAGCCCCGCACCTCCACGGCCCAGTAGAAGAGCGCAAAGGCCACCAGCGACCACCCCGCCGCGGCCAGCACGTACGAGCTGGTCCACATCTTCTTGTTGAGCGGGAACCAGATCGACCAGAAGAATCCGAGCGCCAGGCATGCGGCGGCGCCCGCGGCCAGCCCCGCGGCCTTCTGCTTCACGCTCTTCGGCCCGCGCAGCCACAAACCGGTCAGCAGCCCCAGCAGCGCCGTGCCAACCGCGGGAATGTCGCTCAGCAATCCTTCGGGGTCGCGAACGTTGTGGAAGGTAGCAGGGTTGTTGGGGTCCCAGTCTTCATAAAGGTGACCGGGCATGAGCTTCTCGTCAACCCAGTTCACAATGTTCTGATCCTTGTCGAGGAGGGGAACATCTTTGCCCGGCATGCCCGCGCCCGGCACCGGAACCCACTGCACTAAAACCCAGTAGCCGATCAGCACCGTCCCGAGCAGCGCCACCTTGGTCCACACCCGCCGGTCGAACAGATAGAACAGCTCCACGATGCAGTAGCAGATCGCGATCCTCTGCAGCACTCCATAAAACCGCATGTGGGCGAGGTGAAAGTACGGAAAGCTGTTCACCACGATCCCGAACAGGATCAGGATCACGGTTCGCCGCACGGTGTGCCAGGCAAGGTTATTGCGCGACTCGCCCCGTGCCAGCCGCGCCTGCACCGAGAAAACAATCGAGACGCCCACCACGAACAGGAAGGTGGGAAACACCAGGTCGGTAGCCGTCATGCCGTTCCACGCGGCATGGCGCATCTCGGCCCACGAGGTGTCGCCGCCGTTGTTGTTCACCATGATCATGAACGCGATGGTGACGCCGCGCAGGATGTCGAGCGAAAGCAGACGCTCGGATTTCTTCTTGGCCCCTTTGCCCGCCCGTTCCTCCGGCGACGGCATGGTAACAACTGTTGATTGGCTCATTCCGTTTTCCGCTCCCGCCTGCGTCTCACAGTTGCCGCTGACTCACGCGCCCGCGACTCGAATCGCTGTCTTGTGCTTCGCCTGGTAGATTCCGAGCGCGCCGCCACCGGGCAATGTGAGGTGAGTAATCGATCCCCAGCGTTCCTGGTGGACCTCGTTGCAAATTACGCCTTTGACTTTCAGTCTAGCAACTTCTGAGTCGAGATCGTCGCACATCAGGTAGAGTTCGTGTCTGCCGTTTCTTTCTTCGGGATGAAAAGCGGCCTCGGCGGGCGGCAGCGCAAAGATCAGCCACCCGTGTCCCGCATCCACCGCTCGAAATCCAAGCACATCCCGAAAGAACGCCCGGTCCGCCTCCGCGTCTTTGCTGTACACAACCACATGCGCTCCGACAATCATTCCGGACTCCTGCCAATCCATCGGATCAGCCAATACGTTGTTCTTTCTCGTGCACTCAATTGTCCCACTCGCCCCTGCAAGTGCCCCGGGGCCGCGGTCGCGCAGCGGGCGGAGTGCGAATTGTGCTCGCTGGGATGGTTATCTCCATTCTGCGACCGGGGATGGGGACTTCTCTCCACGTATCCCGCGTCGTTCATCCTCACTGTCACTCACCCTGCATCTGCTGGTACACTTCCCCCTTCAGGGATTTGCCTGTAACTTTGCCTGATGGAGGCTGTTTGTGCCCGAATTTCAGCCCTTCGTTCCCGCCAACCAGAAACCGCCGGAATTCACTCTTCGAGCCGTGCTGCTGGGTGCGTTCTTTGGCCTCGTCTTCGGCGCCGTCACCGTTTATGTAGGCCTGCGCGCCGGGCTCACGGTAGCCGCCTCCATCCCCATCGCCGTCATCACCATCAGCACCCTTCGATACAAGGGCAAGCCGTCAGTCCTTGAAACCATCATCGTACAGACCTGCGGAAACGCCGGCCAGTCCATCGCCGCCGGCGTCATCTTCACCCTCCCGGCGCTCATCTTTCTCGGCTTCGATCTCGAGTACTTCCGCATCTTCATGCTCGCACTCATCGGCGGCTATCTCGGGGTTCTATTCATGGTGCCGCTGCGCCGCCCCCTGATCGTGGAGGAACACGGCGTACTGCAGTACCCTGAAGGCACCGCCTGCGCCGATGTCATCAAGGCCGGCGCCACCGGCGGAGCCACCGCATCCCGCGTCTTCTTCGGCCTCGGCATCGGCGCTCTCTACGCCGCCTTCCAGAATGGCGGCCTCTTCGGCGCCTGGCCCGGTACGCCTGAGTACCGTCCCGACTTCGGCCCCGACCACGTCATGAAGGGCTCTTCCATCAAGGCCGATGCCACCGCCGAATACCTCGGCGTGGGCTACATCATCGGCGCCCGCACGGCCGGCATCATGTTCGCCGGCGGCGTCGTCTCCTGGCTCGTCATCATGCCCCTGCTTTACTTCTTCGGCAAGAATCTCCCCAACCCCGTCTATCCCGGCACCGTCCCCATCGCGCAGATGTCTCCCTCCGACCTGTGGACCACTTACATCCGTCCCCTCGGCGCAGGAGCCGTTGCCGCCGCCGGACTCATCACCCTCTGCAAAACCCTGCCCACCATCATCGGGGCGTTGCGCTCCGGGTTCGCGCAGATGCGACACCGTTCCACCGCCGCAGCCGAGCCCGTCCGCACCGAACACGATCTCTCCATGGGCACGGCCGTCCTCGGCTCCATCGCCCTCATCATTCTCATGTTCTTCTTCCTCTGGCTCAAGCCCGTGCCCGGCGCGCAGGTTGGTTTGATGGCCAATCTCGGCGCCTCTATTCTCGTCGTCATCTTCGGATTCCTCTTCGTCACCGTCAGCTCCCGCATCGTGGGCCTCATCGGCTCTTCCGCCAATCCCATCTCCGGCATGACTATCGCCACGCTCATGGCCACATCGGCCATCTTCCTGGTCAGCGGCTGGACCGCTCCCGCATTCGGCGCGCTCGCTATCACCATCGGCGGCGTGGTCTGCATCGCTTCAGCCGAGGCCGGCGATACCTCGCAGGATTTGAAGACCGGTTTTCTGGTCGGCGCCACTCCGCTCAAGCAGCGCTACGCCTTCCTCATCGGCATCGCCGTCTCCACCGTCGCCATCGGCGGCACGCTCAACCTCATGAACAAAGGCATGCAGGAGTTTCGCGAAGCCCCGCACGCCTGGGACATCAACGCGACCCACGAAGGCGTCGCCATCCTCGAGAGTCCCCATGGCCTTATGGACCGCTTCCCCGTCAAGGCCCCCAGCGGCGTCACCACCGAACACTCGAAGACCGAGTACATCGTCCTCAACGCTCTCGGTTCCAACGAGCTCGCCGACGGCAAATATCTCTACTCGCCCGCCACCCATCGCATTGAAGTGCAGTGGATCCCGGGCATCGGCAGCGAGAAGGCCGCCGCGCCCCAGGCCCGCCTCATGGCCACCGTCATCAACGGCATCCTCTCCCGCAAACTTCCCTGGGGACTGGTTCTGGTCGGCGTCTTCCTGGTCATCGGCGTCGAGCTGCTCGGCATTCGCTCGCTCACCTTTGCCGTCGGCGCCTATCTCTCCATCGGAACCACGCTGGCCATCTTCGCCGGCGGCATCGTCCGCTTCCTCGTCGACTCCGCCGCAAAAAAGGCCGGCGGCTCCGAAGAAGGCGATACCTCCTCCGGCTCTCTCTTCGCTTCCGGCCTCATTGCCGCCGGCGGCATCATGGGCTTGATGGGCGTCATCAACGCCTACCTTCAGATGCAGTGGGGCATCCCCAACTACATCGGCTTCCACGTCGCCTTCCTGCAGCACGACTGGATCAGCGTCATCGCCTTCGTCGCGCTGGCCTATTCGCTGTTCTATTTCGCGAGAAAGCCGCTGAAGAAGTAAACAGAAAACCCATTAGCTTTGCCGCTTTCGTGGCAGCGTCTGTGAGTGTTGCCCGGCCGCGATGCCCCAACTTTATGGCATGGTAAAGTGAAGGTGAGGGCATAGGTGTGAAATCCAGCAGAAAATTCACCGTCGTGATCGAAAAAGACGAGGAAGGCTATCTTGTAGCCACCGTCCCTGCCCTTCGCGGATGCCACACGCAGGCCAAGAGTCTCGACACCCTGATGAAGCGTACACGCGAGGTCATCTCCCTTTGCCTCGAAGAGGAGAAGAATCCTCCCGCAGCGCTTGAACTGGTAGGCATTCAGCAAGTCTCCGTATGACCCGGCTTCCACGCCTCAAGGGAAAAGAACTCGTCCGCGCACTCGAAAGAGCTGGTTTTAACGTCGACCGGCGCCGCGGGAGTCACGTCTTTCTCAAGCACCCGGATGGCAGGGTCACGACTGTGCCCGTTCATTCCGGCGAGACGATAGGCCCCGGCCTGTTGCGAGCGATCCTGCGCGATGTGGAGTTGTCCATCGAAGAACTGGTGGGATTGCTTTAAGGCGTTTGCCACTTGCAGGCCGACCTCGTCGCGATCTTGGAGTGCTGGTCTTCGCTGCCGGGTTCCCCAGGTCTCGATTCTGAGACCTGGGAATGCGCTTCGCCTTCACGCCACCACCCTCAGCTTTACCCCTTCCTCTTCCTGCAAAGCCGCAATAATGCTGAACAGATTCGCCGCCGCCGGAGTCAGCCGATTTTCGACGCATCAAGCACGCGAATCTCTCTGTAGCGGCGAAAGTCTTCGGGGTTGAACGTGAGAATGCTCTCAATTCCATGCACCACCATGGCAGCCACCAGGCGCGCGTCGTGGGTGTTTTTGCCTGAGACACGGTAATCGGATACGAGACGCTCCCAGGCATTGTCGAGCGGAAGTTCAGGCAGCAATACAAAAAGCCTCTTTAATGCAGCGATTTCCGCCGTGGCCTGTTCCGTCGAAAGCCCCAGCCCGTTGGCGGCGATGGGACGCGTTGCCACTGCCCAAAACTCAACGATATTCTGCTGCGTAATATGCAGCATCTCGTTGGCTGCGCGCAGCGCACGAAGTGCACGTACCGCGACGGGTGCGTTGGGATGATGAGGTTGCGCAAGACGCAGCAGGATATTGGTGTCGAGAAGGACAGCCATTTACAAGCCGCGGGCACCGTAGATAGAGTCCCGGTCGACGGCTTCGTCGGGAAGCAACGGTGTCGTCGCGTGGCTCTCGCTCCAGGCGGTCAGTTCGTGGAACCACTCCTCCACGTCCGGCGGATTCGCAGCCGCATGGCGCAACTTAAGTCTTTGCCGGATGCTTGCCACCCCAACCTCAACCACATCGTCGTGCGCGCGAATGAGCCCCGCGCGGATCGCCTGCCCGACCACTTGTTCCTGCTCCGGATTGAGTTGAATGGACATGGCGTTTCAAGCACCTGCCCAACCATTTTACGCCGATTTCCTCGCCGGGTGCCCCAGGTCGCGACATTGAGACTTGGATGAGCGCATCATCTTACGCCACTACCTGCAGACGCCCCTTCGTGCTCCTGCAGTCAGGCGAGGATGGAAATGCGGCATCGCGAACATCATGCCACGAGCGAGACTTCGCCTTGGCCGCCGCGGGCTGGTTTCACGCTGATGTGCACGTCCTGTCCGAGAGCGGTAAGGAAGTGCATGAGGCGTTCAACAGAGAACGAGCCTGCCCGGTTGCGCATCAACGCCGAGACGTGCGGCTGCTTGATGCCGAGAATCTTCCCCGCCTCGGCTTGCGTGAGGCCTCGTTTACGGATGAGGCGGTAGATTTCGAGCGTGAGCCTGGCCTTCAGCAACTCCTGTTCCGGGTGAGGAAAACCCAGGTCGGCAAAAACATTGCCGCTGCTCAATTCCACCTTCAACTGGTTTTTTGCTTTTGCGTTCATGCTAGTTCCGCCTCTCCCGGTGCAATCGCTCGGCCTCGGCCAACCGGCGCTTGATCAGGTCGAGGTCTTCTTTTGGGGTCGCGATGCCTCGCTTCGATTTCTTCTGAAATGCGTGCAGCACGTAAACCGCTTCAGTAAAGCGAACCGTGTAGACCGCGCGCCACGTCTCGCTTCGGTAGTCTGAAACAATCTCTACGACAGAAGCGCCGCCGAAACCTTTCATCGGCTTGGCTGCCGGGTCCGTGCTCCCCTGCTGCGCGGTAAAAAGCGCCAAACCCAGGTCCCGTTTTACGGAGCGAGGAAACGCACTCAAATCCCGCCGGCTCGAACCGACCCACACCAGCGGTCGCACCGATCCGTTCACGTATACATAAATACGTCTATTTGTATAAAGCCGTCAAGCTAAATCGAGGTGCGCCAAGTCGGGGAACTGCGACAGCGCAAAACCTTACGGCTCCGCTCCCCGCGGCACCAGCAGCGTCACCGCGTCCGGCACCGTCTCCATGCGCGCGGGCAGATGGCCCAGCACCTCGCCGTCGGCCTCAACAAAAAGGTTATCGCCGTTGATGGCCCGGCAATCCACGGTCGCGGTTTCCACCAGCTCAATCTTTTTTGCAAAACGATGACGCCCGGCGAGTGCCGCCATCAGGAAATTGAAATAATCCAGCCGGCTGCGCGTCGCGAATGCAATCAGGTGCAGCGCATCGCTATGCAGAGTGGCTCCCGGAGCAAATTGGTTTAACACGCCTCCAAACGAACGCACCCGCACTGCCAGCAGTTGCGAAACCTGCGCCACGCTGTCGGGTCCGTGTCCGTTCGAGGCAAAGGCCGCCTCAAACAAGGGAAACGAATGTGTGGCCCAGATGCGGAACGCTTCGATCATATAAAGCGCGTAACCCAGCTTGCGCTTCAGCCCAGGTTCCATGCGCGACATCAGCAGCGCGTCGGCGCCCACTCCTGCGGCCACCAGAAAATAACGCGATTCAGGCCCGGCCCCATTCTCAAAATGTATCCGCCCCACCGGAATCCGCGTCGGCACCGCATCGATCAGCTTGCGCGCGGCCTTGGCCGGGCTCCCAATCAGACCCAGGTTCGACGCCAGTGCATTTGCAGTCCCAAGGGGAATCACGCCCAGCGCAGTCTCGGTTCCCACCACGCTCTGCAGCACGGCATGCACCGTACCGTCGCCGCCGCAGGCCAGAATCGCGTCCCGCCCCTCGCGCACCGCCTGCTTTGCATACTCCTCGGCGCTGCCCACCGTCTCGCTCACAAAGGCCTCGGCATCCACCCCCGCGCCCCGCAGTTCACCCAGCACGGCGTCAATCGCCGCCTTTCGACGGGCCGAATACTGGCCCGATGCCGGGTTGTAAATCAGAGCAACACGATCCATTCCGGGGTCTTCACCTCAAGCGGCCCTGCACAGGATGGGGATTGGTCCTACAGGCGTTCTTTCTATCTTCTCAGGTTTAACGCTCCTTGGGGAGACGGAATTCAGCCAAAGTTCATATGATGCAAATGGGAACGAGGAGGTGCACATGAATCTTTCAGGAAACACTATTCTTATTACCGGCGGCGGCTCGGGTATCGGACGCGGCCTGGCTGAAGCCTTTCACGCTCTCGGCAACCAGGTCGTCATCGCCGGCCGGCGCCGGGGCGCGCTCGACGAAACCACCGCCGCCAATCCCGGCATGAAATCGCTTACCTTCGATATCGAGCGCCCCGAAGCCATCCGGTCGTTTGCCGCCGAGGTCGCCGGCGCCTTTCCATCGCTCAATGTGCTCATCAACAACGCGGGCATCATGCGCGCTGAAAACCTGCTCGCCCAGCAGCCCGGTCTCGACGACGCCGAGGCCACCATTCGAACCAATCTTCTCGGCCCCATCCGCCTCACCGCCGCGCTTTTGCCGCATCTCCAAAAGCAGCCCCGCGCCGCCATCATGAATGTCTCTTCCGGCCTGGCCTTTCTGCCCCTTGCGCTTACGCCCACCTACTGCGCCACCAAGGCCGCCATCCACTCCTACACGCATTCGCTCCGTTACCAGCTCCGGGAGACCAACATCGAGGTTTTGGAGCTCGTCCCGCCCTACGTGGCCACCAAGCTGATGGACCGCAATGCCAGCGATCCCCGCGCCATGCCTCTCGACAAGTTCCTCGCCGAAGTCATGGAGATCCTCAAACAGCAACCAACGCCAGCCGAAATCTGCGTGGAGAACGTCAAACCGCTGCGCTTCTCCGCCGAAACCGGCAAATTCGACGCCATCTTCAACGGCCTCAATTCGTCCATGGCCGATATTCACTGATCGGGTTCCCCCAATAGTCCTGAAAGCAAAGAATTAAGCGGATTCTCCTCAATTCGAGAGAGATTTCCGCGCAGTTCACAGCTTTTCGCCAGTGGTCGACCGGCCTAAACTCTCCTAGTACCGCGGCTTTTTAGTTTCGCAATCATACCCACAAAATCTGGGTGCCCCAGGTCTCGATTTTGAGACCTGGGAAACCACGAATCCATTCGGTCAAGGAACTAGTAATGGCCACCATCCCCGACATCGCCACCGACGCCGGCCTGCCCGCCAACCTCGACGCCGAAAAAACCATTCTGGGCGCCATCCTGCTCGATAACGCAGCCCACGCCGAGGCCTCGGCGCGCCTCGAGCCCGACGACTTTTCGCTCGATTCGCATCGCCGTATCTATCAGAGAATGGGTGAGTTAATCAACTCTGAGCGGGCGGTCGATATCGTCACCCTGGCCAACGAGCTGGCCCGTTACAAAGAAGTCGAGTCCGTCGGCGGCGTCGCCTATCTCGCCTCCCTCACCGAGGGACTGCCCCGCCGCCCGGTCATCGAGGAATACATCCGCATCGTCAAAGACAAGAGCCTGCTGCGCAAGCTCATGCTCATCTGTTCGGCCGCCATCGCCCGCGCCGCCGAGCAAAGCGACACCGCCCTCGATGTGCTTGGCGACGCCGAGCAGCGCCTGCTCGAAGTCAGCGAAAAAGGCGTCACCAACGGCCTGCAGGGCATCGACCAGATCGTCGCGCACTCCTTCGGTACCATCGACAACCTCTACAAAAACAGCCGCGAAATTACCGGCCTGCCCACCCACCTCATCGATCTGGATCGCATGACCAGCGGGCTACAGAAAGGTGAACTCGTCATCATCGCCGCCCGCCCCTCGATGGGAAAAACTGCTCTGGCCATCAACATTGCCCAGAACGCCGCCGTCCATTCCGGCGCCATCGTTGCGGTCTTCAGCCTTGAAATGAGCCGCGAGTCGCTGCTGCGCCGCATGCTGGCCTCGCAGGCGCGCGTCGATCAGCGCAAGCTGCAGCAGGGCTTCCTGGGCCGCGAAGATCATAACAAGCTGCAGGGTGCTCTCAACCAGCTTCTTGAGGCGCACATCTTCATTGACGACTCAGCCGGCATCTCCCTGGCTGAGATGCGCGCCAAGGCCCGCCGCCTCAAGCAGACCGCCAAGGGACTCGACCTGGTGGTGGTCGATTACCTGCAGCTCATGTCGGTTTCGCTGCCCTCGGCGGGCGGCAAGAGGGGCGGCTACGAAAACCGTACGCAGGAGGTCTCGGCCATCTCGCGCGGCCTGAAAGCACTCGCCAAAGAGCTCGAGATTCCCGTGGTCGCGCTCTCCCAGCTCTCCCGCGCCAGCGAGCGCCGTGGCGAAGACAAGCGCCCCATGCTCAGCGATCTGCGCGAATCAGGTTCCATCGAGCAGGACGCCGACGTGGTCTGTTTCATTCACCGCGAGTCCTATTACAACCGCGACGAAGAGCTGAGCGACGCTGACCGCGCCAAGAGCGAGATCATCATCGCCAAGCAGCGCAACGGTCCCACCGGCACGGTCGTCGTAAACTTCATCTCCAGCTCAACCTGCTTTGAGTCGTTTTCCCCGCACGAACAGCAATAGCCCTCACGCCTCATTCAGGATCAGCGCCACGCGCCCCGCCAGCAGGTCTGCCGGCGCATCGCCGGGAGCCACTTCGAGCAGTTCCACGGGAAATGCCGCGCTGTGCGGCCGCAGCACCAGCCGGTTTTGAGTAAAGTCCACATAGCGCAGCGCCAGGTGCGAGTGCTGCCGCACCGCGTACACGTTGGGCCGGTTCGGCCGGTACAGTGCCAGCGAGTGGTAATGCCGGTCGATGAGCACCACCGCATCGGCCAGCACCAGTGGATCCATCGCCTGCGCATCCTGCGCCGGGATGCGGACGGCCACAAACCGCTGCCATGTCCGCCGCAGGTTCGATGTGCGCGGATGAATCGATGCCAGTGTTTGAGCTGGGAAATGCAGCATCGACAGGATGGCCGAGGGACGGATGACCGGCTCAAAGAGCGCAACCGAATGCGATACCAATGGCACCATCCCGAACTCCTCAATCGACGGAGCCGCGCAGGTGCGCGCCAGGGCCGGCAAAAGATCGGCTGCTGTCAGCCGCTGAGCCGCGAGAATGCTGTCCATCGCCTCAAGAGATAGCTGCCGCCGCTGGCGTAAGAAATTCGATAAGTGGGACTGTCCGAAACCTGTCTGCCGTGCTAGCAGGCTCACGCTGGACGATCCCCGTTCTATTCTCCGCAGGAGTTCCATACGGAGCCGCTCGTGCATCTGGGTGAAATTCATCTGTGGATCGTTCGCCACCAGCCATGAGACAACATGGGCACAGTTTTCTCATGGAAAAGACAACTGTCTTAATTGGCCTACATTTTTGACGTTTGCACCATTGATCGAAAGCGTTAGCACCCTAATCCCCCGGTAATCGTTGACTCGAAAGGAAACTATTTCTACATTGGCTGTACTTCAACTCGCATTTGCGCCCGGGAACACCCTCTCAACCGTTCATCGCCGAAAGGCTGAACGCGGGCGGAGTACTGCCATTAGCGGTGATGGATGAACATAGGTCACCTACGAATATCAATTCGATTAGGCAATTCTTCTACCCAGCAGGGACTTGCGCAGCCGGCCGTCAGGATTGGCCATGCGGGACTTTCCAGTATCTGTGCACCATCGTTAACCCAATCAACAAGGGAACGCAGGCAGCAACCCCCATCGGGACACGAGAAGCCCGATTTGCCTCGCCTGCCTCTCTTCTCCCCGCGGATACACCAAACCAACAAGCTACCGGCGGGAGCACGACAAGGGATGGAGAATGGGTCATGGAAGTGCGCGTGCAATTGAAAATTTGTGAGGGTTGCGGCAGCCTTTTTTACCGCGCCCAAACTTTAGGAAGTATTTATTGCCGAGGTTGTGAGACAAAACTGAGGGACTTTCCAACGCCTGAAAGCCGTAAACGCAGGGGCCGGCCTGGCCGCAAATCCCTGGTGCGGGTATGGGCGGTGGCTGAAACCGCTCCTGGAGGTGCCGAATGAGCGCAGCACTCCAGTTGAACGGGTTTTTAGGCGCAGGCATCGGGCCGGCAGCATGGCGTGAACAACAAAAGAGACCGTCCACGGCGGCTGCAATTAACAACATCGAACAGAAAGAGGCCCGCGACGAAGATTTACCAATATACCTGGCGTTTTACCGCAAGCATACCGAGCGCATGTTGCGCCGCTATCTCTACGCTTCAATGCAGGTGGGCCGGGCCCCATCCATCCTCGGCGAGCCCATCGCTCGTGGCTGGGTGTCGAGCCGGCCCGTTCGAACCTTCGAGGACGCCGTCATCTTCGTCCTCGACATTGAAAAATGCCTCGACCAGTTGGAGGAACTCGACCGGCAGTTGCTCAGCCGGATCGTCCTCCAGGAATACACGCATCCTGAAACAGCGTCTCTGCTGGGAATGAGCGTCAGATCCGTCGGATACAAATTCCCGCTGGCCCTCGACCGGCTGACGCAAAAACTAATCGATACCCGGCTCCTGTTTCTACCGGCTTCTTAATGTAGTCTCCGATCGAGCGAGAAGACGGGTGCATAAGCAAGAATTCGGGTGCCCCACCCTCGCGACGAATGTGTTTTTGTCGCGAGGGTGGGAAACCTGGAGCCCGATTTAACGTTCTCAATCAAACAACAATGATGGGTGCCCCAGGTCTTGATTTTGAGACCTGGGAAACCACAATCCCTAACCTGCCGAAGTCATCTTGTGGGAAACCTGGAGCCCGATTTAACGTTCTCAATCAAACAACAATGATGGGTGCCCCAGGTCTCGATTTTGAGACCTGGGATACCACTATCCCTAACCTGCCGAAGTCATCTTGAACGCAGCGAAGCGGAGCCGAAAGATCCGCAGTTGCTCTTCAGGTTCCCATCCGATCGAGACCTCGACGATAACCGGCGGGCCCATACTCGTTCCAGTCCAAGCCTGCTATCGTTGACGCGTCGCGCATTCGCGAAGCAATTTCGTCGCATTGTGCGCCCATCGAGGTCCATCGCCCATGACTCGCATCAATCTCTTCGGCCTTTTCGTTCTCGCCTCAGCAGCCGCGCTCGCCCAGCGGCCCGCGCCCACCACCGCTGCAACCGCGCCCAACTCCGACACCAGCTACATCGACGCCCAGGGAACCGCTCACGTCACGCGTGTAGTTCCGGTGCCACAAACCATCAGTCCTGAGGCCCAGCGCTCCCTCGCACAGCCCGTCCCCGACCAGGGTCCGCCCGAATCGCTCGCGCAACGCCGTGCCGGAACCGACGCCTACACCGCCCGCGCCCGCGTCGAGTGGACTCAGATCTGTCCCAACACCATCGAGGAGACAAAAATCGCCGGCGTGCCCGTCCGCATCGTTACGCCCGCAAACCTCACCAGCGCCAACAAAGAAAAAATCCTCATCGACCTGCACGGCGGCGGCTTCAACTCCGACTCCGGCTCGTACACTGAGTCGATCCCGATTGCGTATTACACAAAGATCAAGGTCGTCGCGGTGCTCTACCGCCTCGCGCCCGAGAGCCCATACCCCGCCGCGGTCGACGACTCCGTCGCCGTCTACCTCAGTTTGCTCACCAAGTACCGGCCCGATCACATGGTCATCTACGGAACCTCGGCCGGCGCCATCCTCACCGCCGAAGTGGCTGCGCGCCTCAAGCAGATTGGCGCGCCCATGCCAGCCGCGCTCGGCGTCTTCAGCGGCATGGGCGACTTTGCGCGCGACGGCGACTCCATCTCGCTATTCGCCCTGCGCGGCCTCAGCGGCCATCTCGACCCGCCGTCACCCGGCTCGCACGACACCTATTACACCGGTAACACCGATCCCAAAGATCCGGTGCTCTCGCCCATCTACTCCGATCTGCACGGCCTGCCGCCCACGCTCTTCGTCACCAGCACGCGCGACCTGCTGCTGAGCGGCACGGTGAACCTGCACCGCGCCTATCTCGAGGCCGGAGTCGACGCGCACCTTGTAGTTTTCGACGCGCTCGCCCACGCCTTCTGGTACGACCTCAAACTGCCCGAAGCCATCGAAGCCAACCACTTGATGGCCGACTTCTTTGTGAAACACCTGGGCAACTGAGGACTGCGCTGCCGCGTGGCATCCCGCAGCGGTTTTTCAACTGCTGTGGGGTTCCAAGGCACGCGTCAGATTGCGTTTTCTACTGCGAACGCCCGCAACTACGGCGTCAACACAAGAACCGGAAATGCTCTATGCAAGCGTGGTGCTGATGGAACTGAAGACGGTGTTAATGGCCGAAGCAACCTGTTGTACACCGCTGACGGCAACCAGCGCGACCATTGCGATCAGCAGAGCATACTCGGCCAGGTCCTGGCCTTTTTCGCTGTTCAGCATGATCTGCGCATTAATCAACATTTTTAGAAATAGACGAACCATTACTGTACGCTCCAGGTGTTAAGTTAGTGAGTTCAAGGCCCGAGGGAGGAGGAACTCAAATATAGCACCGACGCAATTGCACGAAAGGGTTAGGTGCCTTCATTTTTCCTCAAAAAGAAGTCGAGAGTAACTATTTATGACGTAACGGAAGATTCCGAAACCTACACTAGTAAACAGGCCAGCCATAGGCTTCTTCCTTGAATGAGCCCCTTCCATCGGTCAGTTGGCCCGCCGTTCACATCTCATCGCACCGTCGCACATCTCGTCGTCTTCGACGCGCCCACACACGCCTTCCGGAACGACCCGCACATGCCGGAAGCCATCGAAGCCAACCACATGATGGCGGACTTTTTTGTGAAGCACCTGGGGCAGTAAGCCTGAGTGAATTCGTCTCTTCCCCGGTCTCAAAATTGAGACCGGGGGCACCCAGCGCTATACTTTCTGCCAGCAATGAGACTGAGAAAATACGAAGTCCACATCAAGGCCGACTCGGTCGATGCCAAGTGGGACAACTCCGACCGATCAATGTGGTCTCGCCTGCTGGGCATTGTCGCCGTAGTCGTATCTGGAGCCCTGCTCGCCTATCGCCTGCTACTCAGGCCCGATCGCAACGGATACAGCAACTGGTGGCGGCTGATGCATGATCACTTCACATCCCGGTTCGTTAATGATGCCGTCATTCCAATTTGCTTCGCATTTGCGGTGTGGCTGCTCTTTGCTACTGTGGGAATTAGGAACTGCTTCACGTCGGGTCAGAGGCTGCACTGCGACCGCTCTGATCTGACTTTCGCCCAAATACCCTGGATCAGTTTCAATGGCAAGTGGATAACGCGGTCCTTTCCCGTCGCGGTCATATCACAGATGGAGTTGGCGGTCAGTCCAGACGACAGAGCAAATTCCTTTCTAATTCGCTTCCAGGTCTGCGGGATGGAAGAAAAAATCCTCCAGGGGATCAACGCCTCGGACGGGTATCGCATTCTCAGAGGGTTGAAGGTCCTTGGCGTTGATGTGCACTACGATCCCGGTGTGCGGTGGTTGGCACGGGAAGCGATTCGCGACCAGCGGGCAGAACTCTAAGGGCGCGGCCTTCGCCGCGCCCCACCTTGCTCCCTTGCTCCCTTGTTCCCTTGTTCCCTGCTTTTACACCACTTCATTCCTTCTAATCACCTCGCGGTACCAATCCGCGCTCAACTTGGGGTAGCGCTTCAGCGTCTTATAGTCCACGTAGTGAATGCCAAACCGCTTCGAGTACCCATCGACCCATTCGAAGTTGTCCATCAGGCTCCACAGAAAGTAACCCTTGATGGGGTAGCCTTCGGCCGCTGCCCGGTGCAGATTCGTGATGTGGTTGCGCAGGTACATCACCCGGTCGATGTCGGCAACATGGCCGTCCGGCGTCAGCACATCGTCTGAGGAGCATCCGTTCTCGGTGATGAACATCGCCTTGGGATGCCACAGGTCGCAAACATTGCGGATGCCCCAATAGAGGCATTCCGGCGCAATGTTGATCCACGACGAGGCCATGTGCGGATACGAAGCTGGCCGCGGCTCAATCGCAAAGCCAAGTCGCGAATCGCTGGCGCGCGCGTATTCCGATGTATAGATGTTTACGCCCACAAAGTCGAGCGGGCTGCCGATGGCCGCAAAATCGCCCGGCTCAACCTTGGGTGCATTCGGCCCCGCTTGGGCCAGGTACTCGTCAATGTACTTGCCTTCCATCAGGGCCGTTAAGAATGGTGCATTCATCAACCGCGTGGCCCGCTGCGCAGCGCGAATGTGTTCCTCGGTCTCCATCACCGGCACCAGCACCGTCGCATTCTCAGCCAGCCCCACCTGCATCGGCCCCTTGGCGTTCGCCCTGACAGCCTGCACGCCCAGCCCATGAGCCAGGATTCCGTGGTGCCGCACCTGGTTGGCCGGCCCGTCAGCCAGCTTGAGCCCCGGCGCGAAACGTCCCTCCCGGTAGCCCAGATCGGTGAAGCACGTAAATTCGTTCGTGGTCATGAAGTGCTTCACGCGATCGGAGAGCTGCCGCGTCATGTAGGCCGCGTAATCGGCGTAGGCCAGCGAAGTTGAGCGCCTTTGCCAGCCGCCTTCGAGCGCTGCAGGCAGATCCCAGTGAAACAGCGTTACGTAAGGAGTGATGTTGTTGGCCAGCAGCTCGTCAATCACCCGGTTGTAATAGTCCAGGCCCGCCGCATTCGGCTGCCCCTTGCCCTCGGGGAAGATGCGCGGCCACGAGATCGACAAGCGATACGCCTGCACGCCCAGGTTCTTCAGCAGCTGCGCGTCGGTCTTGTACAGGTGATACGAGTCGTCGGCCACGTCGCCCGTGTCGCCGTTGTGCGTCTTGCCCGGCGTGTGGCTGAAGACGTCCCACAC
>DATJSB010000182.1:0-65738 GCA_035504315.1 Occallatibacter sp.
GTGGGGGGATTATATTTCTGGTAAACAGGGAGTAATAAATGGGTAAACAGGGAACGAGGGAGTAAACAACAAAGGAACGAGCGGACGATGGGCTGCCGGGCTGGAGTGGAAGATCATGCATTCTCAGTATGCAGGAAAGAGTGGGAATTAACTGCAGTGTGTCACGAAACACGAGAGACGGCTCGTGGTGCTGTATCCCCACGTGCACTTCACGTTCCTGGGCTTCACGTTTCGGCCCCGGAAGGCAAAAGGCAAATCCGACCGGTGCTTCACCAGCTTCTTGCCGGCAGTGAGCCCTGATGCCATGAAGCGCATGCGGAAGACGGTGAGGGAGTGGCGAATGCATCGTCAGACATCGGCCAGCGCTGTCGGCTCTGGCGCGGCAATACAACCCGACCATACGAGGGTGGTCGAACTACGTCGGGGCGTTCTACCGAAGGGCGATGCACAGGCTCTATCGCTACATCGATCAAAGGCTGGAGCAATGGGCCAGACGCAAGTACAAGACGCTGACGCGGCGCAAGACGCGCAGTGTGGCCTGGCTGCGTCAACGGAAGAGCGAATCTCGCGGTCTGCTTTATCACTGGAGGGTGATTGGGCAAAGGGTTGGGTAATGGGAGCCGTGTAAATCGAGAGGTATACGCACGGTTCTGCGCAGAGGCTCCGGGTGCAATCCCCGGAGCCTACTCACCAATGGAGCGGAGTTATTATTACCTCTGATCCAGACCGAAGCTGGCGCCGGGCCTGTCCCAGTAGTGTTAACAGGCCCTAGAACCGCTTGTCCAGTCCCACGGAGGCGGCCTTCAGGTGAACGCCCGTCCAGCAATGCGGATTCGAGTATTCGTTACCTGTGGCGTCGGAGGCATCGTGACAATCGGTGGTTACTCCGCGACCGCCGGCGCCGAGGTCGAAGTGAGCATATTCGTCGTTGTAGGTTCCTGCCCAGTCGGAGTAAATCTCAAGCCCGTCGCCGATCCGGTGCCTGTAGGCAATCGTGTACATGTCAGCCTGGTTGTTCACGCCCCGGCCAGCCGTCATATCGCCGTCTGCCGGCGCTGAGTAGGGAGCCGGAATGAGACAGTCGGCATGTTGGCAGGGATCGCCCGGCGTGCGGTAGGCGCGCGCCCAGCCGATAGAAAGACTATCGGATGTGCCGATGGCCTGTGTAGCAGCCAGCCAACTCCCCAGACGCTGGCGCTCGTTTTGCCATTCCATGTAGCCAGGCACATACCGATGCATTTTCTCGACAAGTGCGCTGACCACGGTCTTGTTCTTGAAGAACCCATACTGGATTCCAATCTTGCCTGCGTCCTCGTCGGCCACGTCGGCATTGTAGAAAGCAGTCGGCACCCAAAACAGATAGCCGGAGCTATTGATAAAGGTAGTGTTGGGTCCGGTGTAGCTTGGATCGTTGGTGGTGATCGGTCCGCTGTAGTTCGAGGGGACGGCGCTCGAATAGATGCCGGTTATATCGCTTTGCCGATTGACCTTCATATGGCGCTCGTAAGCGGCCGTTATGTACAAAGGCTCCTTGGTATATGAAACATTGGCACTGACGACGTCGCTGAAGCTTCCATCGTTGCAGGCGATGGGCGACAGTCCGCCATCTCCGGGTTGGTCACCGCCGGTGCAATCAGACTCACCCGCGGCGATGTTGTCGCTGTCGCCAGCGCGGTTCTGTCCGGGCGAAAACAGCAGATTGAATTGTGCGCCGCGCAGCTTGGGAGACGTGTACCAGATCGAGTGATCGAGCCGGTAGCCGAACTCGACCCGGTTGTCGCCGCCGGTGTTGCTGATGATGACCTGGTAGTCTCCCTCCATACCGGAGAAAGGATTCATGCGCGCGGTTGACTGCTTGTACGGCGGGTCCGTTTTACCAATCAACAAGGCGCCCCACTTGACCTTCCCGAGCCCGATATAGCTGTTGCGAGTAAATAGGGTGCCGTCGACGGTATCTTGCTCCTGGCTGTTGCTTTCATGAAGTCCGGGCGCGGTCGAGATGTTGATCGATGTCTCCAGTTGAAAGATGAAATTGGTATCTTTCAACCCGGTCATCTCCGTTCCACGTACACCAATGTAGGCAAGATTCGTAGAGATATCCTCTAACCACCCACCGTCGCCGACGGGAGGGGAGCTCGCGCTTCCCAGAGAAGCTTCGTTGAGCCCCTTGGTCGCCGTATCGACGGAGACGTCGAGATTTCCGTAGAACGTTATCTCACCGGTCTTGGTATAGAACGTGAGATTCTTGCCCGGCTTCCTCTCAAAGAACTTGTGGTTTGCCTGCTCGGCGGTGGTCGGCTGGTTCGCACCCAGAGTCAGGTTGTACACTGCGGCAGGACTAACGGCGCCCACCGACGGGGCGGTAGAACCGGGGCGCGTGCCAGGAGCGACCGGGGTGCACGCCTGTTTGGCCGCTTGAGGAGCTGCCTGTGCGTTGGCGGGTTGACTACTCGCAGCGGCAGAGGTTGCGGGGCAGGGCGCTTTCGCTTGTGATACCGGTGCGGGAGTTGCTTGTGGGTTGGCTGGCGCACCGCCGGCCGGAGCGTTCTGTGCTACGGCATTCCGCAGTGCCGCGGCGTCGCGCTGCGCCTCGCTCTCCTGCGCCGACGCATTCCCTTTCACGGCGACCCGCGCTTCGAGTGTCTCGAGTCGCGCCTGTACATCTTCAAGCTCTTTGGTCAGTTTCTCGATTTGAGATTGAAGCGCTTGCTTGTCTTCGGCCGCCTGAGGATGAATCGTTGCGGGAGCTGCCGCCAACAAAAAGAACACCAGGACAACGAGAAGCGGTCCCGAACCTTGCCCGCATCGAGCCGGTTGCCGGCGGCTGAGTGTTCTCCGCTTCCTGAGTTGTGTTTTTGTCTGGAGTGCGACGATAGTTGAATGATTTCCCATCGTCGAATCCGTGGTCGCTGGTGCAGCGGATTTCTTCATAAGTATCACGGCCGTTTCCTTTGAACACTTCCTTAAACTCAGAAAGCTCAGATCCCCTTATCGGCAATCTGTTGACCGGTAAGAGGCAATTTATGGATACAGAATCAAGTAAGAACTTTCTCTCCGCCAGGCACAAGAAAAGAACCCCTCAAACCGGCTGGAAAACAAAATGAAAGTCTGAACTGGGAATGCTAGTCACATTGGGAAACCATCGTGGAATCATTCCTGAGCACCGGAGCACTGGCAGCAACTCAGGATGATGGAACGCGAAACGCGTAGGAGTTCGGCGGGGTTGGGCGTCGTCCTCAGGACGATGGGCCATTTCACGAGATTTCGCGAACGGCGGTGGGCAGCCTCGGTCCGTGTCTCTTACTCTTCCATGTGCCACCCGCTCGGGTTTCATCGTCGATACGGAACTGGCGGATGATCCCGTCCAGGTCGGTGGCCAGCATGGAAAGGTTTTTGCACGCCGCGGCGGCCTCCTCGGCGGCATGGGAGTTTTCCGCAGCGAGATTTGAAATGTAGCTGGTAGACTCGGAGATCTCACGAGAGGCTGCCGTCTGCTCAGTGGAAGCTGTGGCGATCAGGTGAATCTGAGTTTCCACCTCGTTCGATGACTCGATGATTGTCTCCAGGCTTTCGCGCGCACGGGCCGTCTCGTTCAGCCCCGCCTCCACCGTGCTGCGGCTCTGTGACATCACTTGCAGCGTCGCCCGTGTTTCCTCCTGAATGTTGCGAATGGTTCCGCCGATCTCTTCGGTAGCGCCCTTGGTGCGCTCGGCCAATCGCCGAACCTCGCCCGCCACCACCGCAAAGCCCTTTCCGTGCTCGGCTGCTCTGGCAGCTTCGATCGCGGCATTGAGTGCCAGCAGGTTGGTTTGCTCGCTGATCTCCTGAATGACGCTCACCACCTTGCCAATTTCTTCGGAGCGTTGCGCAAGCGATTTCATCTTCTGCTCCACGGATCCGGTCGAGGCTGCAATCTGTTGCATCGTCGCGGCGGCCGCCTGCATCACCGTGCCGCCCTGCCGGGCTGTATCGGCCGATTGGCGGCTCGCGCCCGAGGCCACCTCCGCGTTGTGGCTAATCTCGCCGATGGTCGCCGTCATCTCCTGTGCCGCCGCCGCAATCTGGTTCATCTTGTTGGTCTGCGTCTGCGTATTCCCGCTGGTCTGGGTCGAGCGCACGCTCAGTTCCGCCGCCGCCGCCGAAAGTGTCTCCGCTCCCTTCGCCACCGATTGCAAAACGCTCCGCATCGATTCCACGGTCGTATTCAAGGCGGTCGAAAGCCGCCCAATCTCATCTTCGCTGTGCACCTCCACGGTGACCGTCAGGTTCTTTTCCGCAACCTGCTCAATAGCTGCTGTGGCCGCCTGCAAGGGAGGCACGATGAAGCGCGTAAGACCGACGCCGATCGCCGAGCAAAGCAGCATGGTTATTGCCATCACAACGCAAATCCCGATCCACAATGCGTGCACCAGCCGGGTGGAACGCGCGCCCTCTTCGGCCGCCGCTTTGCTGTTCAGCGCAACATCTGCTTCAACGGCATCCGCCGCCGCGTTGTAGGCTTTTACCGCATCGCCGGTTAGAAGCATGTGCGAGGCATCTGCTTTCTTGCCGGCATCGGCGAGATTCCTGCTCTGTTCGCTGAACCCAATGTAGGCTGCCGTGTTCTGGCGGATGGTCTCGTAGAGTTTCTGCTCGCCGGGATAAGACACCTTGGACGCGTACTGCTGAATGGACTGGTTGTAAGTGGCGATATAACTTTTGCGCTTGGTTGCCAGGCGTGAAGTGCAGACGTCTGAATCGCACAACAGCAGAAGCGCATCCGTGCGGCGAATCGTTGCCACGGAATAGCGGATCGATCCCAACACATTCATGGAAGGGATCGATTTGTCCACGATGTGGTTGACGACTGAACTCACCTTGAAGAGACCAGCCATCGAGGCCGCTCCGAGCAGAGCGCACAATAGACATACGATGCCAAAGGCGTAGTTCAACTTTCGGGAGATGCGGAGATTACGGAACGTGGTCATACGTATTCAGACCCTTCAACAAACGATGCCGGCCTGCGGACCAAAGGTGTGCCTCTCTCTATATCGGCAACAGGTGGTTTGACATAAGAAACGTTTTGCCGCGTAAAGGCTGCACGGATACGGCGGAATCGTTCCGCCAGCACGGCAATCGCGAATTGGCCGGGCGGAGGCACTGCCGGGCAACTTCAGATCGTGACGCATTGCAAGGGTAATGTCTGTCAGCTGGATCGGGGACCGTCCTACCTCATAAGCTGGGCGCGACAAAGTAGGTCTACATGTGGGCCAAACACGCCTCACCTCTCTTTGATTCTGCTAATTATGGCCTCTGTTGCAGGATCGGTCCCGACGAGTGTTTCACGGTTGAGTGGGATGCGAAAACGGTGGACGGCCGGGCACACGGGGGGATATCCTCCGGTGACTGGGCAAGCAGAATTGATCATTCGGCGAAGTGAGAAGCGTTGTATCACTGATACCTTGAGGGAAAGTGCAGAGACGAAATTCTCCCGCTTCTTCGCGAATCCCCCCATCTCCTCAGGCGGTTACCGCATTTCACAGATAGACAATCGACCGTAGCACGGGCGGACCAATATTCGCATGCAGGTCGAAGCTCACCCGGGTCGGGCGAGGAGTAAACTGTATTCTCTTGGACCAGGCGGGAAAAGTGCGCTGACACGGCTTTCCAGGCTCAGCGCATGTGGAGGAACAATGTCCAAAAGTACATCGCCCGATCAGCTTGTGCTGTCCCCCAATCCAGAGTGGGATGCCGAAGACGAGGTAAGTGGAGTGCTATCGGTTGACGCACCCGTGCCCGCCGATCCAGCAGAGGCAGAACGCATCTTCAGACAGTCGACGATCAAGCTGCCGGACGCTCTTGATTGGACGGAACTGGTCACCTATGCCCGCAAAAACAGTTCCGGCGTTCTTGTGCTTCCCGAGCATGCCGATGAATATGACTTCTTTTCCGTCGAGGTCCCGGTGACAACCATCCTTGAGGACAATCAGCGTCTGGAACGTCTCCGCCTCGATCTGGAATTTCATGTCGACGGAGCACTCACGGACAAGGCTGTGGCGTTCGATCTGTTTCCGACGAGTCAAACCGACGTCCATGAAATCATGAGCGGCGAAGCGAAAATCGACATCGGCGAAGGGCTTCGCTATCTATTGCTGGCCACGCCGGCCGCGGTGGTGGCTAACGCCGCAAAATGTATTAAGCTGGACATCGGCATTCCTTTCAAGTGGACCAGCGAAACCGCGACCGTGCAAAGCTCGAACCGCATGACGAATCCGACCATGTGGTATGTGAGGGATGAGGCAATTCAGCATGGATTCTCGCCCAGCGTCGTCATCCGCGCGCCAAAGCAGGGCAAGCTCACGGTGCATGCTTCCTTGAGCGGAGATCTGCGCCAGCGCGGCCTGCTCGGAAAAATGGTGAAGGCCCAGTTCAAGTTGTTCGAACCGCGCACGTACGAGGTCGGTTAGCGCCATGTTTCCGCCACCGAGCGGGGCCAAACTCGCTCCCACGCAACGTGAGACTTTCAAGCTGATCCTCTCGGCTCTGGCCGAGATGAAGTTCGATCGTCTGGCCATCCATGCGAAACAGCGGGAACTTGTCGCGTGGATGACGTCGATCAATTCGACCGACGAGGATCAGCGCCGGATGGGCGAGGAACTGGAAGACTGGGTGCGGTGGTACCGGCTTCCAGGCTATTATCTGGCGTTTCTGTTTCAAGAAGCAATGCGAGATCTTCGATCGTTTCGGTTCCCTATTGCGTGCCTGCTGTTTGCCGACGCCCAGGACCATTTCGCGGAAGACCTTTCACTTCATTCCCGAGAGAACGCCTACAGCAATTGGCACGCTCAAATGAAATCGCTCTATACCACCTCGGACAATGACCAAGCCCCGGACTCTGTCGGCGCTTTCCTGCGCTACCGGCTGCGGATAACGTACGGCTACTATTACCGACTGTATTCTTCCACCCCGTATAGCGCGATCAATCCTCTCTCCGAGCACCTGTACTTTGAAAAGCCATGGCACGAGCTGAAGCTGGCGTTTCCGGAGATCGGGCTTACGCTGAACGCGGAGAGCCCTGCTCTTTTTGAGCAAGTGGTTGATCGCTGCGCGGGGCCGGAGGACGTCTATTGCCGTGTTGTGGCGCTTCGGCATCTGGGACTGTGGCATGCCGGCAAGGGGAACTATCAGGCGGCCCAGGCGGCGTATCAAACCGCGATGAGCGACGCGAAGGAGGTCAAGCTCGACGCAGAGATCGCTCATCTGCACCGGCTGCTCGGCATGGCGCTGCGCGAGGACGGGAAGCTCGACGATGCCGAACTCGAGTTTCGCAAGGCATTTACGCAAGACTCGCATCCGAAGTTCAGCTACTGGCAGGCAATCGACTTATGCGAGATCGGCGACGTGCGGATGCGCAGGCTGCCGCCGGTGTTGGAAGTGGGAAAGAACCCGCCCGAAATGGCGGGGATCGAGAAGAGTTATGCGCTTGGGCGTCAGGCCTTTGAAAGTCACATCGGGGGGACCGTGCTGCCGATCGCGCGAGCCATCAAGCAGCAGATGATGCGCTCCTACGCCGATAACTCGATCCAGATTGCCGCCCAGACCGGGCCTGAGGAGACACTTGGCGTGATCGAAGTCTTCGGGCCGCGGTACGCTACCGACGTGGTGGCCGAAAGCCGCGTGGCCGCCGAAACGGATGCGCCGGAATATGCCCGGTTCCGGCAGGCGCGCGCCATCGTTCATCGCGATCTGGCCACCGTCAGCACGAGCGCCAATCTGGATACGGCGTTTGAGCAATATCTGGCATCCATTGTGGAGCAGCGCCCCGAGCGTCAATTCTATCTTCACACCCGGAACAGGCTGTCACCGCAGATCAGCCGTGCGCAACTGTCCAGTGCGGTCGTGGAACAGACGCGCTCGCTGCGAATCGCCGACACCGTGTTTCTTCTCTTCTATGTCGGCAGGGTTCAGACCTATGCCCTACTCATCGATGCGGCGTCCGGCCAAATTGTCATGTCAAGCTTCGTGTCGCTCAGTGCCGACGAATGGAAGGAGTGCCATGACGCGTACGGCGCAGAAGTGACTAAAGCCCGTGGGTCAAGCCGACCCGCACTTTTCATGCGTCCAGCCATCGACTCCTTGATCGATTTCTACCAGAGGACTTTCGGTAGATTGTTCGATATGTTCGCACCGGCACTGGTTGGAAAGCACCTGAAAATCTTCCCGCGCTTCCGGATGAACGATGTCCCGCTGCATGCATTGCGCGTCGGAGGAAAGCGTCTTATCGAGGTATGCGACGTTAGCTACGCATCCTCGCTCAGCCTCTTTCTTCAGATACATGGTTCCGACGCCGCGGTATCAACCGGCGGACTGGCTATCCTACGCGATGCGGCGCGCACCCCAGCGTATGCCGGGACCATCAAAGCGATAGCTGCCCAACGGAATAACATCCCGGTTTCGATACCGAATCCACCCTGGCAGAATTTTCAGACTGCGCTTGCCGAAACCCCGCCCACTGACATCTTTTTCGCCTGTCACGGCAGGTTCGATCAAGACGATCCCCGCAAGAGCAGGCTCGAAGTGACGCAGGACGAACCGGTGGATTTCACCGAGCTGCTCTCTGACCTCGACCTGCGCAATTGCCAGTCGGTCTTCATGGGAGCCTGCGAGAGCGGGCTCGGCCGCACTCTCGTTTCAGCCGAATACGCGGGTTTGCCTACTGCCTTCTTCGCCGCGGGCGTTCGCTGCGTCATTGGCACTTTGTGGGAAGTGAATCAACTCGCTGCCGCAATCGTTGTTGCGAAGCATTATTCTCTGCTACACAGCGGCATCCACCGGGTCTGTGCCTGCTTGAACGAAGCAGCGCGCCAGACGATGGCCATGTCGCGGGACGAGGTGATTGCGTGGGTCCGCGAGCTTATCCCTGAAAGAGCAACAGCTTGGGAAAGAGAAATATGCAAACTGGAGGATCCGCCCTTCAATCATCCATACTATTGGGCCGGCTTCTTTGTCTCTGGCGACGTGTGACTGGAGATGCCGGCATGCCTGATATATGCGCATAGACGGCGAAAACGCCCAGCCGAGGCGCCAGGATCGGAAACCACAAACGCCCATCGGACGAGTAATCCCCTGAACCACGTTTGAATGCTGAATCTTGGACACTGGCCGACTTCAGTGGAGGAACTAGGGTCTGCCGACAATCCATCCGGCCCTACCGCCTGAACCGCCACCGATTCGCAAGCAGGAACGGAAACAGAATTACTCAAGTCTGGACTATGACTGGAGAAAGAAGGATAATGTCGTGGTCAAGAAGGCGGGCGCGATCTACCTTGCGGAAGTCGGCGCCGACGAGGTGACGCACGGCCGGAAGCAATTCTCCTGGGAGAATGCCGGAAGAGAATAGGGAGGCAGACCATGGCCGAATGCTCGTTCGCAGGTATTCGATCTAGCCGATCGGAGGAATTGCAAGACGGGAAAATGCGCAGGTTGGCAAGATTCACAATGCCGGCCGAATTTGTGCGTTGAGGGAATGGGCCGTGGAATATAAGATTAAGCGCATTTCGACAGCCGGGATAGGCGAGGCTATTGCGAAGGCGGAACTCTATCGCTCGCTTAACGAACCCGAAGAGGCAGAGTCCATCTGTCGCGATATCATAGCCATCGAGCCGGAGCATCAACTGGTATTGCGATTACTCGGGCTCGCCCTTACAGATCAATTCACTGGCCATGGGTCCGATCGCTACCGGGAAGCTGAAGAGATCTTCCGACAGCTCAAGGATCCATACGAGCAACTCTACTACAGTGGAATTCTGCACGAGCGACGCGCGAAAGCGCAGCTCAAAGCCGGCCAACTTCCTCGCTCACTGTCGGCGCTCTTCGAACACGCTCTACACTGTTTCGCAGAGGCTGAGAAAGTTCGCCCGGCAGGAAACGATGACGCCATCCTTCGCTGGAACCGTTGCGTGCGTCTGCTGCAAAATCCAGCCTATGAATGGGATGGAGTTGAACACGAACTCGTTGCATTGGACGCCCAGGACGCCCCGCCAAGATAACAAACCTCTGCCGCATCAGGGGAGCTGCGGTTCAGTCAGAGGATGCGGAATAGCCGCTTCAGGGGATCGAAGTAACGGTCCACCACGCGCTCTTTGAGCGGAATAATCGCATTCTCGGTGATGGTAATCGACTCGGGACACACCTGCCGGCAACAAGTTGTGATGTTGCAGTAACCGATGTTGTGGGTGTGCCTCAAATCGCTGACTCGATCTTCGGTATCGAGCGGATGCATTTCGAGTGCGGCAGCATAGACGAGCAGACGCGGCCCGATAAACTCGTCCTGCTTGTGATGTTCGCGAAGTACGTGACACACGTCCTGGCAGAGAAAACACTCGATGCACTTGCGAAACTCCTGCACGCGTTCAACGTCGGCCTGCTGAATGCGCCATGTGCCGTCGGCCGAGTCGGGTGGGCGGGGCTTGAAATGTTTGATCGTCTTTTTGGCCCGGAAATTCCACGAAACATCGGTGACCAAATCGCGTATGACGGGAAATGCGCGCATCGGCTCCAGAATGACCGGCGTATTCAGGTTGAGATCATTCAGCCGGGTCATGCACATGAGCTTGGGCATGCCGTTGATTTCGGCAGAGCACGATCCGCACTTGCCGGCCTTGCAGTTCCATCTCACCGCCAGGTCGGTTGCCTGCTGTGCCTGAATTCGGTGCACGGCGTCCAGCACGACCATTCCTTCTTCAACGCCGGTTGAGTAATCCTGGAAGCCGCCGCCCGTAGCGTCTCCGCGCCAGATGCGAAATGTAGCTGGTGTGGCCATCTGTTTCGTCTCCTCGCTATTTCATCTCCTCGATAACTGCCTTCAACTCGTCCGGGATCGGCGGAAGGGCACGCTTCTCGACTTGCATTTCACCGCTTGTGCCGCGCCGGACGACGATGTTGTACTTTCCCCACTCCGAGTCTTTGCCCGGGAAGTCCTCACGGAACTGAGCGCCGCGGCTTTCTTTTCGCAGCAGCGCCGCCTGGGTAATTGCTTCAGACACGACCATCAAATTTCCAAGATCGACAGTTGTGTGCCAGCCGTTATTGTATTCACGATTTCCCGCTATACCAGCTCGCTCTGTTCGCGCGCGTAATTGCCCGATCGCGTCGAGCGCCTGTTGCATTTCACTCTCGACTCGCACGATCCCGACCAGGTTCTGCATCGTTTCCTGCAGATCGTACTGAATCTGATATGGGTTCTCGCCGGACGGGCCGCGGTCAAAGGGAGCGAGGGCGGCTGTTGCTGTGGCCTGCAGTTGTGTCTCGTCGTTCGTTACTGGGCCGCTGTCGCTAGCGAATGCTGCGGCAAAGCGTCCTGCACGCCGTCCGAAAACGACGAGATCGGACAAGGAATTTCCGCCCAGCCGATTCGCACCATGCAGTCCCGCCGCTGCTTCACCTGCTGCGAAAAGCCCGGGCACAGTGGACATCTGCGAATCGCCGTCGACGCGGATACCGCCCATCATGTAATGAGTCGTGGGACCCACCTCCATCGGCTCTTTCGTGATGTCCAGATCGGCAAGTTGTTTGAACTGGTGGTACATGCTGGGGAGCTTGCGCTTGATATGCTCCGCTGCTTTCGGCATACGTTCCTTGATCCACGAGATATCGAGAAAGACGCCGCCATGCGGCGAGCCTCGGCCTGCCTTGACTTCGCGGTTAATGCACCGTGCAACATGATCTCTGGTGAGCAGCTCGGGGGGGCGCCGCGCGTTCTTATCGCCCTGCGTATACCGCCAGCCCTCTTCTTCAGAGTCGGCAGTCTGCTCCTTATACAGGTCAGGAATGTCGTCGAACATGAACCGCCGGCCTTCGCTGTTGCGTAGCACTCCGCCCTCGCCGCGCACGCCCTCGGTTACCAGGATGCCGCGCACGCTGATCGGCCACACCATGCCGGTCGGGTGAAACTGAACGAATTCCATGTCCTGGAGTTCGGCTCCGGCACGATACGCCAATGCGAGGCCGTCGCCCGTGTATTCCCAACTGTTGCTTGTCACCTTGAAGGCACGGCCGATTCCGCCGGTGGCCACCACCACTGCCTTCGCCTGCCACAGTTGGAACCGGCCCTTCTCGCGGTCATATCCGCAAGCGCCAGCAATGCGGCCTCCATCGAGGAGCAGGCTGAGCACGGTGCACTCCATATGGACTTCCATCCCTGTGTGAATGCCGTGATCCTGGAGTGTGCGTATCATTTCCAGGCCGGTGCGGTCGCCCACATGTGCCAGCCGGGGGTAGCGGTGGCCGCCGAAGTTTCGCTGCAGGATCTTGCCGTCAGCAGTGCGATCGAAAAGGGCGCCCCATGCTTCTAATTCGCGTACGCATTCGGGCGCTTCCTTGGCGTGCAGTTCGGCCATGCGCCAGTTGTTGAGATACTGGCCGCCGCGCATCGTATCGGCAAAATGGACCCGCCAGTTATCGCGATCGTCGACATTGGCCAGCGCTGCCGCAATGCCGCCTTCGGCCATCACCGTATGCGCTTTGCCCAGCAGCGATTTGCAGACCACTCCCACCTTTGCACCGCTGGCTCCGGCTTCAATGGCGGCGCGCAGGCCTGCTCCGCCCGCTCCAATCACCAGTACATCGTATGAGAACCGTTGGAATTCTGGCATCTAGAGAATTCTCCAGTCATGCCAGATGCCCATCGAACACAGCCGTACATAGATATCGGCAAACGCAACCCACAGCAGGCTTGCCCAGGCCCACTTCTTGTGTGCTGCGTTCAGGCAGCTCACGCAATCGTAGATTCTGTGCCGGACCGGGTGCTTTGAGATCTGGTCGAATATCCCGCCGATCATGTGCCGGAACGCATGACACCCGAATATGTATCCGCCAAGAAGCACGACATTGACGACCAAAACGAGGCTTCCAATCCCGATCCCAAATCCGTCCGCGAAAAAGAAGGACTTTAATGCGTCGTAGACCAAAAAGCCCCAGATAATGTATGAGAGCCTCAGAAAGTAGCGATGAAAATTCTGCAGGATGAGCGGAAAGCTTCGTTCTCCCAGATAACTTTTGCGGGGCTCGCCCACCGCGCACGCCGGAGGATCGGCCCAGAACGATTTGTAATACGCGCCGCGGTAGTAGTAACAGGTCACGCGGAACAGGCCGGGAATCCAGAGAATGAGTAGCGCCGGAGAAAAGGGCAGATAGCTCGGGTACCATCTCGGTTTCGGGCCAAACAAGGCGTGCGGGGAACTGCCGAAAAGCTCAGGCGAATAAAACGGTGAGATATAGGGTCCAAAGGTGTAATGGCTGTTCTGGAACGCCGCCCAGTTGGCATAGACCAGAAACGCGCTCAGACCGAGGAAAACTGCCGTCGGAGAAAGCCACCAGGAGTCGAGCCGCGATGTTCGGCCAAACTTGCCGTTTTTCCAGACTACGTCGGGAGCTGACACAAGTCCCTCCATGGCGGAGGGATTTGCAGGTTGTGCGCTCCCCGCCCGATGGGATTGCATTGTATAGCAAAGACTCTGATGTCAGCCACCCGCGATTTAAGCCAGGCGCAATCCGGACCGGCAGGCCGGCGAGCCGCACCACAACTACTGGCTCAGGCCCGCCTGGAATTTCAACGCGAGAGACGAAATCGATCGCAATCGAATTCAACCGAAACAGAAAGGCTTCAGCGCGGTCCGAGAATTCCCTGTTGCAGCGCAACTGAAACGGCTTCAGTACGATCGCCCACTTCGAGCTTGGCGCCGATGTGGTTGATGTGATTGCGAACCGTGTACTGACTGATCTGGAGCACGCGCGCGATTTCCTTGTTGGTAAGCCCTTTGGCAACCATCTCGAGAATCTCGGTTTCGCGCGTGCTCAGGCTGGAACGCGACTCGCGCTCGGCGAAGAGGGCCTTAATCTCAGCCGAAAAATACTTGCCACCCGCCTTCACGGTGTTGATTGCCTCCACGATTTGGGCGCCCGAGGCATCCTTCGAAAGATAGCCGCGTGCCCCGGCCTTTAACGCGCGATAGATTTCCTCTTCGTATGCGTAACTGGAGAGAATAAGAACCGCGGGCGGGGTCGATATCTCCCGCAGCATGGTCAGAAAATCGATGCCGCCAATTTTCGGCATACGCAGGTCGAGTAGAACGACATCGACCAAAGAGTGCCGGATCAGATCGAGCGCCACTTCCCCGTTGTACGCGGCCCCTACAACCTTTAGACCGCTTTCTTTCCGCAACAAGCTCGTCAGTCCGGCGCGAACTACCGGATGATCGTCGACGATCAGCACGCGAATTGGCTTCTTACCGGTTTGCGTTTCCATTCTTAAAGGGCTTTCTCCATGGTAGTTCCACTCTTTGCCAGAAAGCGCGCAGAAATGACGGAGGCGTAGGTGTATGCACGCAAACGGAGGTGCCTTTTCCCGGCGTGCTGTCAATCAAGAAAGTCGCTCCGATACTGTCGGCGCGTTTTTGCATCCCCGAAATGCCGAAGCCTGCCAATTCGCTGGTGAGGGAGAAGCCGCAACCATTGTCTTCAACTTGCAGCGCGACGGCAGATTTGAGATAGCGGAGCGTGATGTTGAGGTGCGTGGGGTGGGCGTGGCGAATCGAATTGGCGATGGCTTCCTGACCGATTCGCAACAGGGTGTCGGAGAGGCGCAAAGGAATGGCGCGCTCGCTGCCGTCGCTTGTCACCTGCACTGTGATTGAGGAGGTCCCGTTGACCATGCGGCGGGCGCAGTTTTCAATTGCGCGCAAGAGTCCGGTTGATTCCAGGTTCTCCGGCCGCAACATGACGATGCTGCGCCGAGCCTCTTCGTGCGAGTTGCGCACCATGTAGCGCGCTACATCCAATTGCGGCACGACATCCGCGCCTGCAACGGCTTCCCCGCGAATCGCTTCCAACTGAAAGCCCAATCCGGCAAAACTCTGCGCCAGTGTATCGTGCATCTCGTGTGCCAGGCGCTCGCGCTCTTCCAAGACTGCCTGCATGCGCCAGCGCTCAATGAATATGTAATAGCTCAAACCCGCCAGGGCCAGCAGCAGCAGCCCGATTACAAGCGCAACAATGTGCCCGGCGCTCCACCAGGGGGGACCTTCTACCACCTCGACATCGTTAAATGATGGCAGCAACAGCGCAAACGAAGTGAGATCGTGCGTGTATTTCGGATCCACGACGCAGATTCCACGCAACCTGAGACGGCTCTGCTCTTTCAAGGCATGGAGCCGCGCCGCCTGGCCTGCTTCACTCACGATGGCGAAGAAAGACTGACTGCCATCGTCAAGCGTCAGCACCAATGTGTGCCCGGAGCCTTCACTCTTATGCTCCAGCCGGCCTTCAATCTCAACGTATTCTGCATCAAAAGCTCCTGTAACGGCCTGAGCTGCAGTTACAGCGACCGGTGGAACCGGCGTATGCGACCAGAGCAGCCGGACATCCGCATTGCGAAGCTCAGAACTGAAATTGTGCAGTTCCGCATCACCTTTAGCTTCTACCTCGTCGCCGATCTGCAGCGGTGCATGTGCATGACTCTCGATAATGGCCAACCCACCCGTCGAATCCTGAACAAACAGAACAGGCGCAGTAAGCGTAACCACGCCGTGGATCGTAACGGACGCGGGGACATCGGGAGAAAGCAGGCGCAGGCCGCTGATGGATTGCGCGTTCACGTCAGTGCGATGGGCGAGCAACTCTCGATGGAGGGGCTCAAAATACTTATCGTAGGAGCCAGGCTCGGTACCTGTAGGAAACTGCTCGGGAACCGCAAGAGGTGGGCGCGCTTGGCCAACCATCGCGACCAGGTCCTCGTGAGTGGCAGGACGGATCTGCACATTCTTCCACTCGGCTCCGGTGTTGTAGGACTTCAATCCGAAGCGGCCTGCGGGCAAGCAATCGGGATCTTCGACTGCGACACTCGTGGTCTCGCCGTCAAGAGCAGTGGCGCTGACCGCAAAATCGCAGTCGAAGGCCAGAAACTTGACGTGATACCACTGTTGCGCGTTTACGTGCGGAGAAACGGGCTTGGCGGCGTACTCGCGCCAGCCGTAATCGGCGCGGCCAAGAATCAGGGTGTTATCGAGATCGCGCAATCCGGCCATGTAGCCGTGATAGGCATCTACCCCTTCCTCTTCATCGGTAGCGCGAATGATGAGCCCGGCATCGCCGTATTGGCCCAGCAGCGACACATCGGCTTCGATTGAATAATTCGTCCAATAGGTTGGACCGTTCATCAACTTTGCGCCACGCTCGTCCGAGTTGTTCTGCATCACGCCGCTTGCGTATTGCCACGTACCTCCGAAGGGCTGCCATTCGTCCTGTTTTTCGAGCGAGATCTGCTGAGTACGAAATGGCCCGTGGCGCGCGATGGAGCGAAAGATGAGCAATCCACAAGCCACAAGGAGAGCCATGGCCGAAAGGGCGGCACCGATCACAAGGATTTTGCGCGTCGAGAGTAACTTGCTCATCGCGTCGGCCACCATGCCAGATTGAGAACCTGCCTCACATCGGCAGAATCGAGGTTGTCTCGCGTCATTAGAACGGGTGGTACTTCGAGGACCGTTGCGCTACCCTTGCCGTGCAGTTCCCGGTCCATCAGGTCCATAGCCATCCGGCCCATGGCGTACGTATTCTGCGCGATCACGGAATCGATGCCGCCATTGCGAATGGGCGGAATGAGGTCCTGGTCAAATCCAACCAGCTTGATGGTTCCGGCTTTGCCGAATTCAACCAGAGCGTAGTAGACCCCTCGCGTCGAAGCAAGTGACAGCGCAACAATTGCGTCGATCTTCTCTCCCTTCGCCAATAACTCTTCAGCCGCCTGCTGTTCCTGCGGAACGCTGGATAATCCGAGCTGGCGCACCGCTACATGGATACCGGGGAACTGGCCTGCCAGAGTCGTCTCAAAACTGCGCTCGCGTTCCATGTTGCTCATCAGCTGAGGATTGATGCCGAGGATAGCGATGGAGCCCTTGCCACCGAGAATTGCGCCGATGCGTCGTGCCGCCATTTCACCCGCGGCATGTTCGTCGCTCAGCACGTAAGCGAGGTTTGGCCCGGGCGAGATGCCAAGTTCGGTACCCACCACCACCACCGGCACTCCCTGGGCGAGGACACGCCGAATGGGTGTTCGCATGGGCAGGGTCTCGATGGGAGAGACGATGATGCCCGCGTAGCCGCGACTTACCGATTTTTCGATGAGCCCAATCTGCGCCTGAATGTCATCGTCGCGCATGGGGGCATTCCAATAGATGTCGATGCCGCGCTGGCGCGCCACCGACGCTGCGCCGGCGTGTTCGGGCTCCCATAGCGCCGTGCCACATGTTCGGGGGATGACTGCGATCACTGGAAGCGGCTTCTTGCATCCATTCGACTGGACCAGGGACAGCAGGACAAACGCAAGAAGCAGGCGATCTGACGCGGCCGCAAGCCGATGGCCACACGTAATGCCTTGCTCAAACGAGCGCATTCCGCTACCGGCTCCCTTCTTCCGAGGCTCACGTCGCAAATGCTGGTTCGATTCGCTGAACCAACTCATTCAAACAAGCATTGCCGGCCAACGAACATGGTACATCTGAACCATTTGCCCTAGACATGCAATGCAATAGATTAATGTGTGTTCAATTATGCCCTTTGGTGCAAGAGGGATGCACAATATTGACAGGCTTGGCAAATTCCGGGTTTTTACATCGGCTGGAGAATCACGAAAATGCGACGTTCCCGCAGGACTTTTCTAAAAATGGGCGTGGCCACGGCTCTGGCTTCGGCTACCCGGCTCTCTCATGCAGATACACCGGATTCAGACTCCCGCGCCGCGCCGCTGCAGCAATTCGGATACCACGAGATTGAACTGCTCGATGGTCCCATGCGCCGCCAGTTCGATGAGAATCACGCTCTTTTCCTCTCCCTGGACGACGACATGCTCTTGAAGCCATTCAGGCAGCGCGCCGGTCAGCCGGCCCCGGGCGAAAACATGGGCGGCTGGTACGACAATTCTTCGGAGTTCGATCCGCACGGCACGTTTCACGGCTTTATTCCCGGACATAGTTTCGGTCAGTACCTGTCGGGTTTGGCGCGCGCGTACGCCGTCACCGGCTCCCAGCCGACACAAGAAAAGGTGCAGCGGCTGGTTCGCGCGTTTGCGCCCACCATCACAACCAAGTTCTACGATGACTATCATCTGCCTGCATACACCTATGACAAAACTGCATGCGGCCTGATCGACGCGCACCAGTTTGCCGCGGATGGGAAGGCTCTGGATGTGTTGAACGCGGCCGTCGATGCTGTTCTGCCGCACCTGCCTGCGAAGGCCCTGTCCCGCGCCGAGCAGTATGCACTTCCGCAGAAAGATGAAGCTTACTGCTGGGATGAAACTTACACCTTGCCTGAGAATCTGTTTCTGGCTTACCAGCGTGGGGCTGGCGATCGATTCCGCGACCTTGCGGTCCGCTTTCTGGAAGACGACCGGTACTTCAATCCACTGTCGGAGGGAGAGAATGTCTTGCCTGGCGAGCATGCCTACAGCCATGTGAACGCACTCAGCAGCGCCATGCAAGCATATCTCACACTGGGAAGCGAGAAACACCTTCGCGCCGCGCAAAACGGCTTCGCATTCCTGCGCGATACGCAGAGCTTCGCGACAGGCGGGTGGGGGCCCGATGAGCTGTTCCGCAAACCCGGAAGCGGAGAAGTGGGCCAAAGTCTCGATAAGACCCACTTCAGCTTCGAGACCCCATGCGGCGCGTATGGACACTTTAAAATCACGCGCTACCTGCTGCGCGTCACTCGCGACAGCCACTACGGAGACAGCATGGAACGCGTGCTGTATAACACGATCCTCGGCGCGAAGCCGATGAAAAAGGACGGCTCCAGCTTTTACTACTCCGATTACAACAATGTCTTCGCGTGCAAAGGCTATTACAAAGATAAATGGCCCTGTTGCTCGGGAACCTTCCCGCAGATAACGGCGGACTACGGCATCAGCTCTTATTTCCACGACGCTGACGGAATCTACGTGAACATCTTCACGCCTTCGCGAGCCTCCTGGATCCGCGGCAGCTCGCGGATCGCGTTGACCCAGCACACACGGTACCCGTACGTGCCTGATACCCAGATTCAGGTGTCCGCTCAGAATCCGGAATCGTTCAGAGTCTATCTGAGGATTCCTGCGTGGGCTGGCGCGAAGACCCGGGTGGCCGTAAACGGACGCAGCGTCGAAGGCGATCTGACTCCCGGAACCTTTTTCCCGATCAATCGAACCTGGAACAACGGAGACCGCATCGAGGTCGAATTCGATATGACTGCTACGCTCGAATCGGTCGATCCGCAGCATCCCGACATCGTCGCGCCGGTTCTGGGCCCGATTGCACTTTTCGCATTGGGGCGCCCGGCTTCGCCGCTTCGCCGGTCCGCTTTGCTGGGGGTAGTTCAGACTGCCAGCGGCTCCGACACCTGGCAGGTGGATACGGATCGCGGGCCCATAACATTCAAATCCTTCGCAGACATTGAAGAAGAGCAATACCGGCTCTACCACAAAGTTGAGGCATAGCGCAAACCTGCGAAGCCGGATACGACGCTGCGCGCGACGAGCTACTGCGGCGGCGTGGAGTCCTCTACCAGACGGTACCGGTACTGTTCCCGTTCCTTCTCGGTGGCCTCTTGCCGAAGCTGCGCGAGGCGTTTGAGCAAATCAGGAATCTCGGTGCTTTGGCCGCTCTTCCTGAGTGCCTGGATGAGGTGGTAGACCGAGGACTGATCGTTCGGATCAATCTCCAGTGCTTTATGGCATTCTGTCACTGCTTGCGGATAGGAACCGGCCTGCAGGTAGAGCTTTGCCAGAACCGCGTGTGCCGGCCCCAACTCCGGGCGCAGCTTCACCGCGCTTTGCGCTGACCGCATTGCCTTCTGGAAATCCGGACTTTCGGGATCGGCGCCCTTCTGCACCAGAATGTCGGCTTGAAGATAGAGCAGGATCGGATCGTTGGGCCTCCGCTGCAGCTTCTGCTCAACATCGGCTGCGGCGCGATCGAGATCGTTCTGCTGAACGGCCGCGAGTCCAAGCGCCGCCGTGCTAAGCGACTGATTCGGGTCCAAACGATAGGCCGTTTCGAAATCCGACTGGGCCAGATCGTACTGCGCGAGTTGGACGCGGAGGACGCCACGAGCGAAGAAGAGGTTCGCAGCATTGGGATGCAGTTCGATGCCATCGTTGACTACGTTGATGCCTACCTGGAAAGACTGGTGCGCGGAGGCCATGGCGGCGAAATCCACGTATAGCTGGACGTTATCAGGATCGACAACGATGGCTTGCCGCAGCGCATCTACGGCCTGATCGGTTTGGTGCGCGTCCTCGTAGGCCGCCGAGGCAAGCTCGAGCGCGTCGGCATCAGTGGCGCCGGACAGGAGGGGTGCGAGTGTGGCGAGAGCATCGTGGGGCTGGTGCGACATGAGTTGCAACGCGGCGAGCAAGCGCCGCTCCCGCTCATCGCTGGGGTCTTGGGCGAGGACGCGCGCCAATAGGGGAACTGCCTGGTCCGGCTGGTGGAGACGGACCAGGCAAGTGGCGTAAGCGTGAAGCGCTCCGGGCTTGGTGTCAAACAGCGAGCCGGTCTTCTCGAAGTGCGCGACGGCTTCAGAACAGTGCCCCTGCTGGTATTCGAGCACCGCGAGCATGCCCTGGCCGATTTCGTCCTGAGGACGAAGCTTGAGCAGTCGTTGGAGGAGAGGAATAGCCTCGGCGCTGGACTTATCAAACTCGATCTGCGCTGCGCCGTGCAGAGCCGGCAGATAGTCCGGCGAGATTTTGAGCGCCCTCTGGTACGAGGCCAGCGCATCCTCAGTATTTTTGAGCCCCTCGTAAGCCGCGCCTTGCATCGCCCACAACTGCTCGTCGCCAGGCGAAGCCTGAAGTGCGGGCCGCAGCATCTCGAGCGCCTTTGCGTATTCATTGGAGCGCAACGCCACGGCGATGGACTCGGAGCCGTTGCCGGTCTGGGCTGCGGCGCAATGGAGGAGCACAGCGAACGCAAGAAACGCAATTACCTTCTGAAGCCTGTGCATGGTTCACGAATCCATCGCTGCAGTTACTTTTCCATTAGACCATCGCAGCCGTACCGCTCGATTCCTGTGCGGATTTCTACTGCCGGAGAGGGAAGAGACTCACAGCGCCGTGAAAAAGGCTCTTTGAACTCGAAGAATGGAAAAGAAAGGTCCTGCCGCCTGTATGCAAGCGGCAGGACCGGTTGGTTCGGTTGCAGTAAGACCCTAGAAGCTGAACCTTCCGGCAAGCTGCCAGTAGCGCGGCAGTTGCTGGGCAGTGGCCTTGCCAAACGTGCTTGTCAGATTGGCCAGGTTGGAGTCGAATCCGGTGAGATTCACGCGGTTGAAGAGGTCGAAGAATTCAAACCGCAGCTGGAAATTAAGCCCCTCCCGGATGGCTGTGTTCTTGTAGATGTTCAGGTCGCTATCGAAATAATTCGGACCACGGAACTGCATGGCTTTCTCATTGCCCTCGGTTCCAAATGTAGGCGTGGTGAACTGTCCGGAGCTGAACACACCGTTGAGGAAAGCACTCTTCGAGTGTCCCTGCTGGTAGTTCGTGACATTCGGGTAATCCAGCCCTCCGGTGACGACGCTGGCCAGCGTGTTGCTGGTCTCGCCGTCCACGTTGTAATCGCCGCTTCCCGGGCCGAACGCCATTTGCATTACATTGGCCGCGGTCGGGCAACCCGTCGGATTGTCGCTCGAGTTGGTGCCGTCGGCGCACAGCGCAACAAATGGGGCCTGGTTCGAAACGAATTGGGGATAGCCGGACTGGAAGACGGTGGTTCCGCTGGCTCCCCATCCTCCCGTGACTCGCCCCACGGCGCCGTGCCCGTCGTTGAGTCCCTTCAGTTCGTAGTTCAACGTGAGCGAGAAACGATCGGGCACATCCCAGGGAGACGGTCCGTAGTACGAACTTGGAGTCGCCTCAGCGGGATAGTTACTGGCGTCATCCTGAGACTTCGAACGGGTATACGACGCGTCAATGAAGCCGCCGCGTGCGAAGCGTCCATTGAAGTCGAAGAACACGCTCTCATAGTTGCTGTAGCGATCGTTGGTAGTGTAGGTAATCGAGCCGAAGTAGGGATTATAACGAGTCGGCGTCAAGCTGTTGTGAGTGTAGAGGTCGAGGGCATAGGCGTTGATGGTCTGGCCGTAACTGACGATCCCCGCCGTATCGCCGCCTCCAACCATGTTGTAGCCGTGCGATCCGGCATAACCGACGCTGGCCGAATAATTGTTGCCGAGTTTCTGTTGGAACGTCGCCGACCAGATATTGGCTTTGGGCGATTCCAGGTGGGGATTGACGCCGCCGATGGCAACGTTAGCCCCCGCAATTCCATTCGCGGAATTCAGACAAGGGGGCGACGAGCACAATGGAGGGTAGTCGCCGGCGGTGTTAAAGCCGAACGGGGGCGTGTTTCCGCTACCCAGGTTGAAGTATGGAGAAGGTTTTCCAGGCGTCGGGTCCAAAACCGCCGCGCTAAATGTCGGTTCGACTTCCCCGGGCGGACTGCCGCGGAACTCCTCCTGCACGTTGGCTTGCGTCAGCCAGTCGTTGTAGATGCCGAATCCGCCGCGCAGCATTGTGTTGCCGCGCCCGGTTATGTCCCAGGCAATGCCGAATCGCGGACTCCACAGATTGGTGACCGCGCCCTCCAGGGCCTTCGGCGTAGCCTTCACATACCCGCTTGCTATCCGCTCGCCGAGTGTGGTTCCTGTCCCAAAATAGAAGTTCCCGAATACCGTGCTACTGCTGTCGGACCACGGGTTCCCGCTGTCGTCCCAGCGCAAGCCCAAGGTCAGCGTCAGGTTCTTTTTTGTCTTCCATGTATCTTCGGCGAATACACCCCAGGTTCGGGACGCCGCATCCCACGACCACAACTGCTCCTGGCCGGTGGTGGGATTGTAGTAGACGTGGTTTTCCGACTCCGGAGTACTTTCCGCCAGGTCGAGCAGATTGTTGAAGCTGAAGGTGGGCTGGGACCACGGACCCTGGAAGGGCTCTACATCGTTCCCATACCAGCCTTCGTAGCCGAACTTCAATGTGTGTGCGCCCTTCACGTGGGTTAAGACATCGCGCCAGTGGTAGTTGTTCTGGATGAAGTCGCCCTGCGCAAATCCGGTTCCGTATCCGAGACCCATTCCGCTTACGCCGATATCGGGAACGGAGTAGTTGGGGGCGTTCAAGCCCTCCAGGCCTTGGACGCGGCTGGCGCCGAAAATGCCTTCATTCAGCCACGTGGGAGAAAACGTATGTATTTCGTTGAACTGGAACGCGCGTTCATAGTTGTTGTTGGTACCGTTGAAGGCGGGAACCGCTATCGGCGTACCGTAGGACAGCGTGGTGCGGTAGACGCTCCCGTAGATCCTGTCCTTTGCCCAGTCCTTGTCGACGCGGATGAACCACTGGGTCCCATTGCGATAGGACGTAGCCGTGTAGTTGCCCGAGTCCAACATCTCCTGAGTGCAGGGAATGTCGTCGACCTCAGCCGGCTCCGCTGAGCATATCGGATTTCCGTTGGCATCGTTGCCGAAGTATTGCTGTGCATTCGCGATTCCCGCAACGTCGGCCAGATGCTCAGGAACGTAAGTGCTCATGATCCCGGTTCCCACTGTATTTGCCAGCGGAACGGGAAGGCCGGTGGTGTTCTGCGCCCAGCTGACGAAGGTCGGATCGGGGAAAGAAAGCGCGCCGCTTGCCGTTGTCGCGGAGCGTAGTGGCTCGATCGCAAAAAAACCGTAGAGCTGGTGGTGCGGAACGATTGGCCCGCCAACGGCCCCCGACATATTGTTGCTACGGAATGGGAGGTATTTCGGTCCCGAGAAATGGGTCAAGGCCCACATCTGCTCGGTGTAGAACCAGTCGGCCGCCGAGCCATGGAACTGATCCGAACCTGATTTGGTGGTCATCACTTCCTGTACGCCCGTGGCGCGGCTGTATTGCGCCGAATAGGTATTCACCTGAACGCTGGCTTCCTGGATGGACTCGGGGTTGGGCGTCAGGTTCAACACTCCCTGGCGAATGCCGCTGGTCACGTCCAGGCCGTCAACGACGTACATATTCGACATCTGGCCCTGGCCGTTGGCGCTGGCGTCGACTTGGGTTTCGGTCGAATAGTTGTCAGGGGCCGACCCCGGCGTACCGGCCGAGCCGGGTTCTCCGCCGCCCGCGGTTCCCAGACCAGAGACTCCTGGCGCCAGCGTAGTGAGTGTGACCATATTGCGGCCCTGCACCGGCAACTCCGCGACGCCGGAGTTTTCCAGCGTCATTTCATTGCGGCTGTCTGCCGTGTCGATGACCGGGGTCTGAGTAGTGACGACCACATTCTCGCTAACTGCCCCAACTTTCAGCGTAATGGGCAGGTTGACGGTTTGTTCGGTCAGCAGGGTTATGTCGGCTTCAGCCCTGGCGAAACCCTTGGCCTCGACCGTGATCTTGTACGGAGCAGGTTCCAAGCTCACGAAGAGGAAGTTGCCTGAGCCGTCGGAAGTTGTAGTATGAGCCACCTGGTTGTTCTGGTTTACGATGCGCAAGGTGGCTCCAGGGACTGCTCGCCCGCTTGGATCTTGCACGACGCCTTGCACGCTGCCCGTGAACTGCGCAAAAGCCGCGGATGTGCAACCTAGAACCAGCAAAAGCAACGCAAAGAATCCGAGTCTACTTTTTGCCCGCATTCGGTGCCTCCTCAAAGAATTGGTTGCAGTGAAAGTTAAGGAACTGAGTATACGTTTACCCAGAGGGGCAGGAGACTACGCCCTCTTTCCTTGTGAAGCAACGTAAGCTCGTTTCCCTTGTCGGATTGCGAACCCTGTCGCACCGGTAATGCTGATCCCCGCCTGATAGGACATGCAATGGGTCAGATGTACTACGAATGTAGGGGGTTAATCTAAACCGAAAGATGGAGGCACATTTGCGGGGCTAACTCTTGTTCCAGCCGCGGTTCTGCACGATCCCGGCGCCCTCGCGAACCGTGATGAGTTGATTGGCGGGCACGTATTTCAGGATTTCGTGCTGGCCGCTGGGCCAAAAGATTTCGACGTCGGCAGTCTTCGCATCGCCCAGTCCGAAGTGCAGGCGCGGATCGCTGGAAGAGTAGTAACTCGACTGGCTCACCCGTGCCTGAGCCTGCACCTTACTCCCGTAGTGGACGAGCACGCGCGCTCCGATCGCGCTTCGATTCGACTTTACGCCTTCAAGGAAAACCTTGATCCAATTCTGGTGGCCGGAAAGGTCGTTGCGGAGCAAAGTCGGCGGCTCATTCATATTGACGATCACCACATCGATGTCACCGTCGTTATCGAAGTCTCCGAATGCGCAGCCTCTTCCCGGGTGAGCCTCCGCGATTCCCGGTCCGGCCTCGGTGCCGAGTTCCTCGAAGGTTCCGTTGCTCAGATTTCGGAAGAGAATACAGGGCGTCTTATAGGGATAGTCGGGCAGAGCGCGCTCGACCTCAGGGTAAACACTTCCCGTGACGATCAGGATGTCAGGGAATCCGTCGTTGTCGAAATCCTGAAATCCGGTGCCCCAGCTCACAAAGCGGGTTTCCACGCCGATCTTCGCCACCCGCGTGTAATCGTCAAAGTTGCCCGTGCCATCGTTGTGGAAGATGCCGTCCGTGTCGCCCATGAAATGCGTTTTAAACAGATCGAGATGGCCACGCAGATCGTAGTCTCCGATGCCCACGCCCATGCCGGCCTGCTCCATGCCGTCGTCGCTTAGGGCCACGCCGCGTAACACTCCTTCTTCGCGGAACGTACCGTCGTGGTTGTTCATGAACAGCAGACTTGGCGTGGAATCGCAGGCCACGAAGATATCGGTCCATCCATCCTCGTCGAAATCGGCGGCCACTACGGTCATGCCATAGCTTTCGGTGGCCGCGGCAATGCCGCTTTCTTTCGACACGTCGGTGAAGGTACCGTCGCCGTTGTTTCGGTAAAGCAGATGACGCCCGGTGGGCAGGCCGCGAGGACCGCAGTTTACGGGGATTCCCTTCCAGTTGCACGTGGACGCCGCGCCCGGGACAGGCGCCTTAGCGAGATCGAAACGAATGTAATTGGAGACGAACAGATCCAGATGGCCGTCACGGTTGTAGTCGACGAAGCTGCAGCCAGCACCCCAGCGCGTCTCTCCTCGCAGAAGCCCCGCCTGACGCGTTACATCAGTAAAGGTTCCGTCGCCGTTGTTTCGGTAGAGACGATTCTCTCCAAAGTAGGTGCAGAAGATATCTTCGAACCCATCGTTGTTGTAGTCACCGATGCAGACGCCGTTGGCCCATCCAACAGCGTGCAGGCCGGCCTTTTCTGTCACGTCAATGAAGGTGCCGTCGCGATTGTTTTTGTAAAGACGGTTTGTCGCTTCCGGCGGAGCTCCTTCAAGCCGTGTGCCGCACAGTAGAAAAATGTCCATCCAGCCATCGTTGTCGTAGTCGATGAAGGCGCATCCGCAACCGTTGGCTTCGAGGATGTACTTCTTGGTTTCAATACCTCCGTAGATAGTGGGAATCCGGAGCCCAGCCTCGTGGGCCACATTTACGAAACGGGCGTTGAACGGCTGACCCGAGGCTGGGGGACGAGCCTGGGGCTTGACGCCCCGAGAGGCGATTCCCTCCTGCTGCGCGTGAGCGATCCACTCCGACGGGAACAGAACGGCGCCGGCGGCGGCAGGCAAAAACAAACGGCGTGTAATCTTCATGCGGTCCCACTAGGCATAGTATTCTTCGCTTCTGACTTGGCTGGCGCGCTGCCCGCGCTGGCTCACTTTCCGACCGCAGTATCCGCGCCGGATGGTTCGATCAGTTTATACCGGTTATGCTCGCCCTCCTCGCTAGTCGCTTTCTGGCGCAATTCCGCCAGCCGCTGCAAGAGAGGGGGCAGTTCTTCTTTGTGCCCCGTCCGCCGCAGTCCGACAATCAGGTGATAGAGCGCGGACTGGTCGTCGGGGTTTTGGCGCAATGCGTCACGCGATTCGTCTACCGCGCGCTCGTTGTTTCCAGCTTGCAGATCGAGCTTGGCAAGGAGATCCTCAGCTTCTGTCATTCCCGGCTGCAACTGCGAGGCTCTCCGCGCGGCTGCTACCGCGCGCTCGAACTCCGGACTGCCGATATCGGGATTTCGCTGTGCCAGGATGTCGGCCTCGACGAAAAGGAGCATCGCATCGTCGGGCTTTTCGCGCAACTTCTCCTCGACAACCGCCAGTGCTTTGTCCAGATCGTCCTGCTGCTCGGCAACCAATCCACGGGCGGCCTCGCTGACGGTCAGTTGCGGATCCAACTTCTCGGCTTGCTCGAAATCGGCTTCCCCGTGGTCGTAGTCGGCCAGTTGCACGTACAGTACGCCGCGCGCAACGTAAAGCTCGGCAGCATCCGGCACGATTTTCAGCCCGGCCGTCAGCATATCTACACCGACTTGAAACGACTGGTGCACGAAAGCGATATCGGCAAACTGCAAATAGAGATCGGTATCGCGCGGATTTTCGACGATGGCCCGATGCAGCAGGCTCACCGCCTTTGGTGTGTCTTTCTGTTCCTCATAGGCCTCAGCCGCCTGCGACAACACAGCGGCTGACGGCTGGCCGGCCAGAGCGGGTTCAAGTGTGCGCACCGCATCGGCCGGCCTGCCGAGAGCAAGCTGCATGGCGGCTAGACGCTCCAGATCGCGTGGATCGTCGCCCGGCTGAGCCGCCAACCCCTCGAAGACTGCTTCGGCCTTCTCGTATTGTTCCAAATTTGCCTGACACAGTCCGTACTCGCGCATTGCCGAAGGCTGGGACTCAAGACGCGAGCCGCATTGCTCGAATTGCGCAACGGCCTCAGCGCAGTCGTGCTTGCGAATGGCCAGCGTAGCCAACATTATGTGCGCCGTCAAATCATTGGGTCGTTGCTTGACGACGCGCCGCAGCAATGCCTCCGCATCGTTACCCCCGCTCTCATACTCCTGCTGGGCAGCGCCCTCCAGAGCGGGAAGATAATCGGGCGAAATCTGCAATGCTTTTTGAAAGGCCGTCAGTGCTTCGTCTTTTCGTCCCTGTCCGGAATAGGCGAGCGCCTCAAAGGTCCAAAGCTGCGCATCAGCCGGAGACTGTTGTAACGCTGGTCCGAGCTGGCTGAGTGCTGCAGCATAATCTCTTGCCCGCAGGGCGGCCACGATTGCACTGGTCCTGTCCTGGCTGGCGGATTGCGCCGCGATCGCGACACTGCAAACAGAGAAAAAGAGCAGCGCTCCAGAACCTACTCGCCCGGTCATGGCCGCCATTTTATCTCACGTTTGGAATGGACCGAAAATCGCCGCCGCCTGCAGTGCCGTAGTACATCTGACCCATTGCGTATCGTTCCCTTCCCGAGGCTACAGTTACTGTACCTCTAGGGCCTGCTCGAACTGCGTGTTCCAGGATGAGGCTGACAAGGTGAAAGAGGGCTTGCTCCTGAGCTTCATCAGTAAACGCTTCCTGAGGTTCTCACTTCGTGGGGTTACTTGCTCGTCGCAATTGAGAAAGTCCTCATGCGTCCCAGGCAGCATTTCACATTCTGTAGGAGGCAAATAATGACGATGAATATTTGCGGGACCATTGTGCCCTCTTCGCAACAGCGCAGCGGCGTTCTGCGACCTTTGGCTCTTCACCCTGCATGGAGGGTTGGATCAATGTGTCGCAGCGCCTTTAGTCTGTTCTTCTTTTTAGTATTCGCCACGCTCACCTGCTTTGCCCAGTACAGCGGCAATGTGCAAGGCATCGTGGCGGATCAAAACCAGGCTGCCATTACTAACGCAACAATCCTTTTGCGCAGCGTGGACACGGGCATCGTACTAACCACCACGAGCGACAATGCTGGCTTTTATCGGTTCAGCAGCCTCGCTCCGGGTAACTACGTTGTGTCCGTAGAGGCCCCCAATTTCAGAAAAGAAGAATCCCAATTCACGCTGAGCACGGCCGAAACCAAGGGCATCAATTTGACCATGCATGTCGCGACGACTCAACAGAGCGTCGTGGTGGAGGTGACGCCGCCCACAATTAACACCGACGACAGCCGTCTCGAGGCTACGCTCGAATCCCAAACCGTCCGCGATCTTCCCGAAGCGAATCGCAATCTCTGGGACACGCTGGCCGCTGCGCCGGGTGTCTCGGGTACGGGCACACGCGCCCAGGGAGAATCTCCGGGTGGGTTTGCGGATAACTTCGGAACGCAAACGCCGGCCATCAGCGCCAATGGGCGCAGCTATATCGGCAACGTGGTGATGGTCGACGGTATGAATGTGACCAGCCCCGTTCAGAACGGTAATCTCGTGCTTTCGCCGATCCCAGAGGCAGTGCAGGAAGAGACGATGCAGACCAATTCCTGGGACGGAGACATCAATCTTGGCAGCTCAATTCTCGTCCAGGTGACCACAAAGTCTGGCACCAACAAATTCCACGGCGCCGGCAGCCTGTTTTATACGAACCAGGATCTCGAGGCCAACACGGAGTTTTCGAACGCAACCGCGGATCTTCCCTTTGGCCGTAAGGACCTGGTTGGCGCATTGGGCGGTCCTATCTGGAAGAACAAGACCTTTTTCTACGCCGACTTCGAAAAGCTGTGGGCGACGACTTCTGCGGCGGCCAATACCGGCAATCAAACATTTGAGGATCCGGCATTTGTTGCGTGGGCCTCATCCGCGTATCCCAACACTGTCGGAACCCAGATCCTGACGGGGTGGCCGGCAAAGTTTATGGTTCCCAACGGCACTGTGGAGACTGCCTTGACCGCGTTCGGCCAAGCCAATTGCTACTCCCCCGGCGCCGCCGGTTCGGGGCCAAGCTCCGACATCCCTTGCGGCACGAATGTGATTGATAACGGAACCTTCGCGGCCAGCCCTTATTACAATGCACTTCAGTACAATTTCCGCGTCGATCAATACTTCACTCCCAACGACCGCCTCTATCTGAGCTATTACAACGACGGCTTCACCCAGCAACAGCTTTCCCCGAGAGAGGGTCTTCAGGCTGTCGACATTCAGGCAAATCGGTATGGGCAGGCCGACATTACCCACACTTTCAACGCGAAGGTCTTGTGGGAGACCGCCTTCGCATTTGCCAGTGTCGGCGGCGCGAATGGGCAGGATGCCGATCTTAAAGTGCCGGCCATTACGGTTTCCGATGTCACTGAAGGATTCCAGGTGGGCGGTGGATTCGGGCCTGGAGAATATCGCGGTCCTATGTACAACTGGCGTTCCGTGTTGAGCCTGGTCCACGGCAGGCACGTATTGAAGTTCGGCTATGACGGAGCCAGGGGGATTGAACACGGCGACTTCACTCCCGACTACGTGCGGCCCAGTTTCACATTCGGCAACCTTCTAACTTTGGTCGAGGACACACCCGTTTCAGAATCGGCAACTTACAATCCTCTCACCGGCCAGCCCGCCAAGGTGGCTTTTGGCGGACAAGAGAATCCGTTCGGGTTCTATGTTCAGGATGACTGGAAGGCCAAGCCGAATCTTGCTTTGACGATTTCTCTGCGCTGGGACGATTTCACAAACCACATACCGTGGGGAAACAGCGGCTTCCAATTCAGCGCTCTGATGCTGGGCACAGCGGGTACTATCACTCAGCAGGTTACAGACGCCACGGTTGGCGTAGTTCCGCAAGTGTTCGCCAGGAATATGACGAACATCTTTAGCCCGCGCATCGGGTTCTCATGGGATCCGACCAGCCACGGAAACTGGGTGGTACGCGGCGGAGTCGGGGTGTATCACGACTGGATTGCGATGGGCCAGACGATCGACCAAACACGCCTGAACCCACCGGGCGTTATCGGTGCGACCTTCTACGAAGGCGGCTCTGGGATCCAACCAATTTTCGGACTCGCGCCTTCCGGGACCTATCCTTTCAACTTCACCTTGCCAACCATCCCGGCAACGGGGCTGAACGCAGCTGGAGGGCTTCCTGGAGTCCAGGCGAGTGTTGACTCTCTCGACCGGAACATGGTGCCGCCTTTGTCGGTGAACTATGTCATCGGCGTTGAGCACGAATTGGCATTCAAACTGGTTGCGGGCGCCAGCTACTCCGGATCCAAGAGCTACGACCAATTGACTGGATATAACATAAACCGGTACGCCGGGGGTGCGGTGATCACAGATTCAGTCACTACGGCTTGCCCGAACCCCCCTTGCGAAACGGTGAACACTCTGAATTCGAGTTTCGGACCTATCACCTATGTGACCAATGCACGCTATGCCAACTACAACGCGATGATTCTGACGCTTCGCGGGAAACAGGGCTCCAGAGGCAATTTCCAGGCTTCCTACACCCTCGCCCAGGCCAAGGACTATCCCGAGGAAAACACGCGGTTCGATCAGGACACGGGCAATATCCCGGACCAGAACGCCTATTTCAGTTATTACGGATTGGCAAATTACGATGTGCGCCAGCGTGTCTCGGCCTCGGGCGGCTATACCATACCCGGCATGACTGGCAACGCGATCGAACATGTTCTGACTTCGGGCTGGGAGCTGACGAGCATATTGGCTGCTCAGTCAGGCTCGCCATTCTGGGTCTACAACACCAACCCGCCAACCGTTGCCGTTAACCCCGGCGACTACAACCTCGACGGTGTTAACTGGGATGTGCCCAACACTCCCACCCAGAACTTCACCGGCGGACACACGCGTTTAACCTATATCAACGGCGTCTTTGGCAATCCGACAACGGGCGCCGCGCAAGGGGTTTTCCCTGCCCCCGCCGCAGGCACGGAAGGCACCGAGCCGCGCAATATGTTTACTGGCCCGGGCATGGTCGAGGTGGATGCCAGCCTGCTGAAAAACACCCATTTGCCTCACCTGGGTGAGCAGGGCAACCTGCAGTTGCGTTTTGACTTAATTAACCTGTTCAATCGCGTAAACCTCGGACCGGTAGATGGGGACATAGCTGACGGAACATTCGGGCAGTCCAGGACTGCGCTGCCCGCCAGAGCTCTGCAAATGGGAGCCCGTTTCGCATTCTGAGTCGTGAACATTCTTGTTCGGCGAGCCGGGGTTATTTCCCGGCTCGCCGGTTTTGACTAACTTAATGGTTTTTGCGAATGCTTATACTTAATAACTTTCCATGTTTCGCGGTTGCCCTCCACCCGTTATCGCCACATTCTTACGGCTTCTATGTAATGCTGACTTTGCACACGCCGCCTCCGTTGACTTTTACGTGAGATAACTTCTTCCGTTCCCGGGTTACTCATTTCCAGTGCCGTGCGAAGCGAGAGATAATAGTGAGCATGCGATTCACTGTCAGGGTTAGCATGTTGGCGGCATTGCTAACTGTTCGCAGTTGGATGGTTGCGCAGACGGCGGTCACGCATACCACTGCAGTTGGGATTGAATCCATTACCTCTGCCTTGCAGGCGGGCCAATTTGATAAGGCGCTCGAGTATCTGAAGCCGGAGCTTAAGCAGAGTCCGAGGAATGTACAATTGTGGACCCTGCAGGGTATCGCGCTCTCCGGCAAGGGTGATAAGAAGGATGCTCTTATTACCTTCCGCCACGCCCTGGAAATCACGCCGGATTATCTGCCTGCATTGGAAGGGGCAGCGCAAATTGAATACGAGAACGACGGTAAAGACACGGCCGCGCTGTTACAACACATACTGGTGCTGCACCCAGGCGATCTAACCAGTCACGCTATGCTGGCAGTGATAGCTTACCGGCGCGGGGACTGCGCCACGGCGGATTCGCAATTCGAGCAAAGCGGTTCCGTCCTGGATTCCCAGCCCGGAGGTTTGCAGCAGTACGGTGATTGCCTGGTAAAGCTGAAGGAGAACGAGAAAGCGATTGCGGTGTTTGAACGCGCTTTGGCTCAATCCACAAACGATGCGCATGCCCGCTATCAGCTTGCTTCCGTCCAGATAATAGCGCAGCATCCTAAAGATGCGATCGCAACCCTTCAGCCGCTGTTACAGACAGGTACGGCAGACGCCGATGTACTCGAGTTAGCGGCGGCGGCCTATGAAGCCGATGAAAACACTCCTGAGGCGGTGCGTATTCTCCGCCAGGCAATTCTCTCCGATCCTCATAATGTCGATCTCTATGTCGACTTCGCCACGTTGTCCCTTGACCATCAGTCATTTCAGGTCGGGGTGGATATGATCAACGCGGGGCTGGAGGCGGAACCAAAGGCCGCACCGCTGTATGTGGCGCGCGGCATCCTCTATGTGCAGCTTGCACAATACGACCAGGCGGAAGCCGACTTCGAGAGGGCCGATGCCCTCGACCCCCGACAGTCGTTCGGTGCGGCCGCAGAAGGATTAACCGCACTCGAAGAGAACGACCCTGACCGGACCCTGGCTACTGTGCGGGGAAAACTGGCCCGGAAGCCCAACGATGCTTTTCTGCTGTATTCAGAAGCGGAACTTCTTGAGCAGCGGGGCCCCGAGCCCGGCAGCATGGAGTTTCGCGAAGCCGTGAAGTCTGCGGAAAAAGCGATTTCGCTGCGTCCCTCTCTTGGCACAGCGCGAGACCTTTTGGCAAAACTTTACCTGCAATCAGGGCAGGACGAAGCAGCCATCGAGCAAAGCCGCGAAGCTCTGGACCTAGATCCCAAGGACCAAACGGCTCTCTATCACCTGATTCAGGCGCTGCGTAAGAGCGGACGGCAAGAAGACGTTCCCGGCTTGCTCAAGCGTCTGGCTGCGCTCAGGATGGAAGGCACTAAAGAAGAAAACGAGCACAACCGTTACAAGTTAGTGGAAGAGGGATCCCCGTCTATCAAGAAACAGCAGCCTTGATATTCAGGGCGGACGATTCTGGGGCAGACCGGGTTATTGATTTCCCGCTTGACCTGGCGCCGGAATACCGGACGTCATTTCCGGAGGATGTTTTACTATTCACCTTTGAGCGCCCGGGCTTCGTGGTTTAAATCTGGAAACTCTTCTCCTCGGAAAATGAGCGGCACGATTAGCACTCGAATCGGATGGCCTTCACCCCCTGCTAATCTCACTTGCAATGGTATAGAAGCGATCGTTTTCCGATTTCGTTGGAGTCAATTTCAGCAGCTCGCAATACGCCTGGATCGCTTGTTTCGCACTCTTTCTGTGCCCCATCAAGGTCGAAGCCAAGTTCTCTCTCCACGTAGGCACGAAGTCGCGAACATCCCCTATTTCAAGTTTTCGGGGCTCATCAATAGGCGTCTGTGTTTCGTGATCCTCGACTGCATGACCTTATACCGGGATCCCCAGCAGGCTGCGGAAAAACTCGTCAATTTCGGCGCAATGCTCGAAAACCATCCCTCAGCGGCTAAAGCCCAGGCTCATCTTGCGAGCTTTATCGGCCCGAGTAAACTCGTGCCCTGATACAAGACCACATCCCGAAGAGCCTTTCCGCAACCTGCTAGAGTACTGACGTCGGGACACTTGCCGACATTTCGGTAATAATCTGCCCACAAGGAGTGAATGGGCAACTATGCACTCATGGAAATCTATGGTTCGCCGAACTTGGCACCCTCTCTGAAGATCTCCAATTCGATCAGATTCGATCCCCAAGGAATTGTAGTGCGGTTAAGAAGGCTGACCGACGTGGCCAATTGGGTGGATTCTTGCATGTCAACTGATAATCTGAACTCGTGCCACCCGGTAAATGCTTCATCCATCGCGAAGAAATATTTAGTTTCGCAAGGATCCAGAGATTCTGGCTTGGTCGGGACGCAGTTGCAACCGATCGCGTTGCAGTCCAACGACAAAGTACATGCGGGACGACAATAACATAGAAAGGAAAAGGAGTTGACTGCAACAAGGGAACAACCGGACGCTCGCCCACGCGTGCTAGTCGAGAAACGAGCCATTACGAATAAAGGTGTACTGAACGAAGCCTATTCTTATGCCAAACCGAGCTCCTTTTCGCGCGGCATAAGGATCGACTTCAACGGGTTGACCGTCCTGCTGATCTCAGGCACCGCATCGATCGACGAACATGGCAACAGCGTGCACATCGGCGACTTCCGCGCACAGGTACGCCGTACATTGGCGAACATCACAGGACTGCTGGCGAGTGAAAGCTGCACCTGGCACGATGTGGTGCGCACCACATGCTATCTGCGCGATATCGAGCGCGACTATGAGGCATTCAACGAGGAGCGCACGGAGTTTTACAGGGAACAGGGACTCGATCCTCTGCCGGCGTCTACAGGCATTCAGGCGATCCTTTGCCGCCCCGAACTGCTGGTCGAGATCGAGGCCATCGCAATGTGCCGCACGGAGAAATAGGACACCGGCTCTATGAAAAGGCGTCTGATTCTTAAGGGGAGATTGCCCTGTTTCACGTGCTGCTTTCGCTGGCCGACGGATAGCAATACGGCTCCTGGGTTATGCAGGAAGTATTGTCGCGGACAAATGGGAAGGTGCGCCTGTGGCCGGCGACCCTTTACGGAACACTGGAGCGCCTATTAGACGAAGGCCTGATCGCAGAGGCGAGCCGGCGGCCGCCAGCGGGCGAAGATGATGCGCGGCGCCGTTATTACCGCCTTACTGCTCAGGGGCGGCGCGTACCGGCTGGCGAAAGTATGCGCCGCGATTGCACATTGGAAAAGTGGCCTTGCGAAATCTCTCCCAATCGTTGGACGGACGGCAGTTTACACCCGCAGCCGTCAAAGAACGTGTTTCCTGATGTTTTTTCAATACAAAGGGCGGAATTCTCGACACTCACCATTTTGGGGCGAGGTGCCGGCAAGAGCGGCTTTTTCACCGGGAGTAGATGCTTGGGCTCGGTTTGCCGATAATTCATACAGGAATGCGGATTTGGTCCAAGACGGTCAGGGTGGCAAGCATCCTTGTGCTGGCGCTGCTGGCGCGGCCGCCGGCGCGGGGAGCGACGGGACGGGTCATCTCGCTGCGGGCCCTGCACGAACTGAGCGGCGCGGAAGCGGCCGAAGGACTGCCTGTGCGGCTGGAAGCCACGGTTATCTACTACGACAACAAAGGAGTGGACTTATTCGTAGAGGACGGCGACCTGGCTTCTTACATCTTCGCTCGTCCGGGAGAGAAGCTGATTCCCGGCGACCGTATTCGTGTGGAGGGAAAGACGCATATGGATTTCCGGCCGGACGTGGTCAGTGACACGATCACGGTGCTGGGCCATGGAGCGCCGCCGCGTCCTGTCGAGGCGGACTTTACACAGCTCATCCGGGCGCAACTGGACTGCATGCGGGTGCGGGTGCGGGCGCAGGTACGAAGCGCCGACATCGTAAGAGATGGCGGGCAGGTGAGCATCTACCTGCATCTGCTGGTCGACGGCGGCTACATCGAGGCGGAGGTGGTGGGCGACGACGAGGAATTTCGCAGCCAACTACCGGACGCGCAGGTGGAGATCACGGGGGCTGTGGCAGGCAAGTTCGACAGCAAGATGCAGTTGGCCGGCATCATGCTGGAAGTCCAGGGGCCGGAGGATGTGACGATTCTGAAACGCGCGAACACGCCGCTCGAATCGCTGCCGCTGACGCCGATGGACGAAATTCTGAAGGGCTATTACGTTCTGGATCACACCCAGAGAGTACGGGTGCAAGGGAGCATCACCTACTACGAGCCGGGGACGGCGCTGGTGCTGCAGAACGAAGGGAAGAGCCTGTGGGTCGTGACCCAGTACGAAGGAGCACTACCCCTTGGTGAGGTGGTGGATGCGAGCGGCTTTCCCGCTGTCCCGAACGGGGCGCTGACGCTCAACCAGAGCCAGATCCACCAGACACACATACAGGCGCCGATAACTGCGCTGGCGGCAAACTACGCGGAACTGGCTCCGGGCAAACACGCGTTCGATCTTGTATCGCTTGAAGGCAGGGTTCTGGCGGCGGTGCGCGGCGCGGCGCAGGATGAGTACATTCTCGAAGCGGGCGGACACCTGTTCTCGGCGATCTACCGCCATCCGGACACGGAGAGTGCACCGCCGCCGGCGATGAAGGCGGCTCCGGTGGGCTCGATGGTGCGAGTCACAGGAGTCTGCCGAATGGAATATGGTTCGGATCCGCTGGGACCGCCGGTGGCGTTCGAAATCCTGCTTCGATCGTTTGACGACCTGAGAGTGATTGCCCGGCCATCGTGGCTGAATGTGAACAACCTCACCCGGCTGGTCGAGATCCTGCTGGCTGTGACACTCATCTGTGGGATCCGGGTGGTGTGGACCGAGCGCAAAGCCCGCCGCCAAAATGCCACCGTGGCCTATATCGAGCGGCGGCGCGGCAAGATCCTTGAGGACATCAACAACTCAAAGCCGCTGGCCGATACTCTGGAACACATTACTGAGCTGGTGTCCACTCGCCTGAGCGGCGCGCCATGCTGGATAGAGGTGGAGGATGGAGCGGCGCTCGGGAGCTATCTCGCGAGCCATGCACGAGGTGGATTTCGCACGGCTGAGCGCGCGGTTAAGGGCCGCTCGGGCGCCCATCTGGGAGCAATCTTTGCAGTCTTCGAAGTCCATAGCAAGCCCAGCAGCAATGAGGCCGAGGCCCTGACGCAAGCGGCTGGTCTGGCCTCGCTGGCGATTGAGACCTCGCGCCTTTACAGAGACCTGGTGCATCGCTCCGAATACGACCTGTTGACCGACATCCACAACCGCTTCTCGCTGGAGCAGCGGATGGAAACGCTGATCGAGGAAGCGAAGCAGGAAGCGGCGATTTTTGGGCTGATCTACATCGATCTGGACGATTTCAAACAGGTGAATGACCTTTACGGACATCAGGTGGGCGACTTATACCTCCAGGTGGTGGCATCTCGCATGAAGCGCCAGGTGCGGCCCAGCGATATGCTGGCGCGGCTGGGTGGAGATGAATTTGCCGTGCTGGTGGCGACGGCTCGCAACCGCGCCGAAATCGAGGAGATTGCCGGTCGTCTGAAACTGTGCTTTGCGGATCCATTCGTGGTTGATGGGAAGGAGTTGGTGGGCGAGGCAAGCGTGGGCATCGCGCTCTATCCGGAAAATGGGAGCGACCCACACGCATTGCTGACGGCGGCCGATGCAAGGATGTATGCGTCGAAGAAGGCCAAGCACCGGCACGGAAGGCTGACGGAAGCTGAGTGATGATCTGCGGCTTCCGCAGCGATGCCGACTTTCGCCGTGATAAAGGGGTCGGGAGCGGTCATCGCCTTGTGCAGACTCCCGTCACGGCCGGTCACGAGTAGCGTAGTCCTCCGCGGTGTGTATATCACCCTCCTCACGAGGAATCCGGAAACCGGAGTGTGAGATTCACTTCGGTTTGCTATACCGTGAATGAAAATGAACGCGGTGGCAGGCCGACCGCGATATTTTGGCGCAGGAGCGAACGGTCAACGCCCTTTGGCTCAAAAACGTTCTGCGCTCCCTGATATTTTCTGCCGGGAACAGCTAGGCTAGGGCTAACCCACCGCGCCACATCTGGATTCCACGGAAGGATTCCTCACGGCGGATCTCATTCCGACACGATCTCGATGGGTGCGCGCCAGAACGTCGCTTTGAGTGTGGCCGGATCCAGTACCGTCACCTGGCACTCGTATTCGCCAGACCTCAGATGTTCGACATTGAAGCTGAAGCTTAGCGGCGCAGTTCCCAGGCGGCTTGACGCATTCGGATCGACTGCGATCGACGGCGTCTCAAAGGCTTTCTTACTGCCACGGTACAAGCTCACGAATGCGATGAACGGATGGTTATCGCCGGGCTGCGTCTGACGATACGCCTGCAGATAAACATACACCTCATGGCCGGAGTGGAAGACGCGCGTCACGCTAGGGATCAGCTTCTGCCCATCCTGAACCAGCGGATTGACCGCCGCTTCCTTGCTGCGGTCCTTCGCGCTGCCGGCATCGTAGATTGCTTTCGTGAGATCCACGCGCTGGCTGGACAGAACGACTGAGCTGATCGGCACGCGCTTCATCTCTTTGCTCAGATTCGGGATGACGAACGCGGTCTGATAGGTTCCGATGCGTCCCGTCTCGTCATCGCGCGCCAGAAATTTGATACTGTATTTCCCCGGCAAGAGAGTGAAGCCTGCGTCGTATTCGATGGGACGATGTGCCAGTTCGGCGGCGGTAGCGTCGCTGAGCCTGATGTTCACGTGATCGCGCACGTTCGTGACGGTGGTGCCGCCAATCACATCCTTGATCTCGCCAACGAAATCGATGAGTGTGTGTTCAGCTCCGCCCCGCTTGGCCAAAGCCAGCTCGCGGCCGGGAATCTTCACGACGATGGGAACGAAGTACTCGGCGCGATTGAGTTGAAAGTAGTCGATCTCCATGGCGATGGTGAGATCCGTGATCGGATCCTCGAGCATCAGCGCGTCCTCGAGCTGCCGTTCCTTGTCGACGGCGTTGAACTTGCTGAAGACTTTACTCGCGAAGTATCCCTGGCGGTAATCGAGCTTGGCTTCGAGGTCTTGCTTGAGCGAGATTCGCACTCGCCGGAACTTTCCATCCTGGGCTGTATTTGTCGAATAGTAGCCGAGGATGTAGTAGTCCCCAATCGCTTGCTGCGCCTGCACAATGCCGCGTGTCAGCTCGTTGGTGTCGAACAGCGGCTTTCCGCCCGTGTCGCCGGCGAGCGCAAAGAGCGTATCCTGCGAGAGTTGAAAGTTGCTAGTGACTGCCTGCGCGGGTGCGCCGGCGTACATGCCCGAGTTGCCCTGGGAGCCCTGCGTGGCGTCGCCCAGGGGAGCCTCCGCCACGAGCCCTCGCGCGTCGATAGGCCAAAAAGAGACGCCTGCTTTGATTGCCGCGTCGACCGTCGCGTGAAGTTGCGCCTGGTTATCGATGCCATTCAGGCGCAGCCCGCTGGCGAAGTAGATCAGCGATTTCTTCTCGCTCAGATGACCGAGGATTCTTGCCGCGGTCTCGAGCGCCGATAGCTGCCGATCGGTGTTGAAGACATTGAACTCGCTGTCATCCTGGCCAAACGCCGCGCCAGTATCGGCACTGCTCGCGTCATCGACAGTCTCCGCTGACCCCTGGCCCTCGCCCACGATCATGGTCTCGAGAATGCTCAGCAGCCGGTTGCGATCGGCGGTGAAGTCCTGCAGGATATCGACCGATCCGCCCTGATATCGAAGAATCGCGACCAGATCTGCCGTCGTCATCTGAGTGCGAATGAACTGCTGCGCTGCCGAAAGCGCGCGAAGCTGCTCGGCTGGCTGCATTGCGGTCATGTCGAAATACAAAGCCAGGAGCCGCCGGTCCCTGTAGTGCTCGCTGCCTGCCGGTTCGGGTGCGATCTGGGTCCGAGAGAGTTGCCGGTAGAGCGTGATGTTCTCGTTGTCCCGCGTCAGCGCGGGAAGCGGCTTCGCCGTCGCGGCGAGATTCTGGCGTTCGCAAATCCGCAACGTCTGCGGCACGCCGTTCTCGCTTACCTCGAAATCATTTGCCATCAAACCTGGAATGAAGTTCCCTTGTTTGTCCTTCACGACTACCGGCTCGACGACCAGTTGCACGCTGACTGAAAACGTCGGCCCTTGCGGAGCAATGGCGGTCTTATTTGTGCCAGTTTGTTGCGCCCAGGCGAGAGCGCCGCAAAGGCCAAAAATGAAGAATGAGCGCAAGTTTCGCATGATCAGAATCTCAGCCTCACTGTGATTTGCAAACTGCGCATCGCGTTCGCGGCCGTGGGCAGACCGAACTGAGTGCTGTTCACAGTCGTGTTCCAGCCGGTGAACTCGGCGTGGTTGAGTACATTGGTTGCGTCAATTCGTGCATCGAGAAAGAACTTTCCGCCGGGTCTGAATGTTCGCGCCAGCGAGTTGTTGAGGCTGAATTGCCTGGGCCCGGTGATCGAATCTCGCCCAGCCGTGCCCCACTGACCAACAGCGGGTGGAGCAAAGGCCGCGTTATTCAGATGCAGGCCGCCCCTCGCAGTGTAGATGGGCGCTCCGGTGCGATCGGGGCGGATCGTTCCCGTGTATCCGGCTCCGGGTACGGCGGCAAGATAGACGGGCGTTTCCGGCAACCCCGATCCAGCGGTCAACTGTCCGGTCACTGTCCACTCCTTCAGCAGACGCCCCACCCAGCCGCCCATCAATTCGCCTCCGTGCAAGCCCTCGCCGCTCGTATATTGCCCGACCACGCTCAGCAGTTGCCGCTGATCGAAAGTAGAGAGTGCTCGCTCCGCCTGAAGATTTCGCCAGTTCTGCGCAATGGCCGCGGTCACCGGCGGGGCAATCTGCGTCAGATTTTGATTCTGCTGCGCCGTGGTTACATATCCCTGCCCACCGAGGAACGCGTCGTCATCGAGAGACTTTGAATAGGTATACGTTGCTGTCGCCGTAAACCCGCTGCGCAGCCTGCGCCGCAGTTCCAGTTGGCCGGACTCCCGCGTGGAGTCGCCGCCCGAGGTGCGGTACGCGAAGCCCGAAGGGCAGGACGGGCACGGATTCGCTGCGCCGATCGGGTAGGTATTCGGCAGGAATTCCTGCACGCCCCGAGTTCCCTTCAGACCGAGATACGTGATGTTGGCTTGCAGCGCGCCGGGCAGATCGCGCTGGATGCCGAGATTCCACGTCTGCGCATAGCCCACGCGGAAGTTCGGGTCAATCGCGAAGGTATCCGGTGTAATCCCTGCGCAGGAAATAAATCCGTCGGCCAGCGTCAGAGGGCACGAAGCGCTGTTCTGTACGCTGAGGCTCTTCGACAGCGGCGCTTGTTGCGCCATTTGCAGAATAGGATTCAGATAGGCCGACGTATCGTCGTAAACGCCGTATCCGGAGCGGACAACAAGGCTGGATGCGGCAATCGGCCGCCACGAGATACCGATGCGTGGTTCGATCCCCAGGCGGTCTGGCCTTACCAGCGACGCCGGATAATGCTGACCGGTCAACTGCCCAACGGGATCAGTACCGAGCACCGGAGAGACCGCAGTGAACCCTGGGGCGACATCGAGATTCACCAGCCGCCCATAGAGTTCGGTCATAGGCGCGCCGTACTCCCAGCGCCCTCCGGCATTGATGGTGAGGTCGGGCTTAACGCGCCAGTCGTCGGTGAAATAGAGATCGTACACGGGCTGGCGCAGGTACTTGTCTGCATTTCCGAAAGCAATCGAACTCGTATCCGGCACACCGATCAGAAAGTCAGCAAGATCGGAGCCGGCGCTGGCGATGTTTTGTGCTGGCCCCGCGGTTGCCGCTCCTGTGAAGGTGAAGGCGCCACGCGGGTCCTGCTGAAAATATTCGTTGTACTGCTGTTTCCTGAAGTCGCCGCCGACCGTGACGTAGTGACCGCCGCGATCGATCTGCGCCGACAGCGAGAAATTGTCCGTGCGGTTGCGGTTGAATGCGCTGTCGGCGTCGCTCAGCGCCGCAAATCCGCTCGAAAAGTTCAGCGCCGGAGGACCCCAGTCGGACGGGTCCTGATCATTGCCTGAGATTCCTGCCTCGGCCGAAATATTTTGCCGGTTCTCAAACTCAGGCCGAATCAGCGTGCGCAGCCGGCTGAAGTTGTAAGAGGCGAAAAGAATTAGCTGAGGACTGAGTCGATGCGACCAGTTGATGCCCGAGTTGATGCCGAGCACGGCGCTGCTGTCGACGAAGCTGAACAGATTCGTGTTGCCTTCCCGTGTACTTTGCAGGTTGAATCTGCCGTAAAGTTGATCCTTGTTCCCCAGCGTCTTGTCCAGCCGCAGTTGCACCACGTCCTGGTGGCTGCTGTTCAGCACAGGAATCTGGAAGTTGTACGGCAGACTACCTGAGAGGTTCGGCAACGGATACAACTGCAGCAGCGTTTTCGCCTGTGGGCCTACAGGGATATTGCTGGAGTATGGCAGTCCTGTTGCGGGATTGTAGATCGTCACCGGCGCACCGGAAGCATTCAACAGCCCGCTCAAATCGCCGCTTCGCTCCGCTTGCGTCGGCACCAGCCCTGTTTCGGTTGCGGCATTGTGGTCGCGCGTGCCCTGATATGCGAGAAAAAACGTCGGTCCGCGCGGCATCAGGTGCGGAATGTTTATTGGCCCGCCCACTGTGGCCACACCGGTGATGCGGTCATAGGCAGGCTTCGGGGAGGCGAGGCCGCTCAACGAATACGGCCTCGCGTCGAGAACCGAGTTGTCAAGGATTGCCGCAAACCCGCCGTTGTACAGCCCCATGCTTCCGGGTCTCCGGTTGCCGAAAGCCTGCTCCAGCGCAAACTGCGACGTAGCTGCGTTGTTCGCGCTGCCATTGACGAGAAGGCCAACGTCCGATTGCTGGTTCGATGGTGACTCCTGCCTGGGAATCACGGCCGCCGTATTAGACGATTGCTGTGCCTCCGGCTTCCTTTCTGGAGCAGATGCATCGAGGCCGGGCTTCGCTTCGGATGTCGACTGGATCTCCTTACCCATCGCGAGCAGCTTGTCGAGCGGCAGCAGTGTTAATTCCCATTTCTCCGGCGGCATACTGGAGGCGACAGTAGTATCAGCATGGATCGTCACGAATCCATCCATCGCGACTTCGACGGCCCATTTGCCATCCGCAAGGTTGTCGAAGGCGTATGTGCCGTTCTGATCGGTTACCGTGCTCTGCTTGGTTGCGCCCTGAGCGAACGTAACTGTCGCGCCCGGAACGGCGAGTGAGTTGAAGGTGACGACGCCGCGGACTTCCGTGGCAACGGCCAGGGCCGGTAAACAGAGTGCCGCGAGGAACAAAGCCGCGCAAAAGGCCGGAAGCGTATGCCGATTCGCCATCAGAGTTTTCTCGCGTGTCGCCGGCCCAGACTCCGTTGTCTTCTGCCATGCCGTTTCGATTATCAGGTTGGAGAGTTAATTCACGGACGGCTTATCAATTCGATCGATCACGATTACATCGACCGGCCCTTTCTCCGAGACCAGCTTGAGCCCAAGCTGTTCCTGAATAGCAGTGAAGATATCCGGTCCCGTGGTATCGGGCGGAGGAGGAGCATCCGCGCCGGGGTGGCCGCCATCCGGTCCTGGGCCCATCCTGAGCGGCATGTTTTCCGGCGTGAAGTGAAGACTGAAATCGTATTTGCCGGTCAGGCCCGTCTTGTCGATGATGGTTCGGCCTACCTGGCCGGAGAGCGCATGCGCCAGCATATCGATCTGTGCTCCTTGCGCCTCCAGATTTCCGATGCTCATCATCATTCTCGGCATATTCTGGCCGCCTTTGCCGTCGCCTGCTTCGGACTCCGCCGGCTTCAGCTTCGAGCCCCCTTTGGCCACTTCGAGCACATAGACTGGCATCTCGCGCGTCTCATGGTGGAACTTCAGGCCGAATCGATCTATCAGTAGCGGCTGCAGCATCTCCATGCGCTCTTCGCGCTTGAGTTTGTCGAGCTTCGGCGCGTCTTCGGGCGCGACTTTGGCTTCGATATCGAAACGGTCCGACTGTACCCAGGGCGGCGCACCGACAATGCGATCATCTTCCACGCCAAAGGCCTGGGTCAGCAGCATCTGCACCGGCAATCCCTCCATCGAAAGGCCGTCAGGCGTGAAGTGCATCATGAACCTCATTTCGCCCGATTTGTTTGGCTTGATCGATGCGACGTCAAATTTGGGGAGGTCGGCCGGCGCGTCTTCGGCCTGCGCCAGCACCGCCGTCTGGCCTGCATGGAAGATTCCGATGGCTGTGGGCAAGACGATCGCCACGAAGACCGCGACGCCAAGCAGGATCTTCCGGGTCATTCCCAGCCGGTTCGCAGCACTTTGGCTCATGATGCGAACAATGCGCTTCTTGAGATCCGACCCGCTCACGCCGGCTGCACAGGGCAGCGGCGATTCAATGCAGTGTTTGCAGACATTGAGGATGCTTTCGGCATAGATTTCAGCCTGGTTGCCGCGATCGAGAACGGCCTCGTCGCAGGCGCGCTCACGTTCCTCCACGAGCCGCGCGCCGATCCACCACACGAGCGGATGAAACCAGAAGAGCGCCTCAACAACCATGTGCAGGGCGAATGTCAAATTGTCGCGCCGCCGCACGTGGCACATCTCGTGCTCGACGATCGCGCTCAACTGTGATTTCGTAAGCCGGCTTGCGATTCCCTCAGGCAGCAGCATCACCGGCCTGTTCGCGCCAAATACACCCGGCTCCATCAGCGCCGTCGTGATCAGCACCGGCACGGCTGCATTGATGTCACAAGGCGTCGCCGCCCGAGCCGCAGCCCGGATCCGCCACCAACCGCGCCACCACCGCAGTACGATCACCACCCCCCCGCACGCCCACAGAGCAAGCAGGACAATCGGCCAGATATGCGGACTTAGTGCGGGGGCAGCCCCAAAAGGACTTGCCTGCTGCGTCGCCTCAAACGGTTGTGCTATCTGGCTCACGGCCATCGAAATGACCGTGGACTGAAATGTGACAGCAGCGGGAGGCCGAAGCAACCCACCGATGGCCTCGAAGATGGAAAAGGGGAGCAGGAATTTGATGGAAGCCACCATCCACACCCAGTAACGCACTGCAGCGCGATTCCTTCTCAGCGCCAGCACGAGCATCCACGCGGCCAGAACAACTGCGGTCGATTGCCACAGATGGTTCAGCAGCGGCGCGATCCAGCCCTGGTGCGCAAACTCTGCTATGGTCATGACCGCTTCTCCTTGGCTGAGAGTTCCTTGAGCGTCTTCTCGGCTTCCTTGATGTCAGTAAGCGAGACCTTACCGGATTCAACAAGGTGCGCCATCAAGGGCCTGCTGCTCCCGCCGAAGAAACCGAGCAACTCGTCAATCAGCCTTCGCTGGGCCGCATCGCGACTTATCGACGCAGCAAAGACGTGAAAGTTTCCAACCTTTTTTATGCGCCGCACCACGCGCTTCGATTCCATGCGATAGACGGTGGTCTGGATCGTCGTGTACGCCGGTCGTCCTTTGGACGGGAACGACTCCTGGATCTCGCGGATCGAGGCTTCGCTTTTAGCCCAGAGCGTTTCCATAATTTGAAACTCAAGCTTCGACAATCTCGGGATGGGCACGGTTCCTCCTACGAGTATAGGAAACACTACTACACATGTATGCGTGATGTCAAGTCCCCAGTTCTTCGCAAGACTTGGGGTGCGTTCCGGGGCCGGAAACGTTGCTCCTGCCCGGCAAAGAACAACCTGCCCAGTTGTCCCGATTGGAAGATGTGCCGTCCGCCCATAAGGAGGCCATGGAGGAGCGCGAGCGAGGCTGCGAATCGTCGAGGGGCGTCTTCAGCTCATTATTGCTTGTCAACCGAGGCTGAGTTTGCGGCCGAAGGTGCCGCAGTCGCGTTAGGCGCACCCAAGCGAAACCTGGGCCGGACGAGCTTACTCACTGCGTTCGAAAACTCCTTGATCTCGATGTACTCGTTCTTCTCCACGCCGGTGAAATGCTGGCGAGTTCCACTGGTCGGCCACCACACATCGAGGGTCACAGGGCCCGCATCGTGTCCCAGTCCGATGTGCTGTTCCATGGGGTTGGCTCCAAACGAGCTGGTTTCGCCGACGACGCGGAAGATCGTTCGCGGCGCGTGGCCGTCATCCGACACGGTGACTTTAATCTGTGCTCCAACACCGGAGCGGTTGCTCTTTACCCCAACCAGATGCACATTGATCCAGTCGTTGTTGTTGCCTGGATTCTCAAACACGCGCATTGCATGCCGATCGCCGGGAACCATTCCGCCGACATTCGTAATAATCGCCTCATTGCCGCTCCTGTCGAGATCGGCGAAAGCTGTGCCATGCCCCTTGTGCAATTCACCGGTCCCCGAAGATGCCGTGATATCCGTGAAGGATTTACCTTCGTCGTTGCGCAACAGCACGTGCGGTATCAGAGCCGAATAGGAAGGATTGCCGTTGCCGAGGTAGACATCGAGAAAGCCGTCGTTGTCGATATCGCCGAAGTTAGCGCCCATTGTCATGAAGACCTTGTCCAGGCCCACCTTTTCAGTTACGTCTTCGAAGGTTCCATCATGTTTGTTCCGGTAAAGCCTCAGGGTTTCAGCGTTGTGCGGCAGTCCGAGATAACTATCAAGAGATTCGCTCAGCGGGTGAAGAAATGTGTTCACAAACAGGTCGGGCCATCCGTCGTTGTCGTAGTCAAAGAACCACGTCGAGAAACTGAACCAGGGAGCCTGCACGCCCGCTTGTCTTCCTATCTCTGTAAAAGTTCCATTTCCGTTGTTGTGATACAGGAAGTTAGGGCCACCGTAATTGGAGACGTAAAAGTCGACATATCCATCGTTATCGTAGTCGGCTGCCGTCACACCTTTAGCGAATGTCGTCTTATCAATGCCGGCTGCGTGCGATATGTCTTCGAACGTACCGTCTCCCTTGTTGCGGAATAATTGACTGGGCGAATTCTCATTGGCGATAAACAGGTCGAGATAGCCATCGTTGTCGATATCCGCCCAGGCGGCGGAATTTGTCGAGGTCAACGTTCCGCCCAACCCGGCGGCATCGGTCACATCGGTGAAGGTGCCGTTGCAATTGTTGCGCATCAAGGATTTCTTTTGCGGGTACTGCCAGCCTCCGCGCAGGATGAGCAGATCCATGCATCCGTCGTTGTTATAGTCCGCCTGAACGATGTTGAGGCCACCCAACTGATCCGATAAGCCGGCCGCGGCCGTCCGGTCGGTGAAAGTGCCGTCGCCGTTGTTATGGAAGTAACGAATAGGATCGCAAACGTCCATGCTGGAGACAACGATGTCCAGCAAGCCGTTATTTTCAAAGTCGTCAACGGCTACGCCGCCCGCGCCGCGGAAGACATCCAGTCCTGCTGCCGGCGCCACGTCGATAAAGCGGCCAATGTTCTCCTTTGACTTGAAGTCCGACTCGGGAATCAGATAATTAGCTGGAACTCCGGCCGGATATTGCCCCAGAGTCATATACGCTAAGTTCAAAAGCCATTTGACTTCAACGTCGTCCGGTATGTGTGCAAGATACTTGGTGAAGTACTCAATGGCGAGCTTCGAATTATATGTCTTTTTATAACTTGCCTTGGGATTTAGGGGAGGGAAGATATCAAGATCGCTGGGATGAAGATAGACGCCATTCTCCATTTCGGAAAGATGAAGATAGGCGACACCGATGGTCTCCTCAAGGTTAGGGACCTTGCCGGGCGCGATGGTTTGCGCAATCCGATAGGCGGTCTCCAACTCCTTGATCGACTCAGCCATCCTGCCCTGGTATGAGAGGAGTTGGGCAAGATCCATATGGCCTTGCAGAATGTCTGATGCGCTGTAGGCTCCGCCAGGCTTGAGAATAGCCAGCGCAGTGGTCAAGCGTTCTATACTCCTAGCGTAGGATTCCTTTTGAAACTCGCAGACCTGTTGCATGTTGCGGTTCCAGTCTTGGGGTTTTGGATACCTCAGAAGCGATCGATCCGCCTCAACGGAACCGTCGAGGAACGCGCCGTAGTGGATGGCTCCGTTGGAGATGAGGGCGTTGAGACGGTCTCCGGTCAAATCCTTTGTAACTGGTGCCGCGGTCAGTATCTTGAGTATGGCGAAACCGGACTTTACAGCAAAGATACTGCTTAATTGGCCCGGCGTGTGATCGGCAAGAGCGGCACGATAGTCAGTAGGGAGCTGATCGGGAGTTACAGAGCCCAAGTAACCACCGTCGCTGGAGGTGGGGTCGATCGATCTCTCCTTGGCCAGCACCGCGAAGTCCATTCCGGCATTCAGCCGCTGCAGCACTTCATCAGCCTGCGTACGGGTGGCAGTAACGATGATGCCGACTTGCATTGGATGGGAAGCGCCATCTTGCTGGGAGAAAACATAGGGACTGATGCAGATCAAAGACGCAAGCGCAAGCGCTAGCAAACCGCTGGAGAGAGCCCTTGCGGGCTTGTATCTATGCATGTTTCCTCGATGGCGAGCTCAGATGGGGTGTTCCGGTTGCGAGATGAAAATGCTTGCCATCGCGCCCACAGGAATTGTAAATGGCGCGGCCGGCGAGGCTGGCCAATAGGGCGCGGAATCAGCCTCCCACCATGTTGCCTGTGGAGTCGGAGGAGGCGTGGCCGTTGATCGCCAACTGCTCCTGGCCCGATTGCGTCGGCGTAATGCGCGCCCCGATCGAGTGGAATCACGGTCTCATACCCCGCGTTCTGCCCTTCTTGACAGGAGGTATTCGCGGTCTTACCATGAGCCGGTGAAATCGATACCATAAGGACATCGCTTCCACTTGCCCAACCCCCTGCCGCTAACCCCCGCTTTGTGCAGTTCATTGGAGGCCCCATGTCCGATCTCTCGAAGTTTTTTTTGATTGCCATGCTCCTGGCGCCGTTTACCCGTGTCCAGGGCCAAACCATGACGGCTCCGGACATTACAAAACAGCCCACGCTTTACGTGGTTCCTTACGCCCACCTGGACACACAGTGGCGCTGGGAGTTTCCACAGGTCATAAGCGAATACCTTCTCAAGACCATGCGGGTGAACTTCGACTACATGGATAAGTATCCGCATTATGTTTTCAATTGGACGGGTTCCAATCGCTACCGGTTGATGAAGGAGTATTACCCCTCCGATTACGCCAAGCTGAAGAGTTATGTGGCCAAGGGCAACTGGTATCCCGCCGGCTCATCGGTGGAAGAGGGCGACGTGAATCTTCCCAGCGCGGAGTCGATCATTCGGCAAGTTCTCTATGGCAACACTTATTTCCGCAAGGAGTTTGGCAAAGCCAGCGCGGAGTATATGCTGCCGGACTGTTTCGGATTTCCCGCGTCGCTGCCCACGATTCTGGCCCATGCCGGGGTGAAGGGATTCTCGACGCAGAAGCTGAGCTCGGCCTGGCAGCCCGCGCCGTTGATCGGCGGGCCGGATTCGCCGGAGAAGACCCCCGAGGGCATTCCATTCAATGTTGGCGTCTGGGAGGGCCCTGATGGAGAAACCGTTCTCGCGGCGCTGAATCCCGGCGGTTACGGTAGCCGGATTCGCACCGATTTAAGCAAGACGCCGCCGCCGGTTGAGCCGCAGCCGCCCCTGCAGAATCCTGCAGCGGGGACGAACCGGCGCCGCTTTGTCATGCGCGAAACAGATTGGCCGGCGCGCATCGATATCGATGGCAAGGCCACTGGCGTTTTTGCCGACTATCACTACATCGGCACTGGCGACATCGGCGGCGCCGTGGATGAAGAATCGGTGCGGCTGTTGGAAGCCACGGTCACGCAGGGAGAGGCCGTAATACCTCCTCCTGGGTTCTACGCCGGGAATCTTGCCGGTCCTGCGCCGGAGGGTACGCCGACGCGCATGGGCGATGGGCCGGTACGCGTCATCTCTTCGGCTGCAGATCAGATGTTTCTGGACATCAAACCCGACATGCAGGCCAGGATGCCGCGCTACAAAGGCGACCTGGAACTGATCAATCACTCGGCCGGTTCGCTCACGTCGGAAGCCTATCACAAGCGCTGGAATCGCAAAAATGAACTCCTGGCCGACGCCGCTGAGAAAGCTTCGATCGCCGCCATGTGGATGGGTGGCCGCCCTTATCCCCAGCAACGCCTCAATGACGCCTGGACGCTGGTTATGAGCGGGCAGTTCCACGATACTGGAGCGGGTACGGCGACCCCACGCTCCTACGAATTCACTCAGAACGACGATGTAATCGCGATGAATCAGTTTGCGGATGTGCTGACCAGCGCCACGCAGGCTGTGGCGTCCGCGCTGGACACACAGGGGAGCGGAATCCCGATCGTGGTCTACAACTCTTTGAATATTGCCCGCGAAGATGTCGTTGAGGCCTCAGTTCACTTTCCCGGCGAAGCACCCAAAGCAGTACGGGTGCTCGGTCCCGATGGGCGGGAGGTTCCTTCGCAGTTGGAGGACGGCCAGGTGCTGTTTCTGGCCCAGGCACCGTCGGTCGGCTATGCCGTTTACGACCTTCGCCGCGCCGAAACTCCAATGCGCTCGACGGAGTTGAAGGTCAGCGATACAGCCCTGGAGAACGCGCGCTATCGCGTCTTGATCAATGCCGATGGCGATGTGACAAGCATCTTCGACAAGTCGCTGGGGAAGGATTTGCTCTCCGCGCCGATGCGGCTTGCCATCTCCAATGATGCGCCCAAACAGTGGCCTGCCTGGAATATGGATTTCAACCAGGAGCAAGCTGCGCCGCGGAGCTACGTGGGCGGTCCGGCGAAGATTCGCGTGATCGAGAATGGCCCGGTGCGGGTGGCCGTGGAAGTATCGCGCGAAGGCGAGGGCTCGAAGTTTGTGCAGACGGTGCGGCTCTCTGCCGGCGATGCCGGCAATCGCGTAGAGTTTGGCGAATCGATAGATTGGCGTTCGCTGTCGGCAAATCTCAAGGCGGTGTTTCCTCTCTCGGCCGCCAACAAATTGGCCACCTATAACTGGGAGGTCGGAACCATTCAGCGGCCGGTAGCCTTCGATCGGCAGTTCGAGGTTGCTTCGCACCATTGGATCGATCAGACGGACGAGAGCGGCTCCTACGGCGCCACGATTCTGACAGACGTAAAGAACGGCTCCGACAAGCGCGATGAAAATACCATCCGTCTGACGCTGCTGCGCACGCCGGGTGAGGCATCGGAAATGAAGGGTGAGTATACCGATCAGATGAACCAGGATTGGGGACATCACGAGATTCTGTTCGGGCTTGCCGGCCATGCGGGCGACTGGCACGAAGCCAAGACGGACTGGCAGGCATATCGGCTAAGCACGCCGCTGATCGCATTCGAAACTGAAAAGCACACGGGCGCGCTGGGCCGCAGTTTCAGCCTGCTCACCGTAGACAATCCGCATATCCGCGTTCTGGCGCTCAAAAAGGCCGAGATGAGCGACGAAGTGGTTCTGCGCATGGTAGAACTGGACGGAATTCCGGCGCCGCAAGTGCACGTGAAGTTTGCCGGGCCCATTGCCGCGGCGCGCGAAGTAAACGGACAGGAACTCCCGGTCGGGACAGCATCACTTGTGGATGGCGCGCTGGAAACCTCCTTTAGTCCCTATCAGCCGCGGACTTTCGCCTTGCGCCTCGGTACACCCCCGGCTGAATCGAAGGGTGTGGAGTCCAAGCCGGTTGCGCTGAAATACGATCTTGCAGCCGCCAGCGACGACGATACAAAATCGACCGGTGGATTCGACGCGCAGGGCGATGCGCTACCGGCCGAGATGCTGCCAACCGAACTCAAAGTCAACGGAGTGGATTTCCAGCTTGCTCCCGGCGGGGCCAACAAGCCCGATGCGGTTGTGGCCAAGGGCCAGTCCATCGATCTTCCCGCAGGCAACTTCAACAAGGTGTATGTTCTGGCCGCATCAGACGATGGAGATCAGCAGGCGGTCTTCCGGGTGGGCGAGCATCCCGTGACGTTGACCATCGAGGATTGGGGCGGATTCATCGGGCAATGGGACACGCGCCAGTGGAAGCCACGGCCTGACTTCGTGACGGTGGGCGGTGGCAGGTTCAGCCGCGAGCCGGCCCATCAGGTTGCCCTGCGGAAAGACTGGGCCGTTTCGGCCAATCACGCCACGTGGGATTTAACGTATACTGGCTCACCGGATTGGTCGCCGAGTTATCCGAACGACTATCTTGGATTGAAGCCGGGCTACATGAAGCCGGCAACTCTGGCGTGGTACGCATCGCATCATCACACGCCTGGCGGACTCAATGAACCTTACCAGTATAGCTACATATTTGTGTATGGGATCGATCTGCCATTGCATGCCAGGAGGTTGACGCTGCCGGTGAACGAAAAGGTTCGGATTCTGGCCATCTCTGTGGCCAAGGAAGAGCCCGGTGTAAACCCCGTGCAGCCGCTGCACGACACTCTAGGCAGGACCGAGCCCGGCACCACCGAAGAAGCTGCCTCCGTGCGCAATTGACGGGGAGCTGAAGAACGTTTAACACGCGCGGTCTGGCGATTCGCAGTTTGCACAGCGAGCGCCAGGCCGTCCGCAAAGAGATAGAGATTGAGGTGAATAACAGTGACTCTTCCCCGCGGATTCCGCCTTGTCTTTATGATTGCGTTTCTTACCGGCGTGTTGTTCGTTTCAGCGCCTGAGTTGTTTCGCGTCTTCACACCGAGCGGAGCTGGCACTGGCGCATCGAATGTTCTTGCCGCCTCCATATCTCCCTGGGCGGTGCCAAGCGCGCATTGGATGTTGAAGACCTCGCAAAGCGAGCAACTCACCATCGATTATCCCGAAGAAGGCTCCATCTTTCCCCATGAGATCACGCCGCCCACGTTTATCTGGCACGACGGCGACTCTGCCGCAACGCATTGGCGCATCGACGTTGCCTTTACCGGCGGCGCCAAGTCCTTGCATGCAGTCTCTCAAGGTGAACCGATGAAAATCGGGGAGATCGATCCGCGCTGTGTCTCCAGCACCAATCAGCCACCTTCGCTGACCCCGGAACAGGCGTCCGCGCACACGTGGAAGCCGGATGACGACACATGGGCGAAGATCAAGCAGCGCTCCCTGGGACGCGGAGCGATCTTGACCGTTACCGGCCTCGACGCAGCAAATCATCCAGTGAGCAGGAGCCGGGTCAATTTCTCTACGTCCACCGATCCCGTGAATGGAGAGATCTTCTATCGGGATGTTCCACTCATGCCGGCAGCAGGAAGGAAAGGCATCGTACAGCCGCTGTCGCCTTCGTTGCTCTATCTCATTAACTGGCGGATTCGCGACATAGCCAAGCCGGAGAGCCGGTTGCTGATCCACGACATGCACACCTGCGGGAACTGCCACTCTTTCTCGCTCGACGGCAAGACGATGGGCATGGACGTCGACGGTCCTGGAAACGATAAAGGTCTGTATGCCATTGTTTCCGTGCAAAAGAATATGTCGATACGTAATCAGGACATGATCAAGTGGAATTCGGATATGCGCGTGGGGAAGTCGCGCGTAGGGTTCATGTCGCAGGTTTCGCCGGATGGCAAATATGTACTGTCGACCTTTGCGGGGATGGGCCAGGACATTCCCAGCTCTTACTTCGTGAACAACTTCAAGGACTATCGATTCCTGCAGGTTTTTTATCCTACCCGCGGCATTCTTGCGTGGTACAACCGGGCCACTGGCCGCAGGCAGCCCTTGCCGGGCGCGGACGATCCTGGCTACGTGCAGACCGACGGGGTCTGGAGTCCGGACGGAAAGTGGGTGGTATTTGCTCGAGCCGAGGCCAAGGATCCCAATCCCGAGGGAATGACGCTGCCACTCAAGGCCAACGATCCAAATGAGATTCAGATCCAGTACAGCCTCTATCGCGTGCCATTCAACGGAGGGTTGGGCGGTAAGCCGGAACCGATTCCTGGCGCGTCGAACAACGGCATGAGCAATAACTTCCCCAAAGTTTCTCCCGATGGGCGCTGGATTGTTTTTGTCAAGAACAGGAACGGGCAGTTAATGCGTCCGGACAGCGAGTTATACATCGTCCCATTCAACGGCGGCACGGCTCGGCGCATGCGCTGTAACACATCGCTGATGAATTCGTGGCATAGCTTCTCGCCCAATGGCCGCTGGCTGGTGTTTTCTTCAAAGAGCCGCTCGCCTTATACGCAGATGTTTCTTACCCACATCGACGCGAACGGCAATGATAGCCCGCCTATCTATATCGATAACTCGACGGCGGCGAACAGGGCGGTCAATATTCCTGAGTTTGTGAACGTTCCGCCCGATGGAATCGAGAGTATCGATGTGCCCGCGTCCGACTTTTATCGCATCGTGGATGAGGCGATGGATTTGCAGGGAAAAGGAGACGTTGCGGGCGCGCTGGGCAAGTGGCAGCAAGCGCTGGCGCTCGATCCAGCGGATGCGCGCGCCAACAACGGAATGGGAATTGCTCTGGGTATGTCGGGCAAGTCGGACGAAGCTATTCCATACTTCAGGAAATCCGTTCAATCGCAAGGGGATTTTTTTGAGGCGTACTACAATCTAGGAGTTATCTACACAAAAGAGAACCGGGTCGACGATGCCACGGAAGCCTGGCAGAATGTGGTTCGAATCCGGCCCTCATTCGCGCAGGGGCATGAGAATCTTGGATATGCGCTCTATGAGCAGGCAAAGTTTCCTGAGTCGCTGGCCCAGTTGCAAATGGCGCTGGATGAGGACCCCAATCGTCTTTTTGCGCCGAAACTGGCCGCGAACCTGCTCGCCACCTGTCCCGACTCGGCGGTCCGCAATGGTACCGAGGCTCTGTCGATGGCCGAAAAAGCGGAACAACTGAGCGGCGGCAACGATCCCGGCGTCCTCGATACGCTGTCTGCGGCCTACGCGGAGAACGGAAGGTTCGATGAAGCCACCGCAGCGGAACAGCAGGCTGTTGCGCTGGCTGCGCAACGGGAGGACCCCAAGCTCGAATCCAGACTCAAGGCACACATGGCGCAATATGAGCAGAAGGAGCCGCTGCGGGAGTCGCCGGGGTCCGCAGCGAATTAGGATCCTAACCACCTGATCTCGCATTTTGGTTTTTGGCTTCCCATCCTGGCGCCGGAAAAGTCAAGAAGCCGGTTCTTCGACTCCGCTCCGCTACTCTCAGGAGGATGGGCGCAGTGCAGTGACAAACACTGGCGGTCAACGACCTGGCGGCAATGACGATCGCCGCGAGATTTCCTCATTGAGGAGGCGTCATTTCGTCTTCGCGTTCACTGCAGAATCTCCATGGACAGGAGCAGTTCCGAACCTGTGCCCACAGTGACGCTGTGATTCGTGCTGGTGATTTTGGCGCTGCATCCCGGGCCGCCCTCAGGCAGCAGTTTCACCGCGGGCATGTTTATCACGACCCCGGGTTGCACAGTTCCGGGCGGCCCGCCGGGATTGAGGTTCATATCGTATACGTTCACCAGACCCTGGACTGCGGTGGTTATCGAACGACCTCCTCCAGCTAACTCAACCGGCAACGCATCGTGCAACCTCTCGGATTCCTCGGGAGGCCCGACCAAGCCGATGAGCCGCAGCGTGACTGGCTTATTTTCGTGGCCTGCACAATCGGCATGATCGAAAACCACCGACAGTTCCGACTCGCTCGAATTCTTGAGCGTCGTGGCAGCCGTCACATGACCGTAGAGGATCGCATCCTCATCGAGAGTGCAACCGGGGTAGACATACCCGGAAATCACCCTGAGATAAATCCCCTTGCCCGGCTTCAGATGCGCGGAATCGAATCCGCCTGTTGTGCGAGCCTCGATAGTTTGGTTGAGCGGGCGGGCAATGGCGTCGCCTGGCTCACAGGTCGCTTGCTCAGCGGGGCTAGCCGGCGCGGAAGAATTTGAGGCAATCGTGGTTTCCCTGCCAAACAGCGGCTTCACACCTTCCTCGGTGGACTCGAACTTCACCAGGCCGTCGCGATAGTCGAGTTGGAGCGTCAGGGGTTGAAGCACATCGAGCCCCAGCATGCCGGCTATCTCGAAGCCGGCGTTCCGTTCCATGACCGAAGGGTCAAGCTCAAGGATGTGCCCCTGATGGATCTGTTGCAGGTTAGCGAGTTGGAAGTCAAAGACCTCGCGATAAAACTGCACCCTTGTGCCCTGCGCGGTCTGTTCTGTGTTAGTGAAGTTTACAGTCATCCTGGACAGGGAATGCGCTGCCTCCGAAGTCATGGCACTGAAGCGCATGCCCGTGGCCAGGATGAATAGTTTCCGCGATTGGTTACCGAACCTGAGGGGCACAAGCAGGTATTGGCGGCGGTGATAGACCGGAGTGAATCCGGCGAGCTCGGGAGAAGTTGAGCGGTCGGGCGGCAGTAAACCGGTCTGCGGCGGCAGCGGCGCCAGCGACAGCCTGGCCAGCCGGTAGTTGAGCGTAACCATCCATTGCGCGAACATATCGGTGCCGATGAAGCCATCCGCCTTGCCTGCGAAGGGCGCGTCGCTCACTCCCACGAGGCAGTTGTGAAACTCCAGCGGACCGATGCGGACGGTGTCGACGCGTACGGTTCCGGGCGGATCGTCGGCGCCCTGCTGCAGGCCATTTTGCTGGGCCAAAGCTTTGCTGATGTAGACCCCGGAAGCAGCAGTATCCACAATCAGCTTGGCCTTGCTCACCGGGAATTCGGCCTCCAGCCGGTAGCCGTCAATATGCTTTACGTCGGCGAATGCGGGCTCCATCGGCAGCGTAGCGGATGGAACCGTGGGAAGAATCTGGCAGGTTTGCGAGTTTTCAGAAAGCAGAGGCATCAAGGAATGCACCGTATCCTCAGCCCTCTTGCGAATGTCCGGATCGACATTCTTGGTGGTCTGGAGACCCTGCTCGACGCCTTCAATCTCTTGCGCGGGCGACACGACCCTCTGCCAGGCATTTTGGATGTCGGGGTCGGTAGGATCGATATCGTAGGCCTTCTGGATTTCGACGCGCTCCGATGCGTACATGGAGTCAATGCGCAGGGCGCGGCTGCGGATAAGATGCGCGCGCGCGTAGCACGGCTCCGCGGCAATCACCGCATCGAGCGCCTCCTTTGCGAGCCATGGCTGGCCCTGGCGCAACTCGACTTCGGCCTCTGCAGTCAGCGCTGACGCCGCGTGCGGATTGGCAGCGAGCGCGGTACTCGCCTGGCTCGATGCCTGCGAGACCTTGTCCTCGTGCAGCAGGGTGCGAACCAGCGCCGCGGACAATTCAGGATCCTGCGGGCTCTGGGCCAGGGCCTGCCGATACAAGCCTTCCGCATCCGCATAGCGGGCATCGCTGTAAGCCGTGGCGGCTGGAGTGGCGGGGCGGGCTTCGACGGCCGGACATGCCGGAGCCTGTCCGCGGACAGACACAGGGCCACAGAGCAACGCGACGGCGATCCAACCCATTTGCGGAATGCAGCTCAGAGAGCGAGATGAAGAAGTCATGGGGGTTCCCTCGCAGGGTATATCCAAAACACCAAGAGTATACGCCCGGGGAACAGCTCGCGATCTTGCGAAAACCTGAGAGCCGGCGCCAGTCGTTTTTGGGGTGTTCTCTGCGGCATTGGACCGCCTGCCACTGTCGCGGTTAGGGAGATTTCTTGCTCAGCGGCGGCATTAGATTCAAGAGCCGGTTCGACATTGAAGCGGCGCAAGCGGACTTCAGTCTCCCCAGGCCAATCGGCCATCGGGCAAGCGCCAACACTCATTGCGATACACTGCAAACCGTGGGAGGGGTTCGTTGTTGTATCGTGGGCTGCTTTCCGGCATTTTGATCCTGTCAATTCCTGGGCCTTCTGCTTTATTGGCGCAAGCGGCGCCTGAACCTCCCGCGGCTCAGGAGACGCAGCAGCAGGGGATGGCGACGGGAGCCGCGCAAGGGGCTAACTTCGACGATCAGCATCGCCCCATTACCGCTGGTGGATACGTGAAGACCGGACCGGTGGTGTTCCAGGATGTTGCTGCCCAGGCGGGACTGACAAGCTGGCACAACAAGACTGGAACTCCCGAGAAGCGCGTGATCATTGAAGTCAAGGGCTCCGGAGTCTGTCTTCTTGACTACGACCATGACGGCTGGCTCGACATCTACCTGGTCACAGGCTCGACCTTCAATGCGATGGAGGGAAAGGAAGAGCCGCCACATGCGGCGCTGTTCCATAACAATCACGACGGAACCTTCACGAATGTGGCGGAGAAAGCGGGAGTAACCAACGATCGCTGGGGCCTGGGCTGCGCGGTGGGCGACTACGACAACGACGGCTGGCCCGATCTCTACGTCACCAATGTAGGCAAGAATCGCCTTTACCATAACAACCACGACGGCACGTTCACCGATGTGGCGGACAAGGCGGGCGTAGCGCTCGACGAAGGTTCAGGCAGCATCGCCGTCGATCATACCGGTGCAACTTTCGGCGACTACGACGGCGATGGGCGGCTGGACCTTTTTGTGGGCGGATACATTCAGTACGATTTCAAGAACCCGCCGATTGCGGGCGCCACATCGGTGAGTACATCGAGGTGCCAGTACCGCGGGCAAGACATCGTGTGCGGACCACGCGGGCTCCAGGGCGCAGGCGACCATCTGTTTCACAACAACGGAGACGGCACCTTTACCGATGTGAGCAAGAAGGCTGGAGTCAGCGATCCCGATGACTACTACGCGCTGGGCGCGCTGTTTGTCGACGTGAATGGCGACGGGCGGCCAGATCTTGTCGTGGCCAACGATTCCACTCCGAATTATCTCTACATCAACAAAGGCGACGGCACCTTCGACGACCAGAGTTACATGAGCGGGTATGCCCTGAACGGGGAGGGCCGCGAGGTTTCGAACATGGGCATCGCCGCCGGAGACTACGAGAATAACGGCCACATGGATCTAGTGAATACCGACTTTTCCGATGATTCCACCGTGGTGTACAACAACGATGGAAGCGGAGCATTCGACGATGTAAGCGTCAAGTCGGGCATCGGCGCGAGGCCCGGGCCATTTGTCGGTTTCGGCGACGGGTTTCTGGATTTCGACAACGATGGTTGGAAAGACCTTCTGATCGTCAACGGGCACGTGTATCCGCAGGTGGACCAGCATCCAGACTGGGGCATGAGTTACGCACAGCGACCGCTGCTGTTCCACAACCTGAAGAATGGAACCTTCGAGCTGGTTCCGGCCGTGGAGGGGACCGGATTGGCCGAGGTCTGCGTGGGACGCGGTGCAGCATTCGGCGACCTGTTCAACGACGGTAAAATCGATGTGGTCATCAATAATCTGGATGGCACTCCGCTGCTGCTGCGCAATGTAAACCCCGATCACAATCATTGGGTCGAACTGAAACTGGTGGGCGGGCGGAAGAGTCCACGCGATGCGGTGGGATCGACGGTTTATCTGAACGCTGCGGGTCTTCGCCAGCGGGGCGATGTTCTCAGCGGCGGCAGCTATCTTTCTTCGAATGACTTTCGCGTTCACTTCGGCCTGGGCAATGCAAAGACCGCAGGGACCGCAGAGATTCACTGGCCTTCGGGCGCGAAGGAGACGGTCAAACTGCCTGCGGTAGACCGCATCTACACCATCGTCGAGGGCAAAGGGATTACGGGGGCATTGTGCGGCGGCAGGCCGTGCGCAGTGAGAGCGCGTGCGACTGGGCGGGTGCGATAAACTCAATCGGTGGAGGAGCCCTGTTGCCGCTGTTTCCGCGTTTCCTTACCTATACGACAATTGTGGCGCTTCTCATACCTGCCCCGTTCGTTGCATTCATTCAGGCACAGCAGGCCCCAGGCCAGCAGACGGGCATGGGCAGCAATCCAGGTGGATCGAAGCCGGTCTACGACTCATTGAGGCGACCCATCACGGCGGGCGGCTTTGTGAAGTCCGGTCCAGTTGTCTTCCAGGATGTGACCAAAGCGGCCGGCCTGTCCGGCTGGAAGCACGTAATGGGCGCGGCGGACAAAGGGCTGATCATCGATACGAACGGCTCCGGCGTTGGGTTGATCGACTACGATAACGACGGTTGGCTCGATATCTACCTGGTCAACGGGTCCACCTTCAATGCCTTGGATGGAAAGGAAACCCCTCCGCGCGCGGCCCTGTTCCACAACAATCACGACGGAACGTTTACCGATGTTGCAGAGCAGGCCGGAGTGACCAACGACCGCTGGGGCTTTGGCGTGGCCATAGCCGACTTCGACAACGACGGCTGGCCCGATATCTTTGTCACCAACTACGGCAAGAACCGGCTTTACCACAACAATCACGACGGTACCTTCACCGACGTGGCGGAAAAGGCGGGGGTCACGCTGGGCAATTGGAGCGCGGGCGCCACGTGGGGCGATTACGACGGCGATGGCAGACTGGATCTATTTGTCACCGGGTATGTTCATTTCGACCGCAACGACCTGCCCTATGCCAGAACCAAGGCATCGAGTTACAACACCTGCGAGTTTCGCGGCGTTCCGGTGATGTGCGGGCCGCGCGGGCTCCAGAGCGAGCCGGACCACCTGTTCCACAACAACGGGGATGGAACGTTCACTGACGTAACCGCGAAGGCGCACGTGGCCGATCCTTTGAATCATTATTACGGGCTGACTCCCGTTTTTGTGGATGTGAATAACGACGGCAAGGTGGATCTTGCGGTGGCCGACGACTCCACGCTGAGTTATCTCTTTCTGAATCGAGGCGATGGCACGTTTGAAGACGACAGCCTTACCTCGGGCTTTGCGTTGAACGAGGATGGCCGGGAAGTGGCCGCAATGGGGATTGCAGTAGGGGATTACCTCAACAACGGCCTGCTTGATTTCGCCATCAGCGATTTCTCCGACGAGTCCAAACTGCTGTTTCATAACGAGGGAGAGGCAGGCTTCAGTGAGGTTTCCATTAGTTCGGGCATGGGCAAGACCTCAATCCCTTTTCTCAGCTGGGGTACCGGCTTTCTGGACTACGACAACGACGGCTGGCTCGATTTGATGTTCATCAACGGCCACATCTATCCCGCCGCCGACAAGGAGGATTGGGGAACCTCCTATGCACAGAGGCCGCTGCTCTTTCGCAACATGCGCAACGGAAAATTTGAAGAAGTCCCGCCGGTGGAAGGGACAGGGCTGGCGGTTCTTACTTCGGGGCGCGGAGCGGCCTTCGGCGACCTCTTCAACGACGGCAAAATCGACGTGGTTATCAGCCCGATTGACGGGCCGCCCGTGCTTCTGCGGAACGTGAACCCCGACCACCACCACTGGGTGGAAATGAAGCTGGTGGGTGGCCCGAAGAGCCCGCGCGACGCAGTGGGCGCTACGGTCTACCTGACTGCCAACGGCATGCGCCAACGCCGGGATGTGATCAGCGGCGGAAGCTATGTCTCGAGCAACGATCCACGGCCGCACTTCGGCCTCGGCGATGCTACGGACGCCGGTACGGCCGAAATCCACTGGCCATCGGGCGCAAAGGAAACCGTCAAGCTGCCTGCCGTCGACCGCATCTACACCATCACCGAAGGGCAGGGAATTACTGGAGCGCTATGTGGCGGAAAGCCATGTGCGGCCACAACCGCGCTCTCGAAGCCGCGGGCTGGATCATGAAAACCTCACGCCGTTCCTTTTTAACTTATTTGGCGCCATCCTTCTGTCTTGGCTTTGCTTCGATCGCCGGGGCACAGTCCCAGTCCCCGGCAACTGGTGCCGCGCCTTCGAATCGCGCCCCTTCGCAGGGCGCGGTTCCTGCCCGCTTCGTAGACATTACCGAGCAGGCAGGCGTGCATTTTCTTCACATGGCGCCACACACGTCACGCAAGTATCTGCTTGAAACCATGGGCTCCGGCGTGGCTCTGTTCGACTGCGATAACGATGGCCGTCTGGACATCTTCCTGGTGAACGGGGCACCGTATACCGATCCCACTCCAAAGGGCTTTATACCCCAAAAAACGGGGCCTCAGGACTGGAACCGGATGTATCATCAGAAGCCCGATGGGACCTTTGAAGACATTACGGAAAAGTCGGGGCTGAAGGGTGTTGGATACGGCATGGGAGTGGCCGTGGCCGACTACGACAACGACGGATACGAAGATGTCTTTGTGACCGGCTATGGAGGCAACCGGCTCTACCACAACAACGGCGACTGCACCTTCACCGACGTTACTGAGAAGGCAGGAGTGGGTGGAAGCGGATGGTCCAGTTCAGCGGCTTGGGTCGACCTCGACAACGACGGCTTGCTCGACCTGGTTGTCGCGCGTTATGTCACATGGGATTGGGAGGATGTATGGTGCGGCGAGCACCGCGAGGGGTACCGCGGCATCTGCCACCCCGATGTCTTCCTGCCCATCACCATGCTGGTGTATCACAATGACGGCAATGGTCATTTCACCGAGGTGTCGCACAAGCTGGGCCTCGACAAGCCGGCCAAGGCCCTGGGCGTTGCCATGGCTGACTACGACCGCGATGGGCGCATCGACCTGTTTATCGCCAACGATTCGATGCCCGAGTTCCTTTTCCATCAAAAGCCGGACGGAACTTTCGAGGAGGTCGGCCTCGAGTCGGCCGTGGCCGTGAACTCCGAGGGGCAGACCTATGCCGGCATGGGGGTTGACTTCGCCGATTACGACAATGACGGCTGGCCGGATATTGTGGTGACCGATCTGGCCAAGCAGCGATACGCCCTCTACGAGAACAACCGGGACGGAACTTTCAACTACACCTCGCTCCTGACCGGCTTGAGCTCCGAGTCGGAGCTCCATTCGGGCTGGAGCCTGCGATTCATGGACTACGACAACGACGGCTGGAAGGACCTGCTCATAGCTCAGGGGCACGATATGGACAACATCGAGCGTGTCTCGCCCATGCTCCACTATCGTGAGCCGATGATGCTGCTGCGTAATACCGGCGGGAAGTTTGTGGATGTTTCATCCATCTCGGGAGACATCTTTCAGGACGCCTGGGTGGGCCGCGGCATGGCCATCGGCGACATTGACAACGACGGCCGCATCGATGCGGTAGTCAGCACCAACGGCGGCCTGGCGCATATTCTGCTCAACAAGACGGTTACGTCAAACCACTGGATCACCCTCCGCCTCATCGGGCACAAGAGCAACCGGGACGGCATCGGCGCGGTGGTCAAGCTGACGACCGCGAACGGCTCCCAGTGGGTCACTTGCACCACTGCGGGCGGTTACATGTCCTCCAGCGATCCCCGCGTTCATTTCGGGATGGGAGACAGTCCGGTAGCGGAAAGCATTGAGATCCGCTGGCCCAGCGGAATCGTACAAACCCTCTCCAACGTGAAGGGCGACCGGCAGATTCAGGTCGATGAGCCAATCGGAGTTACCCCGGCCGCAGGGACCGCCCAGCCCCAGGCCCCCGGTAACGGTGGTGGGTCCGCCAGGACGACCGTATCGCCTCGGTGAGCCCAGGCGGGAGTGCAGGAATCCTTGCACGCTCATTTTCATTCAGTAATTTACGCCCAAGCGGAGAAGTCCGAAGGCGGTCTGCGTCATCCGGTGTTCGGAGTGAGTAGACGGCGCGCCGGTGCGCATTGCGGGCTTGGAAGGCGGCCATACTTTGCCCCAAAAAACCCTTGACAGCGATAACATGTCGGACTACGATTGCTCCCGATCAGCTGTTGTGGCTGCTAAATGGTATCGATTCCACGAGACCACAAAAGCATCTGAACAGGGGCACCCGCCCAACAACCCCTTTGTTGTACATGTCTGAATTCACGGTTTGAATCAGCAATGAGAACCACTCAAGGAGAACCAGTGAGACACATAGCAAAAATTCGGGAGCGCCATTCGCCGTTTCTGCCCATCCCAGTCATACCGAGTGCCTGCGCACTGGCATTGGCAATCATGGGATTAATGCTGTTAGCCCCTCGGACTGTTTCCGCGCAAGCCAGCGCAGGCATTACCGGCACAGTGACTGACACCAGCGGCGCCGTCATCCGGGGCGCTCAAGTCACCATAACGAACGAAGGCACCGGGGTCTCGGTTCACACGGTGACCGAGAGCGCGGGGACCTACTCATTCAAAGGTATTCTGCCGGCGACGTATACCGTATCGGTTGACGCTCCGGGATTCAAGAAAGCATTGAAGAATGGCGTAAACGTCGAAGTCAGCACCAACTCGACTGTCGACTTTACGCTGAGCGCCGGCGCGGCATCTGAAACCGTGCAAGTCTCGGCCAACGCGATCGCGTTAAATACCACCCAGCCCGAACTGGGCAGCACCATCGAGCCGGTCGTGGTGGACGCGCTGCCGACAGAAGTCTCGGGCCGTGGCCGCCAGGTCGATGAGCTTCAATTCCTGGCCCCCGGAACCACTGGAAGCACCTTCTCGCACCGCGTCAGCGGCGGCGTCGACTTCGAGGAAGAGATCGTGTACAACGGCATTCCGGCTCCGCAGCCGGAGACCGAAGGCTACTCTACCAACTTCAATCCCCCCTTCGACCTGGTGGAAGAGTCCAAAGTGGAGCGTTCTACCTTCTCGGCCCAATTCGGTCTCGGCCAGGGCGCCATCACCTATCAGATGAAGTCGGGCACCAATCAGTACCATGGCAGCGCGTTTGAAATCAACCGCAACAGCTTGTTCGACTCGGTTGGCTTCTTCAACGGGAAAAGCTGGGGTGGATCGGGCAGACCCCCCACCGATCACGAGAACAACTACGGATTCACCGCTGGCGGTCCCATCCGCATTCCGCATCTCTACGACGGCCGCAATAAGACGTTCGGCATTTATAGCCAGGAATGGTACAAGCAGAACCAGGAAAACACGGGACTCTCAACCGTGCCCACTACCCAGGAAACGACCGGTGATTTCAGCGACTTCGTCAACGGCAGCACCGGAGCCCTGATTCCCATCTACGATCCCACCACCGGGCAGCAGTTCATGGGCTGCAGCGGAGGTCAACCGAATGTCATCTGCCCCAACCGAATCAGCGCCAATGCCAAATTGCTGATCCCGTACATACCTGCTCCCGACCGTACGGGCAGCGGCATCGGCGGCTTGATCGACAATAAGAACTTTGCGCCCAACTCGTTCCCGAACATCCAGCACGTCTGGGGCTTCGTCGTGGATCAGAATCTGACGCCCACCCAGAGCGTGCACTATGCCGAGTGGCGCAACACTTACTCGACGACCGACTTCGACCAGTCGCCCCTGGTTCTTGCTCCCAACCCGCTGAACAGCATGAAGTATGAGCCGGCGATGGGCAGCATCTTCCTGCTCAACTACTCGAACGCCCTCACGCCCCATCTGGTCATGACGGCCGGAGTTGGCTGGATCGGCGAGATCAACAATCAGTTCAACGACACCAAGGGATGCGGCGTCTCGGGCGGATGCTCGTCCATTTACCCGCAGATTTCGGACGAAGCGATTCCCGCCGACATCACCTTCAGTGGTCCCAACTCCGGCACCCAGTGGGGCACCGATGGCTCCTGGCTTGAGTCCATCAACCGCAAGCTGGGCATCGCCATCGTGAACAACTGGCTGTGGACCAAGGGCCGCCACACCTTCAATATCGGTGGCGAGTACCGCCGCGCCTACCAGGACGACAACGAAGAGCAGACCTACGGAGCTCAATTCAGCTTCAGCAAC
>DATJSB010000183.1:0-6315 GCA_035504315.1 Occallatibacter sp.
ATAGCCCACCACGTGCACCAGATTATTGGCCGGCGTTGCGCTGTTCGCAGGATCGTAGACCCAGAAGCCGCTGCCGCTGCTCGAGGGCGTCAGGTCATCGATATAAAGAAAGTGGTTGGAAGAGTCGAGCACCAGAGGCCCGTACCGGCCGCTGTAGTCGAGGTAGAGGCTGGTGGTGGCCGGCATCGCGCTGCCCCAGGGCGCAACGGGAACGATGGTGAAGTCGTCCTCCAGCCCTCCGTTGTAGCCGAGGAGAACATAGATGTTGCCCGTCGCCAGGTCGCCGTTGATCTCGACTTCAGCATTAGCCGGCGCACCAAAAACCGAAGTGATCTGCACGACCGCCGGACCCGGCGTGCAGTTTCCCGCCACCGGATCGACAGTCTCATAGGTCACATAGAGCGAACCGCCGGAAACAATCGCCAGATAGACGTTGTTGTTCGTGCCGTCCACAAAGACCGCGCCGGTGTCGATGCCTGTGGAACTGAATTGATCGAGCGCCGCGCAACCGTTGCCGAGCACCTGCCCGTTCTCGAGAATGCTCACCGAGGAATCGGAGTTGAGCGCGGCGTTATAGATTGCGCCCGACTGGTTGCTGTTGATGGCGAGAGTATCGCCGTTGCCGATTAGCGGGAGCGACTGGGCGCGGAGCGCGGCGGGTAAGGCCAGCATAACTGCGGCAAGCAGGAGGAAGAAAGACCTGTTCCGGCCGAGCCGGAGCGGAGCGTTGGGAAGCGCTCGCTGCGCACGAATTGTGTTTGGATGTCTCCGCATCGCCTTCCTCCTCGCGTGACCGCGTATTGCCGACAGCGATTACTGGAAGGTGAGGGTGACGGTGACGGCGATGGTTTGACCAGAATGGTAGGGGACCGGGGGGGGATCGCCGTTTTGGCTATCCAGAGTTCGCTCAGTTAAAAACGGGTAATCACCCCATACGATGGGATTGGCGGGGGAGCTCTGCCCTGTAGTTGGGTCCCACGAATTCCAACAATTAAATGGCGTGGAGTTAGCGTCACAAAGGCCAATCAGCGTTTCCACGTCCTGCACGGTACCGCTGCATCCAGCGCAGACCGTTGTGCTTCCGGATAAAACGATTGGCATCGCGACAATTGGCGAGGGGTTATACTCGTTTACCAAAGTTGGCCCGGTGACTTGCAGGTTCTCCACGCACACTGCTTGGTTATTCCATGAACCATTCCTATTACAACCCAAGAAGGCATTAACATATCCCGATGCGCTTGGCGGAGGGGTGATGAGCCATGGCCAGCATGGGTTAGTTGGATTCTGGCCAGAAACAGAATACGCGCACCACCAATTCAGCCCGATAGCCAGACCTCCCGCGGAGTTATTACCAGCCAATAACGCTGCGATGACGAATGCCCCCGAAGGTTGCAGCGAGTTCTCGAACTCCCTCCGATCCGTCACTTTGCCGTCCGGGTTTTTGACCTCGATGATCCAGTGGCCGTGGACATGGATCGCGTCGCCCCCGCTCTTCGCCGGGCGCTCCTCCGATTCACTGTTACGAGGTGCGGGTGGGGTTGTCTCCTTCGCCGAGGGCGCCGCGGTTCCGGCGGCCGGGTCCGCCGGCGTGGCCGATTTCGCAGTCTGCGTCCCCGCTGCGGCGGGCAAAGGCGAGCCCTGCGCACACGCCAAACTTCCGGCCAGAACCGGCAACATCAACCCCATCATCAGCGAGGCGAGAATTCCTTTCCGCGAAGAGAAACCCGCGCAGACGGCGCGAATGCTTTGAGTCACCATGACAGCTCCTTTAACCTGAACATTGCTGCTGATCTCTGGCCCGAGTCATCACGAGCGCAGCTGGCTCAAGAGTTCGTTTGTATCCATTTGCATCCAGTGTTCGGTGATCCTTCCGTCTTTGATCCGGTAGAAGATCATGAAATCGGTTGAGACCGTCTTGCCGGTAGGCGGAATCCCCGCAAATTCGCCTTTATGCACGCCGCGAAAGGTGCATCGAGCGGCGACCAGATCGGATTCGGCGACGAGCTGAATGGGCTTGAGTTCGTATTCGGGGAAGGCAGCTTCGGCCGCGCGAATATGCTCCTTCAGTCCCGAATCACTGATGTATCGATCGAGCAGACTTTCCGTTTTCCGCTTGCCACTGAGAGCAAGAAAATACTCTTGAATCATTTGCTTGTTGTCGATTGCCACGGAGTTCATACGATTCTCCTCATGAGCCTTTCTTTCCCTACTTTCCTGCGCGTTTAAGAATGCGGCCGCGGGAGTTGCACAAAACACGAAGAGAAAAATCAGCGATGTTGTCCGCTTCGGGCGGTTCCCGTTCTCTCCGCGTTGAGTTCAGCGGCGCGTAGAGCTGCACTTTGTGAAAGATTGTCTCCATCGAAAGTCCCTCCTGGGCCTTTTGGGGATCAGCCCGGAATAGAATTGTTCTCTTTGCGCCAGCCGAGAAACTGTCCGGATTCGACGCAAATCGCATCCGATGAGGCAAATTAAGAGGGATTGAGGGCGGGGGTCAATGGAAAGAATCTTATTTGTATCTCAGCCGCAGCTTAACGGCCAAACGATTGAATTCATTCGGAGATGCGACGGAATCTTATCGCCACCGCGGACCTGTTGTGGTAATGTGATTGCATTCCGAGCTAATGGAATCGCAAGTTATCCCAGTTTTGAGGCCACTGGAACCGCATGTCCGCCTCTCCTCAGCTCAAATGGAGTTGCCACTTCGGCCCATTTTTTCTCGATCTGCGTACCGGAGAGCTTACGCGAAATGGGCAGATTATCCGGCTGCAGGAAAGACCCCGCAGCTTGCTTTTGGCGTTGGCGGAGCGGCCGGGCGAACTGGTAACGAGAGCCGACCTTCACGAAAAGCTTTGGCCTGACGACACGATTGTCGACTTTGAAAACGGGCTCAACAACGCCATCAGCAAACTGCGGGAAGCACTGGGCGAGGATTCGCTCTCACCGCATTTTATTGAGACCGTTCGCAGACGCGGATACCGTTTTATCGGCTGCAATTTTGATTCCGCCGAACCCCGGGAGGAACTGAGACAGACTGCAGAATCTGCATGGTCTTCATCCGGTTCGGATCAGGTCTCGAATCTGCCTCCCGTATCGGTCGCTCCTCATCAACAGGCGATTACAACGCGGCCGAGAGCGAAGAAGACACTCGCGCTCATCTTTGCCGGCGTCGTGTCGGCGACCGCAATCGTCACTGCCTGGTGGCTTTTTCCCTTGCCGGCGCCGCGCCTGATCCGGGTGGCCCAACTGACAACCGACACTAAAATCGATTTCCTGGTAAAACCAGTGACCGACGGCGCGCGTATCTTTTACCTGGAACGCGCGGGCGGTCATTGGAATTCGATGGAGACATCTCTCGATGGTGGCGATCCTCAGCCGGTGCCCGGAGTGCCGCCGAACATGCGAGTAATGGATATCTCGCCCGACCACGCAACCTACTTGCTGGGAAATTTTGCCTCCCGCGGGTCGGATGCGGCCCTGTGGCTGATGCCAATTCAGGGCGGTCCAGCAGTGCGACTCGGAAACATTATTTCTGGAGACGCAGTGTTCCATCCGGATGGCCGCCACATTGTTTTTGCAAAAGGCAAAGCCCTGTGGGCTGTGAATGTGGACGGGACAGACGCGCATCTATTCACCACTCTGCCGGGCGGACCATTCTGGCTGTCGTGGTCACCGGACGGAAATCATTTGCGCCTTACGCTCGCCGACGAAGATTCGCGGGTTACGCTGTGGGAGATCAATCGGGACGGTTCGCATCTTCATCGCGTACTCGCCATCGCTTCCGGCGAACAGCAATGCTGCGGAGAGTGGACGCCGGACGGCCGCTACTTCATCTTCACTGTGACACATGGTGCGATATCGAATCTTTGGGCGAGTCGCGAAGCAGGATTTCATCTCAGGCGAGCCGCCGAGCGGCCGATTCAAATCACCGACCTGCCGACCGGCGCATGGGGCGCCCACATCGCGCCGGACGGGAAGAGTGTGTTGTTTTACGCCGGTCGCACACAATCGCAAATTGAGCGCATCGACGCTAAAACCGGTGAAATGACGCCGGTGACACCTGAGGGATTCGTGGAACCGGACTACTCCCCAGATGGTCGCTGGATCGCGACCGTGAATCTGGATACGGGAACGCTCTGGAAAGCGACCGCCGATTTCACGCAACGAATCCCCTTGAGCCTCGCAGGTTTCGGCGCGGTTTTTCCCCGCTGGTCGCCTAACGGCTCCATGCTCGCGTTGTCTTTGGCTCCGCGAGGTCAGCCTACAAACATTTATCTCATTTCGGCCACCGGCGGCACGCCCGAACTCTTGCTGCCGGGAACGACGAGAGTCACGGACGCGGACTGGGCGCCAGATGGGGAGCGATTGGTAGTACTTCACCCCGATGGCGGAGCCGGCAAAGGCGCCTTGTCTGTGGTGGATTTGGCAACGCGTAAAGAGGAAATGATTCCTTTTTCAGAAGGACACTATTTCCCGCACTGGTCTCACGATGGGCGGTTTCTGGAGGCCTATGCAGATCATGGCCGCGCCGTAGACCTCTTCGAGTTCTCGACGGGACGATGGGAGCGAATTCTACGCGGAGATGGGCTGGGGTTTCCCGTGTGGTCACATGACAATCGTTATCTTTACTTTCAGAGGACGGTTGAGGAGAACGAGCCTATCTATCGACTGGACATGCGCAGCCGCGCAGTGGAGCGCGTGGCCGATTGCCGCACTGGCCTTATAGACGGGGCTGCACGCTGCACATTGATGGGTCTTGCGCCTGACGACGCTCCGCTCGTGGAAGTAAATCGCGGAAACAGAGATCTTTTTCGCGCAGACTTGAACTTGCCGTGAGTCATCGGGTGAGAATCATCTGAAGCTCTGCCGGACCAACCTCAAGCAGAGTTGGACGAAAGCGTCTGCTGAAGAAGGTGTGAACGCACGCCCACCTTGTCCAACACCAGTTGCTCCCTCTGCTATTTCTTGGTAGTGAAGTCGGATGCGATCGTTGTTCGCAAAAGGCGCGATGGTTCGCAGTCAATATGCGAGGGCCACTTAGCCTGAGCTTTTAGCCAAACTCTGATAAGTGTAATTACGACCGCAATTGGCCTAGCAGGCTGCGGAAAAACTCGTTTTGAGGCGTTTTGTAACAAGGACACGGCTTTACAGGCTACGGGCAAGGCATGCCGCGGGGCTGCCGCGCGAACTTGTCCTCTACTGTGCGCCACGACTTCGGTAGCGTCGTGCTGGCGAAGACCGGCAACTTGAAAGCGGTGATGAACGCCATGGGCCACGGCCATCTAAGAAGCGCCATGATCTACCAGCGCCCAGAAGGAGAAATCATTCGCAACGCATTAAACTCACGGCACATTCCGCGGCCAAACGTGCCCGACAACGACCGAGCAGGTGCTTGAACCGACCCGAATTAGTTCCCCAGCCAGCCACTCGAGGGTGCTGATCCCTGATCAGCATATCGGATCTCGGACCGGCGGGGGCCGGAACTGTGGAAGCGGGCACTGCTACCACGAGATAGGCCAGCCGGTCTGCTGGCGCGGTCATCAGCCAGCAGCTTTCAGTCAGAGCCACCATTGTTCCCGCGATTGAGGTAAATAGCCCGATGATGAGGAGGATCGCTGAGACAAGTGGAAGAACAGACAAGTCTCGCAAGACGGACTTTACTGCGACTTGCCGAAGGTCGCAGTCAATGCAGCCTGGGTTGGTACCAAATCCCCAAACCGTAAACTGACTTGCTCCCGGCCTCCCCCGCTCGATGAGTGAGACTACCCTGCAGGCTTTGCCTTTTCTTTCGGTGGGACGCAGAACAGGAGTGCTACACCAATCACCCCAAACAGGATCACGTCGTCGTAACCGCGTGGCATACCGTGTACGGAAGTTTCGACTGACTGGATGAGCATGGTGGTGGAGTGTGCGATCGCGTGCCAGGCCGCGAAAGCAATCACTAGCCGGTATTCGATGGGCTTTCGCACGGCCAATAGTAGAAATACGCCGAGCGCGACAAGAAACGTGATGAACATTGGCTCGCATTCGTTGTCATGCATTACCAGCAGCCATTTGCTGTGCCATAACTCGGTGCATAAAGGATAGAGAAGGCAAAAGTAGAAAATTCCGACCATTGCAACTACGACCTGCCGGATGCGCTTCATGCGAACTCTCCTGTCGAGGGTCTGATCTTTTCAGCAATAATAAGCTCGTTCTTCTGAATTCAATGAACACTCAAGAACACTACGCTTCTCTGAAGGAAGATTTCCCGGTCGGCAGATAATCGCCAATGCGCGTTTCCACGCTCTGGAGGTCTGGAAACGTGATGTGGCCTGT
>DATJSB010000184.1:0-4599 GCA_035504315.1 Occallatibacter sp.
GATTTGCGCCGCAACCCCGGGCCCCAAACGTGTGAACTTTGCACGTTTGGGTGGAAGTCTTCGGGCCGGGGCCAGTTTTCCTCATTTCATCGTCCCTCGTCGCTAGCAGACACCCGGTATGCGTCGCTCCTCATTCCTCGAACTGAGAAAAACTGGCTCCCGGCGCCAGCCACCCCAGTAGTGTTAACAGGCCCTAACACCGCTCTCTGTTCTAAAATCTATCCATGAGAGTCACGGTGGGCGTAACGGGTGGAATCGCCGCCTACAAGGCTGCGGAACTGGTGCGAGCACTGCAGCGAGCGGGCGCCGAAGTTCACGTGGTCATGACCGCATCGGCGCTGCGATTCGTGCAGCCGCTTACCTTTGCCGCTCTTATCGGACGCCGGGTCATCACCAGCCTATGGGATGACTACAGCGCGGACGAGCCCAACCCCGAACAAAACGGAATCGATCACATTGCCGAGGCGCAGTGGACCGAGGCTCTGGTTGTGGCTCCTGCAACGGCAAACATCCTGGCCAAGTTTGCCAACGGCATTGCCGACGATTTTCTAACCACGATGTACCTGGCCACTGAGGCGCCGGTGCTGGTGGCTCCTGCGATGAACGTGAATATGTGGAACCACGCGGCGACGCAGGCGAATCTTGAGACGCTGAAGCAGCGCGGAGTGCGCGTTATTGAGCCTGGCACCGGTGATCTGGCCTGTGGCATGGTAGGCGCCGGACGCATGGCCGAGCCCGAGGCCATTGCCGAGATGGTGATGAAGACTCTGAACCGACGGCGCGATCTTGCCGGCGAAGTGGTGCTGGTGACCGCCGGGGGCACCCGCGAGGCAATCGATCCGGTGCGATTTGTAGGGAATCGCTCCAGCGGCAAGATGGGATATGCGCTGGCTGAAGCCGCGCAAAGCCGAGGCGCAAAGGTTGTGCTGGTCAGCGGCCCAACCGCGCTTCGCGCGCCTGCGCGCTGTGAGATGGTCTCAGTCACCACTGCCGATGAGATGAAGGAGGCCGTGCTTTCGCGGCTCAATGAAGCGACTCTTGTAATCAAGGCCGCGGCGGTAGCCGATTACCGGCCCATGACGGTGAGCGAACAAAAACTCAAGCGCAGCGGCCCGCTCACGCTCGAGCTTTCACCGACCGAAGACATTCTTGCCGAAGTGGTTCGCCGCCGCCGACCCAGCCAGATCATTGTTGGTTTTGCCGCTGAGACGCACGACGAACTCGAGAACGGCCGCGCCAAACTGCTCAAGAAAGGCGCGGACGCCATTGTGGTGAATAACGTGGCCGGGCGCGGCGTGGGCATCGACGCGGATGAGAATGCGGCCACGTTTTTGACGACTACCAAGTCGATCGAACTGCCCCAGATGGCCAAGCGCGAACTCGCCGATCGCATCCTGGACGAGATTGCCGCATTGCGCGCGCCCAGGGCGATGATGCTGGAACTCGATGGCGAACAAGAGGCCGATGAGCCTGGCCTGCACGCTGCCGACCGCGCGCTCGAAGAGACAGTGGTGGTTGCCGCATCGCACCGCCAGCTTGTGGTGGAGTAGCCGGCGTGGCGCAACCGCTGACACCCGAACTGCGCGAGGCGCTGACCGAGCGTATACGCTTCTATCGCGACCTGGGGCTGACCGATTTCTACCGCCGCCCGGTGGAATTGGGTGCCGCAGATCCTGATTCTGAGACCGGGGAGGAACCTTCGACCCAGCAACAGACCCCAACCGCACCAAATCAACCCAACTTCTTTGGAGAGGAACCAGCCATTCCCGCACGCAAGGGCTTTGCCGCACCGCCGCAGGTTGGCGCCGTCGTTGCTCCGGCAGAACGCGCCGCCGCACTCCAGTTGATTCGCGAAGACATTGGCGAGTGCACGCGCTGCGCGCTGCACAAGGGGCGGCACACAATCGTCTTTGCCGACGGCTCGCCTGCGGCGCGTCTCATGTTTGTGGGCGAGGGGCCGGGCGCCGACGAGGACGCGCAGGGTCTGCCGTTTGTGGGCCGCGCAGGCCAACTGCTGAACAACATGATTACCGCGATGGGCCTCAGGCGCGAAGAGGTCTACATCGCCAACGTGGTCAAGTGCCGTCCGCCGGGTAACCGCACGCCCGAGCCCGACGAAGCCAACACCTGCTCGCCGTTTCTCTTTCGCCAGATCGACGTGGTGCGGCCGCAGGTGATTGTTGCACTGGGCGCAACCGCGGCCACCAATCTGCTCGGCCAGCGGCAGCCGCTGGCAAACTGGCGAGGGCGGGTTCATGCATTTCGGGGGAGCCAGCTCATCGTCACCTATCACCCGGCGTTTTTATTGCGCGATCCGCGGCAGAAGAAGGAAGCGTGGGCGGACTTGCAGATTGCGATGCGGGAGCTGGGGCTGAAGGCGCCGGCGAAAGGCTAGCGATCCAGCGGGTCAGCGACGCACCGACTTTCCACCAATCCAGCGGACAACTCGGCGAAGATGGGGCGCGAGTGGATGACCTCCCTAGACTATGATGGTTCACCTGGGGGCTTGTTCGCGATGAAACTCCATGAAGTAATTCTGAGAAATTTTCGCCCTTATGCTCAGGAGACCCGGATTTCAATTGACGATTTCACAGCAATTATCGGTAAGAACGACGTAGGTAAATCGTGCGTTCTCGAGGCCTTGGAAGTGTTCTTTAACGAATCACTTGTGAAGATAGATTCGGATGACTCAACCAAAGGGACCAACGAGACCAATGTTTGGATCGGATGTTCTTTTTCAGATCCACCGCAGTTGGTAGTCATCGATGAGGACGCGACCACAACCCTCGCAGACGAATACTTGCTGAATGAGAACGGTCATCTTGAGATAATTCGGATTTTTGATTGCGCGGCCAGGAGGATAGCTGGATCGACCTACGCGCGCGCATTGCACCCGTCGGCAGAGGGATTTGCCGATCTCCTGTCCTTGAGAAATACCGACCTCAAAAAGCGATTCGATGCTTTGAAAATCGAGGACAAGGAAGTCAATAAAGCGGTCAATAACTCGCTGAGGAAGGCAATTTGGAGAAGCTCTAAGGATCTGAGGCTGGAGCTGCAGCTCATACCCCTTGACAAAGAAGACGCGAAGAAGCTTTGGACTTCTATCGAGACTGATCTTCCTCTTTTTGCTCTCTTTCAAGCGGACCGCCCAAGCCGGGATGAAGACGCTGAGGTCCAGGACCCAATGAAGTCAGCCATAATCGAGGCCCTAGCGGGTCAGCGATCGCTGTTGGAGCAACTCAAAGAGGCGGTGAGAAATCAGACCGTTGATGTTGCCAGAAGAACCCTCGAAAAGCTGAGAGAGTGGGACGCGAGTCTTGCAAATGAGCTATCTCCCAACTTCAAGGCAGAGCCAAAGTGGGATCAGATCTTCAAGATCACGCTGACGAGTGATGAGCAGATCCCCATTAACAAGCGCGGTAGTGGTGTGCGGCGCCTAGTGCTTCTTAGTTTCTTCCGAGCCGAGGCTGAAAGGCGCCGCGAAGGGCATCCGGGGCGCCCGTTGATCTACGCGATTGAGGAGCCCGAAACATCCCAGCACCCAAATTTTCAGAGGATGCTCGTTGAAGCCTTCCAGGAGCTCGCGCAAACGAACTGCCAAGTCATCATTACCACACATAATCCTGCGCTTGCGAGATTTGCCCCGCCTTCTAGCATCCGCTTCATTGACCGATCGACTGGCGCAACGCTTGTTCATCAAGGTGGCGAAGACATTCTTGACGCGGTTGCGGCGACCCTCGGTGTTCTGCCCGACAGCCGCGTTGCGGTGCTCGTATTTGTCGAAGGGCCGACAGATGTTGAATTCTTGCGGCACGCAAGCAAACAATATCACCAAGTGCACCCCGAGGTGCCAGACCTATCAGACACGAAAGAGGTCGCCTTCTTGCCGTTGGGAGGGACCAACTTGCAACAGTGGGTGGACAAGAAGTACTTGAAGGGGCTCGGTAGGCCGGAGGTTCATTTGTATGATATGGGCTCTCAACGCCCTCCTCGCTACGAGGAGGCTGTACGGCGACTGCAAGTCGCCGGAGTGAGGGCGTATCTGACAGTGAAACGCGAAATCGAGAACTACTACCATCGCGACGCCATTCAGGAGGCCTATGGCATTGCAATACCCGTAATTGCGGACACCGATTCAGTTGCCGAGGTCGTGGCGCGACTGGTCCACGAGAGCGCAGCGACCGGGCGGGCTTGGGGCGATCTTGAGGAGAAGACGCAGCAATCGAAGATGAGCCATGTCAAGCAGCGGTTGGTAAGGGACGCCCTTCCGCGAATGGATTACAACCGGCTGGCCCAGGCAGACCCGGACGGGCTGATTCCCCAGGTCTTGCGGGACATCGACACCTCTCGGATTGATTACCTAAACAACTAGAACGGCCTCGCATCGGTTACTTTGGACCCGAGGATGGACACGGAATCAGACACCGGCCTACTAGCTGCTGACGCCTACGCGTTGCGCCACAGGGCCACGCCGCCCAGCAGGCCCGTTTCGTTCGACACAATCGAAATGTCCTTGGGCAGGGTGAACTCGATCTTCTTGGTGTTGCCGCCGCCCAGGTAGAGGTGGTCGAAGTTGAAGGTAAAACGGATCTGTTGAAT
>DATJSB010000185.1:0-4426 GCA_035504315.1 Occallatibacter sp.
TTAGTGCGAGAGAAACGTCCCTCAGGGGTTAAAACCCCGACTCATTCTCTGGACCTTATCGGCACGGATAAATCCGTGCCCTTGTTACAAAACACCCCAGCGCGAGTTTTTCCGCAACCTGTGAAGTCGTGCCCTTTCAAAGCGGGTTTGTGTAACAGCATCGCTAAATCTCCAAGCCCTCAATCTTTCAGCGCAGGTTGTGGGAACCCGCCACACCCACGCGACCCTGCTGCGACCACGCGCTCCCCGAATCCTGTGCGGTGGGCACTGGACGCACCTGGCGGACCTTCGCCATTTCGCCGGCCACGGCGGCAGCCGCGGCGATCACCGCCTTTACCTCGGCCTTAACCCCGTGTTTCCGGGTCGACGCCGCACCCGGCGCGCTTTCATTCAGCGCTTCCACCGCGCCTTCCTGCGCGCTGAATTCCGGCTCATCGCTCCGCTCTGCCGTTCGCGCATCGAGCCGCACATCGAGTCGCGATTCCAGCCGCTTCACCGCCGCAGCCAGTTCGCCCAGCCCGCGTTCCAACGCGTCCTGCCGCTCGGCAACCGCTTTTACAACCGATTCCAAACTTGAATCCGCTTCACGCGATTTCATTTCCGGCTCCCTCTTACAGCGGAATCAGCCCATGTTTCTTCTGCGGCCGCATCTCGCGCTTGCCATGCAGCGACTCCAGCGCCTGCGCCACTACCCGCCGCGTCTCTGCCGGCGCAATAATTTCGTCGACCAGCCTGCGTCCCGCGGCAACATATGGATTGGAGAACGTCTCGCGGTACTCATCCACCAGTTCCCTGCGCCTGGTTGCCTGGTCGTCAGCCGAATCAATCTCCCGCCTGAAAACGATCTCCGCCGCGCCTTCGGCGCCCATCACGGCAATCTCCGCAGTGGGCCAGGCCAGCACGCGGTCGGCCCCCAATCCACGAGAGCACATGGCAATGTACGCGCCGCCGTAGGCTTTGCGCAGCACTACGGTGATCTTCGGCACCGTGGCCGCCGAATAAGCGAACAAGAGCTTTGCGCCGTGACGAATAATGCCGCCTCGTTCCTGTTCCACGCCCGGCAGGAATCCCGGCACATCAACAAAGGTGAGCAGCGGAATGTTGAATGCGTTGCAGAAGCGGACAAAACGCGCCGACTTGTCTGAGGCGTCGATATCGAGCGCCCCGGCCAGCACACAGGGCTGGTTCGCGATAATACCCACCGGCCGTCCCTGCAGGCGTCCGAAGCCGATAACGATATTCGCGGCAAATCCCGGCTGAATCTCGAGGAAATCCTCGTGATCGATCACGCGCGCAATCACCTGCTTTACGTCGTAGGCCTGCTTCGGATCGACGGGAACAATCTTGTTGATCTCGTCGTCGTCCTTCACTTTTGCGTTGAACGGCAGACGCGGCGGATCCTCGAGATTGTTCGAAGGCAGAAAGCTCAGCAGCCGCTTGCACTGTTGAATGGCGTGATCGTCGTTGCGGGCAATCAGGTGCACCACGCCCGACAAGTGCATCTGCGAACGCGCGCTGCCCAGATCTTCAGCGCTCACCTCTTCGCCCGTCACCTGCTTGATGACCTGCGGCCCGGTAATAAACATGCGCGCCTGCTCGGTCTGGATGATGAAATCGGTGAGCGCGGGGCTGTACGCAGCGCCGCCCGCGCACGGTCCGCAAATGAGCGAGATCTGCGGCACGGTGCCCGAGAGCATCACGTTGTTGTAGAAGACCCGCGCATAGCCGGCCAGGCTGTCGATGCCTTCTTGCACACGCGCGCCGCCCGAATCGTTGATAAAGATGAATGGACTGCCGGTCTTCAGGCTCATGCCCATCATCTCTGCAACCTTGTTGCTGTGCGTTTCTCCGGCCGCGCCGCCGGCCACGGTAAAGTCCTGGCTCGCCAGGTGCACCAGCCGGCCGTCGATCGTCGCGCAACCGGTCACCACCCCATCGGCGGGCAGTTCTTTGTCAGCCATGCCGAAATATGTCGCCCGATGGCGCGCAAACAGACCAATCTCTTCAAAGCTGTCTTTATCCACCAGCCGCGCAATGCGCTCGCGCGCCGAGAGCTTGCCGGTCGCATGCTGGCGCTCAATGCGATCCTTGCCCCCGCCCAGCTTCAGCTCTTCCCGCTTTGCCTCCAACTCCGCAATCTTGTCGGCGATCGTCCTGGCCTGGGGCTCCTCGAGCTTTTCCGTTTCTGCCTTCACGGGTGTCATTCTATGGCCCCGCAGAACTCCCGCGATGTGACCCAGTTCACGCTCATAAGTGCCAGATAAATGGGTATTTCCCGGTCATTTCGAATACCGTCCGGCAAGCCGGCGATACTTTCCGTGTCAACCCCTTGAACGCGCCGGTAAAATGGACCCAATGCCCGCCGCACTCAGCTATGTCGATTCCAACGGCCGCCACAGCGTAGAGCTCCGCAGCGACTCCACCACGCTCGGCCGCCTGCCTGGGCAGGACCTGGTCTTGAGCGACGCGCTGGTCTCGCGGCGCCATGCCGTCATCGTGCATGAGAAGGGCGCCTGGATCGTCGTTGATCAGAACAGCACGCATGGCACCTTTCTGAATGGAGCCCGCGTCGAGCGGGCCCAGCTTCATGCCGGCGACGAGCTGCAACTCGGTTCCCTCAAAGGAATTTCGCTTCATTTTCACGAGCACAGCGAAGCGGAAACCGCAAGCAGCGCATTCCGATCCTCGTTCGGCGAACTGCTGGCCTCGTTCCACAAACTCCAGGAAAAGCGCGGCGAAAAACCATTGCCCGCGACCGGCGACATGGAGCGGCTCAAGTTCCTTCTCGATGCGGCCCGCAAACTCAGCGAAGGCAGCGCGGTTGAGGAGATCCTTGACGCGCTTCTCGAGTTGACGCTGCAGCTGACAGGCGTCGAGCGCGGCTATGTCTTTCTCAAGGACGGCGACTCGATGCGCCTGGCGCGGGGTCTCGCCGCCGATGGCACAGTGCTCAATGAGGACTCGACCATCTCGCGCCGCGCCATCCAGCAGGCAATCGAAAGCAATCGCAAGTTTTCAGTCAGCGACACGCTTGCGGACCAGCGCGCCTCGGAGTGGTCCAGCGTAATGGCGAATCGCATCCGCAGCATTTATTGCATCCCGCTGCGCAAGCACGTCTCAGCCTCCGGACCCGGTCAGCTCTTCGGCCTGCTCTACCTCGACAGCCAGGTCAAGCCCGGCTCGCTTTCAGAACTTGACCATCAGCTTCTCGACACCATCGCCAACGAAGCGGCTGCTCTGGTTGAGAATGTTCTGCTGGCGCAGGCCGAGTTCAAGGCCCGCCAGGCGCGCGAGGAGCTGGCCATCGCCGCGCGCATTCACAGCGGCCTCATGTCAGCCTCGCTGCCCACCGTCCCCTACGCCGCGCTTGGAGCACGCAGCGTTCCCTGCCACGAGATCGGCGGCGATTTCTATGACGTGGTAGTCCTCGACGATTCGGTTTGCGTTGCGGTGGTGGACGTTTCGGGTAAAGGGGTTACCGCCGCCATTGTGGCGGCAATCGTGCAGGGAATCCTTCACGCGCAGTTGCTCGCGCGCCAGGAACTGCCCCAGATCGCATCGCTCGTCAACGAATTCCTGTGCACGCGCAACGTGGGTAAATACGCCACCATGGTTGTCGCGCGCCTGTTTGCCGACGGCCGCGTCGAGTACCTCAACTGCGGCCACATCCATCCAATTGCGATATTGGGCAGCGAGGTACGCCGGCTCCAGGAGGGCAGTATGATCGTTGGACTCGTTCCGGACGCCACGTATACATCGGCGCACGACGTGCTCCGTCCCGGCGAGCGGCTTCTGCTCACCACCGACGGAGTGACCGAGACCGAGAACGCGAACGGGGATCTTTTCGGCACCGTTGAATTATGCAATGCCGCGCTCGATAAGGGCATCGACGAAATCCTCGACGCCGTGGTCCAGTTCCGCTCTCCAGCCGACGCGCTCGACGATTGCACCCTGCTCGATGTGCGTTACACCGGGCAGGCGTAGCCGTCGCGCGCACCAAGGAGCGCCGACCCTGGCGTAAGGCCCGATAAGCCGCAGGGCCTCTGAAAATGCTGTCGAAGTACTACAAAGCGGATCAAGTCCGAACTCGATCCCTGATTGATGAGGAAATAGCCGGCAGCACTTTTTATCTGGCAGCCTCGCCAACCGAGAGCAGCGCCCCAACCGCTCCGCTCTGCGCCCGTATCGCTCTCATTCGATCAAGTTAGGGCCTGTTAACACTACTGGGGCGGTTGGCGTTGCGAGCGAAAATCGGGCCAGACTAGGCCGAGCCCGAAGGCTTTGGTGGTTCCAAGGTCGAGGGCGAGAACGACGTATGGCACGATTTCCACCCCAGCGACCAGGACCTGTCGCTGGGGGCCCCGGATTTGCGCCGCAACCCTTCGGGCCGGGGCCAGTTTTCCTCATTTCATCGTCCCTCGTCGCT
>DATJSB010000186.1:0-10377 GCA_035504315.1 Occallatibacter sp.
AGTGAAGGCCGGCAACATGGTGGGCGACAAGCAGGAAATCCTGGCCGCGATCGAGAACGCGAAAGAAGTGCCTTTCCAGAGCGGCCAGCAGGTCGTCTCCAACGTTCTGCAGCTTGAAGCCACGCTGGAGGCGCAATGATCAGAGCACTGGTCGATGCCGCGCTCAAAAACCGGTTGATGGTGATTGGCATCGCCGGATTCCTCCTGCTGTGGGGCGCGATTTCGTTCAAGAACCTGCCCATTGACGCGTATCCAGATGTGGCGAACAACTACGTCAACATCATTACGCAATGGCCTGGCCACTCTGCTGAAGACATTGAGAAGCAAGTTACCGTCCCCACCGAAATTCAGATGGCAGGCTTGCCCCATCTCGAGAACCTGCGGTCATTCACCTTGGCTGGAATCTCAAGCCTGATGATGAATTTCGACGATTCCTCCGACGATAACTGGAATCGCGAGCGCGTTCTGGAGCGCTTGAGCATGGTCACCTTGCCGGCCGGGCTGGTGCCGCAGCTGCAGACCGACTGGAGCCCCGCGGGTCAGATCTACTGGTACACGCTAGAGAGCAAGAACCCCGCCTACGACGTGATGGAGCTCAAGTCCATCGCCGACTGGACGCTTGAGAAGCAATACAAGAGCGTGCCCCATGTCGTCGATCAGGCTACCTTCGGTGGACTGACCAAGGAGTACCAGGTCCGCCTCGACCCTGAGAAGCTGATCGAATACAACCTGAGCATCTCGCAGATCGAACAGCAGCTGGCCAGCAACAACACCAACGCCGGCGGCAGCTTCATCCAGGCCGGGCCGCAGCAGATCAACGTGCAGGCGCAAGGTCTGTTCCGCACCGTTCAGGACATCGAGAACACCGTCGTCACGCAATCGAACGGCACGCCCATCCGCATCAAAGACATCGCGATCGTCGAGCAGGGTCCGAAGATCCGTCTCGGACAGATCAGCAAAGCTTGGTACGACGACAAAACTCACCGCATCATCGACGAGCCGGATGTGGTTGAAGGCACACTCCTGCTCCAGAAGGGCGATGATGCCGATCCCGCGCTCAAGGGGATCGAGGCCAAAACCAAGCAGCTGAATGAGGAGATTCTGCCCAAGGGTGTACAGGTCGTTCCTTTCCTCGACCGCTCCGATCTTGTCCACTTCACAACCCACACCGTGCTGCACAACCTCACTGAAGGCATCCTGCTTGTCGTCATCATTCTTTTCATCTTCCTCGGCAACGTGCGCGGCGCGTTTATCGTTGCCTGCACCATTCCGTTTTCTCTTCTGTTTGCCGCCACTTGTCTCAGCCTGAATCACATCCCTGCAAATTTGCTTTCGCTGGGTGCGCTCGACTTCGGCATGGTCGTCGACGGCGCGGTGGTAATGATCGAAAACATCATCCGACACCTCGGCCACAAGGAAGATACGCGAACCACCTTCGAGAAGATTGTCGGAGCCGTGCATGAGGTCCAGCGGCCAGTGTTTTTCGCCATCACCATCATCATCACCGCCTACATGCCGATTTACACGCTGCAGGCAGTTGAGGGCCGCCTCTTCCGGCCGATGGCGTGGACAGTATGTTTCGCGCTGGCCGGCGCGCTCATGTTCTCCATCATCATCGCGCCTGTACTCGCCAGCATGCTGTTCCGCAAAGGTGCCAAAGAATGGCACAACCCGTTCATGATCTGGCTCACGAAACGTTACCGTCCTGCGGTCAGCTGGGCCATCGATCATCGCGGAGTAACAATCGGCCTCGCTCTTTGCGCTCTAGCTCTTACCGTCTTCATGGGATTCAGCGGCGTCATTGGCTCCGAGTTCCTGCCGCACCTGGATGAAGGCGCAATCTGGGCGCGCGGATCGCTCGCGCCCTCGACCGGCCCCGATGAGAGCCGCAGAATTGCCGAACATGCGCGGCTCACTCTTGCCGCATTTCCTGAGGTGACTGAAGTAGTCGATCAGATCGGCCGCCCCGATGACGGTACTGACTGGACCGGCTTCTTCAACACCGAGTACTACGTCGGATTGAAGCCGAAGGAGGAATGGCGCCCGGTCTTCCACCAGAATAAAGAAGCACTCATTGCCGCTATGGACAAGGAACTGGAGAAGACTCCCGGCGTAATCTGGGGCTTCTCGCAGCCCATTGAAGACAACATGGAGGAGGCGGTCTCAGGTGTCAAGGGCGAGCTTTCGGTAAAGATCTTCGGCGACGATCTGCGCACACTCGAGGCCAAGGGCAACGAGGTAGTTTCAGTCATGAGCCAGGTTCCGGGCGTCGCCGATCTGGGCCTGTTCCGCATCATCGGTCAGCCCAACCTGACCTTCGTGGTTGACCGCGCCGCATGTGCGCGCTACGGCATCAATGTGGCCGACGTGCAGGATGCTCTGCAAACCGCGGTCGGCGGCAGCGCCGTGACCGAATTGTTGCAGGGTGAGGCTCAATACGACGTGGTACTGCGCTATCAGCAGAAATACCGCGATACGCGCCAAGCAATCGAAAACGTCCGGCTTCTGGCTCCCACCGGCGAGCGTGTTTCTCTGGCACAGCTCACCAAGGTCAACACCGACGACGGTGCCGAAGAGATCTATCGCGAAGGCGAGTCGCGATACGTCGCTATCAAGTTCAGCGTTCGCGGCCGCGACCTGGGTTCGACGGTGGAAGAAGCGATCAAGAAGGTAAAGGAAAACGTAAAGCTCCCGGTGGGATATCACACGGAATGGGGCGGCGAATACAAGAGCAAGCAGCGTGCCGACGCGCGCCTCGCCATCATCACGCCTATCACGATTCTTCTTATCTTCATGATTCTTTACATCATGTTCCGCTCATTCAAGTGGGCGGTGCTCATTATGCTCAATGAGCTGCTTGCGCCGCTTGGGGGGCTTATTGCGCTTTTCATTACGCACACCAACTTCAGCGTGTCGGCTGCCATCGGCATGTTGGCGCTCTTCGGCGTATCGGTGCAGACCGGCGTCATAATGCTTGAGTACATCAACCAGCTGCGCGTTCACGGCTTCACCATCAAGAACGCTGCCGTCGAGGGAGCGGTCTTGCGCTTGCGGCCGATCATGATCACCAGTCTTGTGGCTACGCTGGGCCTCATCCCAGCGGCCCTGTCGCACGCCATCGGCTCTGACTCGCAGCGACCGTTTGCGATCGTGATTGTGGGCGGCCTGATTGCTGCTCTCATGATGAGCGTCTTTTTGTTACCCACGCTCTACGTTTGGGTAGCCGGCGAAAGCGATGTTCTACCGCCTCCTGAACCAGGCTGGGCGACTGAATGAATCACTCAGCGCGGCGATGCGATGCATAGCCGCGCACTTAGACGGAACTCGCCGGTCGTTGTTATGCTGGCATTTTCTTGACGACAAGTGCGGTAATCGGCAATCATGCTCCCCTGAAATACTCTTATCCTGATCCGGAGGCTTAATGAACAGACAAGCGGTCTGTGACCAGATTATTCAGATTGGCATCATTCCCTGTGCGCGTGTGAACGACCCACAACACGCCCAGTTTGCGGCTGAAACCCTGTACGCCGCCGGCATTCCCAATGTTGAGATTCCGCTCACTCTACCCGAGGCTCCCGAGGTCATTCGCGACCTCGCCGCACTTTATCCCGACATGGTTGTCGGCGCCGGCACTGTGCTCGACGCCAAGGCTGCGCAGCGCGCTATCGAGGCCGGATCGCGGTTTATCACCAGCCCAGGCTTCATTCCTGAAGTTGTGGGCTGCGCAAGGGAGGCAGACATAGCCGTTCTTCCAGGAGCTTTTACGCCTACCGAGGTTATTACTGCCTGGAAAGCAGGTTCTGACTTCGTGAAGATTTTCCCGGCGGCAACGGCCGGCGGCACGCATTACATTCGCGCGCTCAAGGTACCGCTCAGACATATTCCGCTCATCGTCACCGGAGGGGTCAACCAGCTCACCGCGTTCGACTACATCTTGGCCGGCGCGAGCGCCATTGGCGTAGGTGGAGAACTGGTTCCGGGCGAGGCTCTCGCGCATCGCCAGTCCGACCGCATTCACGAACTTGCAAGACGATTCCTCCAGATGGTGAAGGAAGCACGCGCCCAGCTTGAGTCCGACTGAAGAAGGTAAGAGGGGCGGCGAATGCGGTTTTTCCTATCCGCGGCTCAATCCTCTTCCGTCGTCTCCTCGGGAGTCTGATCTGAAGCTATACCAAAATGTGAATTATTGCTGTTTTCTCCGGTTTCATGGAGTTTCAGGAGTGTCTTCCGATACCACCAAGCTGCCGCAATCCCACCCACGAGAGCCGATGCGACGGCGACAGCTCCCAGCTTCAGCAGCCCTCCACGTGAATCGCACTGGCTGTGTGATTTAGCCGAAGTACTTGATCCTGCGTCGTTTGTCATTTTTCATGCAATCTCCAAGCCGTCGACTTGCCCTTTCCTCGCAGCTTTGTCGATCTTTCGCCGACCATTTTCAGCTTGCCCGTTGGATGCCCGGATTAAGACATACGTCACACTTTAGTTGCAGAAGTAAATTCCGAATTTTGTACTTGCATTCTTCTGAATCTATGCTATCGTGTATATATTCCGGTTGAGGAGGTGGTGGTATCTACCCTCCAACCCGGAAGCAATTTGCGTCACTGGCCTCCCGGCACGGACAGCTAACCGTTCGTGCCGTCTTTTTTTTGTCTTCAGAGCGATACCCCTCCCCCGCATTCTAAGTTTCCTTCTCAAGATCATCCGGCCCGGTTGAGCCCCGCTCTATTCAATGTCGGCTAGAATGGCATTTGAAGAGGTGCCATGAAAAACCGCTCTCATGCCCGGTGGATTCTCGGCTTTGCTGCCTGTCTTCTGACTGCGGCCAGCTACGCGCAATGGTCCAATCCGGCCGACGATGTGCCGGCCTACCACCCGTCGGCACCGCTGTCGGTTGCGTCTCTGCCGCCCATTCTTTCGGGAAAGCAGCTTACCGGACCCCAATTCCAGTATCCTTGGCAGAAACATGTCTATCAAGAGGTTGCCAGGGTCAGCAGCGTGGTTTACCAGTTACCTTGCAACTGCCGCTGTGACCGTGCACTGGGCCACACCAGCCTGCGCAGTTGCTTTGAAGGTCTGCATGGAACTGAGTGCTCGACCTGCGCGAAAGAGGGTTTCTACGCGTACCAGCAAACAAAGCTGAGAAAAACCCCGGCCGAGATTCGGGCGGGTATTGCGCGCCATGAGTACGAGGCAATCGATCTCGATCGGCAATAACCGTGCAGTGCAGAAAACGCAATGAGTCCGGCTGTTCAGGCTGCACGCTCAGGCGGCTTTATCACACCTTCGAGTTTATAGCGGATGCCATGTCAAAGTCCTTCTCTGTCAGTCCGCCCGCATCGTGTGTCACCAGTGAGAGACGAACCCGGTTGTATCGAATGTCGATATCCGGGTGATGACCGGTCGATTCTGCCGCCTCGCCCACGCGATTCACAAACGCAAGCGCTTCGCGAAAATCCTTGAAGTTGAAAATCTTCACCAACTCGCCGGCGTCGATCTTCCACCCCGGCAGACTGGCCAGCCGCCCTTGGGCATCTTCCGCTGCGATCACTGTCATCTTGTCCGCTCCTCGAAGAGATTCAATTGAATTGGATGCAGTGCTGAAAGAAACGATCAAAGCTCAGCGGCCGGCGCCTGGGTCATCTCGAAGGTCGAGTACCTCTTGTTTTGCCCGCTGATCTCTGAGCGCAGTTCCTGCCACAGCTCGTTAGGAATCTTCAGGAACACCTCAACCACTGCAGGATCGAACTGCGTCCCGGAGCAGCGCAGAATCTCCTCGCGGGCGGCGTCAAAGCTACGGGCCCTGCGGTAGGGGCGATCGCTGGTGATCGCATCGAGTGTGTCGGCGACGGCAAAGATGCGTGCTCCAATTGGTATTTCATGGCCGTGGATGCCGCTGGGGTAGCCGCTTCCGTCGAAATGCTCCTGGTGACAAAAGACGATCTCCGCGGCGCCCGCCAGGAACGGGATCTTGCGCAGCATGTGATAACCCCGCGTACAGTGCTCGCGCATGATTGTTTGTTCATCCATTGTGAGTGTGCCGGGCTTGCGCAGGATCTCATCGGGAATTGCCATCTTGCCAACGTCGTGCAAAAAGGCGCCGCGCGCAATCACCTTGATGTCGGCCGGTGGAATGCCCATGGCTCGCGCCAATGCAATCGTGTAAGCGGTTACTCGTTTCGAATGACCTTCGGTCTCTGAATCCTTCAAGTCCAACGCGTCACCCAGGGCTTCAAGCGTCACATCGTAGGAGTGCTCCAGGTCCTCCATCGCATGACGCAGCATCTCGGTGCGCGCTCGCACCATCTGCTCAAGGCTCTGCTGGTAGTTGTGGCTCTCTTCAAGAACCTGCTTGTGATCCAGGGCGCGATGCACCGTGCTCATCAGATGTTCGCGCTCAAATGGCTTCAACAAATAGTCGTAGGCCCCCCGCCGCATCGAGTCGATCGCCACGCTGATGTCGTGGATCGCGGTCACCATCACCACGGGAAGATTTGGCAATTGTGAATGTATGCGCTCGAGGAGCGCGATCCCGTTCACATCCTGCATCACGATGTCGGTGAGAACGAGATCGAAGGAATGCAGTGAGATCGCATCGAGTGCCTGGCGGCCATTCGAGGCCAGGTGCACTTCGTATCCGTGCCGCTCGAGCGTGGAGCCAATCATCGATCTGACTTGGTTCTCGTCGTCGACCACCAGTATGCGCGCAGTCTTACGCAGGGCGGAACTTGCCCGCGTCTCTCCTTCCGCGCTCGATTCACAGGCGCGATTCGGTTCTCTCGGTCCCGCCAGGTCCAGTGCCAAGCAGTGTCCCTCCCCGTACGTGCTGCTCTTGATTGAAAACGTAAAGCTTCTCCCGGGCAGCATTTCAAATCATCAGAATTAGAAAACCAGCAAGCCAAATTCCAGGGGGCCCACAACATCATTCTCTACGTCTCACCGGGCGCACCCGGTTCCAGCTGACTTGCAAATCAAAATCGTCAGTTAGTAAATCGAATCAGTACACAGTCTTCACGTTGACGACAACTGATTCCGAATCACCAGTCGCCTCTCGGAAGTAAAGCATCGAAGTCGTAAGGAAACCCTACACTGTACTCCCGCGCGCGAGCAACACCTTTCATGAAATCCGATGCGTTAGATGCGCCCACAGTGGCACGCGGATGCCTAAGATCAATCGATCGTGACAGAAGCGGTGAAAACCTCAACCATTTTACGGCGTCCATTAATTCTCAGCCCGCTTCACTCATCCGAAAAACTTTACCCTTCCGATTTCCTTCCAATAAAGTGATCGGCCATTTCTTGCCAATGATCATGAATTCCCGCAAGTTGTTTATAAGCAGCATCTAAGCACATCAGCTCCGGCGTCCCTCCCATTACTAACTTTGCACCTTCCCTGATTCTCGTTTGGCCCGGCGCGCGGCGGCCCAATTCTCTTTGATCATTTGCCGCCCTCGACCGACGGCCAGCGCATCCGCAGGCACGTCCTTCGTTATGCACGACCCTGCTCCAATATAAGCACCATCTCCCACGCTTACGGGTGCCACTAAAGTTGAATCGCTGCCCACAAACGCGTTCTTCCCAATCCGCGTGCGGTGCTTGGCCGTGCCGTCGTAGTTGCAGGTGATCGTGCCCGCACCGATGTTCGAACCTTCGCCGATCTCGGCATCGCCAAGATAGGTGAGATGATTTGCCTTCACTCCCTTGCCGAGCCGCGCCTTCTTGGTCTCGACGAAATTGCCCACGTGTGCGTTGACCCCGATCTCACAGCCCGGGCGCATATGAGCAAACGGCCCAATGCTCGCACCATTCTCAATCGTGCTCTTTTCCAGAACGCATCCCTGCTGCACCAGCACGCTGTCGCCGATGGTGCAGTTCTCGATGACCGTGTACGACCGGACCGTCGAATCGCTGCCGATACGCGTTTTGCCAAGCAACTGTACAAACGGCTCAATCACCGTGTCTGCGGCAACCTCCACATCCGCGTCGATCACGCATGTCTCAGGCTTGAAGATCGTCACCCCCGAGTCCATCAATCTGCGTGCGACTCGAGCGCGCAGTGTCGCGTCCAGCGCGGCCAGCTCCGTTAGCGTGTTCACGCCCACCAGTTCTTCAAACTCAGCGCTCTTGAACGCGACCACGTGCTCGCCGGCAGCCTCGAGCAGGTGAGCCATATCGGTCAGGTAAAACTCGCCGTGCGGATTCTCCGTCTTCAGCTTGCCCAGATGCTCGAGCAGAGGCCGGGTCCGGAACGCATACATGCCCATGTTGATTTCGCGCAGGCCAAGCTGTTCGGGCTTCAGGCAGTTCTGCTCCACGATTGCCGCGACTTCAGCCGAGTCATGAGATCTACGAATCACGCGGCCATAATTCATGGGGTCGGGCAGGTCGGCAGTCAGCAGCGTCATGGCCGCGCGTTCTGCCTGGTGGAACTTCCACACCGCCTCAATAGTCTCAGAGCTGATCAGGGGCACATCGCCGGAGAGTACAAGGAAATTCTCGTATCCTGCGATCGCCTTGGCCGCGCATTGGATAGCATGTCCGGTGCCGCGCTGCTCGACTTGTTCGACAAAGCGGACGCCGGTTGGCTCAGCGGCTGCACGAACCCGGTCAGCGTGGTGGCCGATCACGACGACGATGTCTTGCGGGGCAACCACCTCGCTAGCCGCCGCGATCACATGCAGCAGCAGCGGCTTGCCGCCAACCTCGTGCAGGACCTTGGGCCGTTTCGATTTGAGGCGCGTGCCCTTGCCCGCAGCCATGATGACAATGGCCGGGGTGGTAGTTGACTTTCCCTGCGTACTTTCCATGCTCACTCTTGCTTTCCTGGGCTGCCTGCTGCACCCGCCGGCATCGGCGGCCGCGGAATAGTGATGTCAATCGGCTTTATCGGGCCCATGTTCAACGCATCGAGCCCGGGCTTGATCTCCGATTGGTTGCCCACCACCAGCACCGCCAGTTTCTCCGGATGAATGTACCGCTTTGCCGCCGCTGTCACATCCGCAATCGTCACCTTTTCGATGGCCGACTTGTAGGTCTCAAGATAATCCGCCGGATATCCGTAGAACTCGAGCTTCTCACGCTCAGCCAGAATCTTGTCCCTGGTGTCGTACTGGAAGAGGAACGAATTGAGGATGTCGTCCTTGGCGCGCTTAAGTTCAGCTTCAGTGAAGGGGCTGGTATTCAGGCCGGCAATCACATCCATGGCCGCCTTGGTCGCCTCCACGGTTGAAGCGCTCTTGGTGAGCACCTCGGCTCTGAAGCCGCCTACGTGATCGTAGGGCATTGATACCCCTCCGCCAACCGCGTAGGCAAGCCCGAGCTTGGTGCGGACGGTCTGAAAGAGACGGCTGCCGAAGCCTCCGCCAAGAATCTCATCGAGCACCGTAATGGTTGCGGCGTCAGGGTTGCGACGATCCGTTCCCACGCCGACGATTTCGACATTCGACTGATCGACGTCGGGCTTGTTGATGAAGTAGACGCCGGGAGTTGGGCCGGGAGTGACGTCGTGGCGCGGCGGCGCGGGAGTCACCGGCGGCAGAGACTCGAAGGCCGCGCGAACCTTGGCTTCCATCGCGGCGGGATCGAAGTCGCCGCTGATGCCCACGATGATCTTGCCTTTGAGCGTCCGGTCATGCCACGCCTGGAGGTCGGCGAGCGTCACCGAGCCGATGGTTGCGAACTCGGGCTGGCGCGTGTACGGACTGTCGGCTCCATAGATGAGCTTGGCCGCCTCCCGCTGGGCAATCTCGCCCTCGTCGTCGTTGCGGCGAATGATGCCGGTCGCTTCCTGCTGCTTGGCCAGCGCCAGCTTCTGCGCGTTGAACTTGGGATGGAAGAGCAGGTCCATGGCCAGATCGAAGACCTGGTCCGCATCGCCCTTCAGCGAGTCCCACTCGAGCGCGGTGGAGTCGTCGTCGCCGGCGGTCTCAATGTGCGCGGCGCGCGCCTCAAGGAAATCGTCCATGGCGTCGCCGCCCATCTTTTCGCTGCCGCTGGTGCGCCAGGCTTCGCCGTAGAGGTCGATAAGGCCGGCCTTCTTCGGGTCGACTTCGCGCGAGCCGCCGGGAATAAGAACGGAACCGGAGACAAACGGCAGTTCATGATCCTCCTGCAGAAACACCACGATGCCGTTCTTGAGCTCGATGCGTTTGGGCTGCTGCGGATGGAACTCGTGAAGCGGCGGTATCGGGATTTTCTCCCAGGGTTTGGATTGCTGCGCGGCGAGCTGCAAAGGAGCGAAGGCGGCTAGAGCGAAAGCAGCCAGAAGGGCGACAAAACGAGGTTGAATAGCTTGTCGCTGCACAGTGGCACAGTGGCACAGCGGCTGGCGGGGGGGGGTGGGGGGTACCCCCCCTGCCTGGGGTGAAGCGATTTCGGCTG
>DATJSB010000187.1:0-9407 GCA_035504315.1 Occallatibacter sp.
ACGCCGCGGCCGGTGGCTTCATTGCGGCCCAGCGATCCGCCCAGGCTGATGGGCTTGCCGGTCACCACACCGGAAACCGAATACCCCTTGGTCATGCTGTAGGTATCCATGATCCAGGCCATGGTTTGCGAATTGGTGTAAACGTCAGGCGCCGGAATATCCTGGTCCGGCCCGATGAGCGGCAGAATCGCGCTGGTGTAGCGCCGCGTCATCCGCTCCAGCTCGCCTGGCGACATGTGCTTCGGATCGCAGGTTACGCCGCCCTTGCCGCCGCCGAACGGAATGTTCACTACGGCGCACTTCCACGTCATCCAGGTGGCCAGAGCCTTTACCTCGTCGAGAGTCACCTGCGGATGGTAGCGGATGCCGCCCTTGGCCGGCCCGCGCGCCGTCGAGTGCTGCACGCGATAGCCTTGGAAACGGTGAATCCTGCCATCATCCATGCGCACCGGCACCGACACCGAAAGCACGCGCTCGGGATACTTGATCATCTCGCGCGTATTGTTGTCGAGCTGCATGGCGTCAGCCGCGGTTTCGAAGTTCTCCATGGCAACGTCATAGGCGTTGCCCTTGCTTGCTGTTGTCAACATGCGTTTTTTCCTCCTTGCCGGAACAAACCGGCGTAAAGACAAAATCAGAGTCGCAGTAGAGCAGGTTGATGCCGCCGCGCGCCGCCTTGCTTAAGAAAACGGCGCCTCGTGCAATCCACGCGGTCCCTGAAAGGGCTCTGATTTTGCTCCATACGCACTGCCATCCGCTCAGGCAACACTTGTGTGCTCCAGATGAATCGCGTGCATCGCCGATTCCTGGAGCGTTCCGTAAACCGGAAGAACCCATTTCCTGTACTCCGCGCGCCGGCCGCGCACAATCTCGGAGTACAAGGTCTGCAAAAGCCGCGTCCAGGCGCCGACCGCGCCGTCCTTCACCCGGCGATGATCCACGCGAACCACCGGCGCCAGCCCCACCGCTGTGCCCGAAAGAAAGAGCTCGTCGGCAATGTAAAGTTCACTGCGATCGATGGGCCGCTCCAGAACCGGAAGCCCAAGTTCCTTGTGGGCGAGCTCAAGAATGGTCGAGCGCGTGATCCCCTCGAGCACGTTCTCAGTCACCGGCGGAGTGATGAGAACCCCGTTGCGCACCATGAACAGATTGCATGTGGCGCCTTCGGTCACATGCCCGGCTTCGTTCAGCAGAATGGCTTCGTCGAAGCCGGCCCGGCGGACGTCATCGGAGGCCAGCGCGCTGTTGGCATAAGCGCCGCAGATCTTGGCGCGCACCGGGATGGCCGCGTCTTCAATCCGCCGCCACGAGCTCACCCCGGCGTGCAGTCCGTCTTCGCTGTGCAGATATTCGCCGAAGGGCAGCGCCACAATGGCGAAAGCATTCTCATCGTCGGGGCAAACGCCGATGCGTTCGGCAGACTTGTATGCCAGCGGGCGCACGTAGAGATCGGTCTTGAAGTGATTGCGGCGCATCAGCTCAGCCGTGATGAAACATAGCTCTTCGGCCGAGAGACCGACGTCGATGCGCAGGATGCCGCAATTCTGCTTCCAACGGTCGTAGTGCTCCAGTGGACGGAAAACGTAAAGCTCGCTGGATTCCTCGTCCCAGTGGGCACGAATCCCTTCAAAGACCCCGGTTCCGTAGTTCAGCGCGTGGGTCAGGATGCCGACGCGCGCTTCGGCCAGCGGCACGTATCTGCCGCCGAAATAGACGATCATGTCAGGATTCATGCCTGGCTTCATCTCACACCTCCACCAAGGTCTCCTTGAGGGCCATTCTCATTAGCTCGCGTCCGCGGGCGATCGCTCTCAAATCGAGCTCAACCCAGCGCGCGCTCTTCACCAGTCTGCGCAGCGCCGCATCCACGCTGGCCTGCGGCAACACATGCGCCGTTTCAAGCAGTGCGCCCAGCATCACCATGTTGCAGGCGCGCGGATCGCCGAGTCCGTCTGCCTCTTCGAGGAACGGCCGGGCCAGAACCTGCACGTCTTTGCGCCGGCAATCCTCAGGAAAATCATTGCCGTTGTAAAGCACCCAGCCGCCGGACCGTACGTTTTGATCGAATTTGCGCAGCGAAGGTTCATTCATGGCCACCAGCACGTGGGGCCGCGCTACCAGCGGCGAGTCAATGGGCTCGTTCGACAGTCGAACGCAGCAATTTGAAGTGCCGGACCGCATCTCCGGCCCGTACGACGGCAGCCACGAAACCTCAAGGCCGGCATCCAGGCCTGCTTCAGCCAGCACCTCGCCCAGCAATAGCACTCCCTGCCCGCCAAAGCCGGCTATGCGCACCTGTACGTCCACAGTGCGAGAATCAAAGGAGCTGCCCTCGCAGCAGCCGTCGGCTTGTTGCTGTTCTTCCTCGTGCACGCCCAGAATCCGCCCCAGTTCTTCAAGCGGCGGCGCGGGCTCGGCAACCGCTCCTGGTTCGCGATCCAGCGCCTGCGGCCCACGTTCTTTTGTCCGGTCGCAGAAAACGCCCAGCGGATAGGTCTTCTCCATCACGTCGCGCACCCACTTCTGCGACTCGACCGGGTCCATCTTCCAGATCGTCGGGCATGGCGACAGAACTTCGATCAATGAGAAACCGAGTCCGTTTACCTGGTTCTCGACAGCGTGGCGAATGGCGCGCGCGGCCCTGGCGATCTGGCGGTTGTCGCCCAGGCCAACGCGCTCAATGTAAACCGGCCCCTCGAGCGCCGAGAGCAATTCGCTCACATGCAGCGGATAACCTTCCGTCGCGGAATTGCGGCCCTTCGGCGTCGTCGTGCTCTTCTGGCCGATCAGCGTAGTCGGCGCGCATTGTCCTCCGGTCATCGAGTAGATGGCGTTGTTCACAAAGATCACGCTGATGTTTTCGCCGCGATTGGCCGCATGCAGAATCTCGGCCGAGCCAATGGCCGAGAGATCGCCGTCACCCTGGTAAGCGATCACCACGCCGTCGGGCCGGCTGCGCTTCATGGCCGTCGCCACCGCGGGCGCGCGGCCGTGGGCGGCCTGCACATTACCCACATCGAAATAATGAAAAGTAAAAACCGAGCAGCCAACCGGCCCAACCAGAATCGTCCGGTCCTGGATGCCCAGTTCGTCGATCGCGGCGGCCAGCATCTTGTGCACCGTGCCGTGCCCGCAGCCGGGGCAATAGTGGGTGGCGTGTTTCAGGTCCTCCTTGCGCTCATAGCGCTCGTAGAAGGCCTTGGCGCGGCCATGCGAGACCTTGTAGTCCAAAATCAGCTCGTTAGACATTTGCCACACGCTCCTCTTCGGCGTAACGCTGCGCCTGTTGCTCGACGAATGCGAAGACCTCATCATGCGACGGCACGTTGCCTCCCATGCGGCCCAGGAACTCCACCGGACTTGCCCCGTTCAGCGCCAGGCGGACGTCTTCCACCATCTGGCCGTTGCTCATTTCAACCACGATGAACAGGCGCGCGCCGGACGAGAGACGCTGGAGGTGCGCCGACGGAAATGGATACAGCGTGATGGGCCGCAGCAGCCCCACCTTGAGGCCGGCGGCCCGCGCTTCCGCCACCACTGCCTTCAAAATGCGGCCCATGATTCCATAGCCCACCAGCACAATCTCTGCATCGCCGGTGAACCACTCCTCGGCCCGCGCTTCGCTGTTCTCGGCCAGCTCGTACTTGGCCTGGAGCTTGCGATTGAGGGTCTCGAGATCGTCGAAGTCAAGATGCATCGAGCTGACCAGGTTGGGGCGCGTGGCTGCCGTTCCCGCCACCGCCCACTCGGGCAGTTTCGGCGCAACCGGATGCTCGGGGAACTCCACCGGCTCCATCATCTGGCCGATAAACCCGTCGGCCAGCAGCACCACCGGGTTGCGATAACGATCGGCCAATTCGAACGCCAGCGCCGTAAGGTCGGCCATCTCCTGCACCGAACTCGGCGCAAGAACAATGGTGCGGTAGTTGCCGTGGCCGCCGCCTTTCACTACCTGGTGATAGTCGCCCTGCTCGGGGCCGATGTTGCCCAGGCCCGGTCCGCCGCGGGTAATGTCGGCAATCACGCAAGGCAGCTCCGCCCCGGCCATGTAGCTGATGCCTTCCTGCATCAGGCTGATGCCGGGGCCGCTTGAGGCCGTCATGGCGCGCACGCCCGCCGCGGCGCCGCCGTAGAGCATGTTGATGGCCGCAACCTCGCTCTCAGCCTGCACATAGACGCCGCCCGTTTGCGGCATATACAGCGCGGCAGCCTCGGTAATCTCGCTGGCCGGCGTAATGGGATACCCGTAGAACGCGCGGCAGCCGGCTAGAATCGCGCTCTTGACTACTGCCTCGTTGCCCTTCATCAATTGCCTGCGCATTCCGTCGCTCCCCTCATGCCGCCGATGCTGCTGCCGGCGTCGACGCAGTTGACTGCTGCCGGCCCGCGCTCGCGTTGTCGAGCACATAAACCGTGATTGCGCCCGGCTCCGGGCAAACCATGAAGCAGACTCCGCAGCCGGTGCATCCCGCGCCTTTGTAAAACGCCGTGCGATAGCCGTAGTGGTTGAACTTGTCGCTCATGCCGATGACGTGCGGAGGGCAGGCCTCAATGCACAGCCCGCAGCCCTTGCACTCCTGCTCGTCCATCGCGATCAGACCACGATCGCGCTTTGCCGTCTTGTCGGTCGTTTCCGCCATTCCAATTCCCTTCCCACCGAACTCCCCCGGGGGCCTCCATTCAAGCTCCGCTTGAGTGGGGTCGGATTAGCTCCGCTGGTTCTCATTCCGGCCCCCACCCTGCGACGTTTTAGTTCTCGTCGCTGGGGTGGGGTGTCACTTTGGCCCCCAATCACACACTCACCAACGCTCCCGCGCGCTGAAGATAATGCGCGCGCACAGCAAAATCCTCCAACTCCTGCCTGAACTCCGGAGCGGCAATCGCGATCAGCGCCTCGGCCCGCTCGCGCAGCGTTTTGCCATGCAGATACGCGATTCCGTGCTCCGTCACCACGAAGTGAACGTCGGCGCGCGAGGTTACCACTCCCGCCCCCGGCTCGAGCGTGGGCACAATGCGCGAGACCGTGCCGCGCCGCGCCGTCGACGGCAGCGCAATAATCGGCACGCCGCCCTTCGACCGCGCCGCGCCGCGAATAAAGTCGATCTGCCCGCCGAATCCGCTGTAAGGCCGCGTGCCAATCGAATCGGCGCATACCTGACCGGTAATATCCACCTGCAATGCGCCGTTGATGGCCACCATGCGGTCGTTCTGCGCCACCACAAACGGATCGTTGGTATAACTGATGGGCCGGAACTCGAAGCTCGGATTCTCGCGGATGAAATCGAACAGCTTCTGCGAGCCCAGCACAAACGCCACCACGGCCTTGCCACGATGCAGCGTCTTGCGTTCGCCGTTGATCACGCCCGCTTCCATCAGATCGACCACGCCATCGGGAACCAGCTCGGTGTGAATGCCCAGGTCGCGCTTGTCGCCCAGGCAATGCAGAACGGCTTCAGCAATGCCGCCGATTCCGGTCTGCAGTGTGGCGCCATCGGGAATCAACCCCGCTACATTGCGGCCCACGCGCATATGCGTTTCAGTCAGCGGCTCGGCCTCCAGTTCCAGCAGCGGCCGGTCACTCTCAACAAATGCGGAAATGTGGCTCACGTGCACGTTGGTTTCGCCGTGCGTGCGCGGCATCTGCCGGTTCACTTCGGCAATCACGGTCTTCGCGTAGCGCACCAGGGTCAGTGTGCAATCCACCGTCGTGCCCAGGCTCACGAACCCGTGCGCGTCCGGCGGAGACACCTGCATCAGCACCACGTCGAGCGGCAGCGCGCCGGTCTCAAACAGGCTCTCAATCTCGCTCAGAAAAATGGGAGTGTAGTCCGCCCGCCCGTCGCATACTGCCTCGCGCACGTTGTCGCCAAGGAACAATCCGCGATGGCGGAAGTGACCCTTGTACTCGGGCCGCGTGTAGTCTGCCGCGCCCAGGGTCTTCATGTGGATGATTTCAACGTCGCGAACTTCGGGAGCGCGCCCGACCAGCGCATCCACTAGAACCGAGGGAGTGCCGCAACCGGATTGGATCCAAACCCGATTGCCTGACTGAACGGCCCGGAGCGCCTCGTCCGCGCTCATCAGCTTGCCGCGAAACTCCTCACGCCATGACATCTTGAAATCTCGAATCGCGTCCGCCGGGCGCCGCGGATCCGTATTCCAGCCGTCGCTAACCTTCACAAACCACGCCTCCTGAAGAGCATCCAAATACCCCTCCAGGCCCGCTATATCCTCCCCCCAGAAAAGGACATCCGCTGTGACCGGTGTCACGGCGTTTTCTCCTTATCTTCCACAGGTTTTTGGTCGTATTCCAAGATATTAGTTAAGTAAAAGCGACTGTTTTCCTTAGAAATGAAGAAAACAGCTGGAGTGATTTCTTCGCCAGCAGCGGCCTTTTGGTTTCTTTGCGATCCGCCACCGACGAGGAGCCCCCATCCCTCCCGCTTTCTGTGCGGGAAGAGTGGGAAACCGCTGCCGCACCCAAGCCACTCTCGACCGATCACTGGGCGGCCGAATTGTGCTCGTGGCTTCCAACACGATGGGTGTATTCCCGATCACCGCTGACGAAATTGGCCGACATTAGTATCCCAATAGTTTTTTTGCGAGGGTCGTTTCGAGCTTTTGTCGCAGGCACCAACGGTGGACGCCCCCACTCAACCGGACCATTCAGGAGCAATTCGATCGAATGAGCCCCCTGGGATCGATTGAATTCAATATCGAACAGCTACCCTACGAACTGCGAATTCGGTACGTGCGCCATGCCGGTTGGATTGAGCGCATTCTTGCGCCAGCAGCTGCGCCCGCACTGATGGCGATTGGATGGTTTTGGCAGAGGCCCGTGATGATTGTGGGCGCAGGCGGATTGGCGATGCTCTTGATCATTCGCTGGGCCTGGGGCCACGAGAGCGTGCTGCGAGTGCTCCCAGACCGACTGGTTACGTCCGTCTATCTCTGGAATCCGACGGAGACCGTACTCGGCACTATTGAGAGCCTTTATTGGTTTCATCCTGACTTATGGGAAAAACACGTTGGACCCACCGGCCTCTATGTATTGTGTGCCGGCCGCGGCAAATGCGTTCTTCCGCTCATCTCCGAAAAACAGGCTGACGCTGCAATCAAAGCGATTTCGATCAGGTTCCCAAATTACCCTGTCAAGGCTTCCATTCCTGTACCTGATTGAGCCGGCCAGTGGCAAACCGAGGCAGAAGAAGGACCTTGACGATCACACTTCAGAATGCATCGAATAGACAGCGTGGCTCGTTTGCTTTGGCTGTCATTCTCCTCGTGTTGGGAGGAGTCTTCATTTTTATCGGATCTCATGATTTCGCCATTCGCGCCGTCGGCCTTGCGTTCGTTTTGGCGAGTACGTACCTCATCCAAGTCGCCAAAGTTCGCAGCCGAGCGGGGTTGCCCCAGGCAAGTGGTGAGGTGAATAACTCCAACGTGAGAAAGGCGCCGGGAAGTCTACCTTGGATCGTTTCGGTATCTCTGGTGCCGGTTCTGGTCTGTGCATGGTGCCTGCTCCAACTCGACGCTGCGAATGGAGGCAAGGAGGCATGGCCTGTCGATGTGTTCGCGGGAGTTGCGCTTGTTTGCGCCGCCGTCTGGAGTTTATTGGTGGTTAAGATTCTTGGGGGACGCGGAGGGGGCAAATAATTCGAATTCGGAGCGCTCCTTTAGCTTTTCACCGTTCGCCCCAGCGCTCTGAGGTTGCCCCACCCTTCCCGCATTTTGTGCGGGAAGGGTGGGAAACCACCACACTCCGTTCCGTCACGCCACCCCTGACTCGCTGACTCGCTGCCCTACTACTTCAGCGCCTCCGGCGCAGCCGCTCCCGGGAAGATCCCCTCGATCGGCGCGTTCCGCTTCTGGTCGAGATAGGCTTCGGGCAGCGGTTTGCGCGGCATCATCTGGTCGCGCATGGCGGCGTTGTACACAAAGATCGCCTCCACCGTCGCAATCTGCTTCAGATCGGCCGGCTGCAGCCGCTCATACACGTCCTCGTTCGAGTGGTGGCTGCGCGACTCGTAATCCAGATTGTCCTGGATGAACTGGAATCCCGGAATGCCGACCGCGTCGAAGCTCAGGTGATCGGTGCCGCCGGTGTTGCGCTCGGTGATAGTGGTAACGTCGAGATCTTTGAGCGGAGCCATCCATTGTTCAAAGATGGGCGCGATCGCCGCATTGCCCTGCGTGTAAATGCCGCGAATCTTTCCCGAGCCGTTATCCACGTTGAAGTAAACGCTGATCAGTTTCTGCTCGGGCTTCACCTCCAGCGGCCCTGAAGGGCGGCGCATGAACTCGGGCAGTTGCGCCTGGTCGGGAGCAGTCGACAGCTTGGCTGAACCAAAATGCATGGCGCAATAACCGCGTGAGCCAAACAGCCCTTGCTCTTCGCCGGTCCACAAAGCAATGCGAATCGTGCGGCGCGGCTTCACGCCCAGCGCCTCAAGAATGCGCACGGCCTCCATCGCCACCACGGTCCCGGCGCCGTTGTCGGTGGCGCCAGTGCCGGCGATCCAGCTATCCAGGTGCCCGCCCAGCATCACTACCTGGTCCTTCAAATTAGGATCGGTGCCGGGGATCTCGGCAATCGTGTCGAAGCCGTGCTCGTGTTCGCCGGTGACCTTGGTCTCAACGTCGATCTCGACCTCGACCGGCACATGTGCCTCCGTGAGCCGGTAAAGCCGTCCGTAGCTCTCGATTGCGGCCACGGCAACGGGAACCTTCACCGCCTTGTCGGCCAGATACGGCGTACGGCCCAGCGTCGCACCGTTGTCGTCAAAGAACGTTCCGCCCGAACCGCCGCCATTGGCGCCGTCGCGGCTCGGCTCAATCACCGCGGCCACCTTCTCATCGGCGAAGAACTGCGCAATCTGATCGAGCATCCTGTATCTCTCGAGCCGCGCCTGCATCCGGGCCCGCATCTCCGGAGGCATCGCTCCGGGCGCACCTTCGCTCACCGGGAACTCCGCCACATCTTCGAGCGTCTGTTCGGTGTTGCGCTCAAACAGTGGCTTGTCGACCGGTGGTACCGGCCGCATGGCGCCCAGCAGAACAATCTTGCCGGCCAGCTTGCCCTTGTACTTGTCAAAGTCCTTTTCGGTCTGGATATCGACGAAGGCCACCTCGCCCGTGACCGGCCCTGGAGTGGACGGAGACCAGGGCGTCGCCTGCAGAATCAGAACAGCAGTATCCGGCTCAACCATGCGCGCCCAGGTGTTGAGCTGCTGCCAGCCCATGCCGAACTCGCCCCAGTCCTCGAGATGCGCATTGGCGAGGCCGATCTTGGTCAGCGTGTCAACGGTCCACTGGTTGGCTTTCGCCAGATTTGGCGAGCCGGTCAGCCGGGGACCGATGCCGTCAGCCAGGGCGCTGGCAAACTCCATCACGTGCGAGTGATTCAA
>DATJSB010000188.1:0-11751 GCA_035504315.1 Occallatibacter sp.
ACCCTTGCCGCGACCGCTCCCACACCGCGGCATCGAAGCTGTGCGCGAGGGTGTAGCCCTCGGCCACGTAGAGATCGATCGCCTCCTGGTTGGCCTCAGTGACGGTGAGCGAAATCTCTGAGGCGCCCTGGCGCATGAACCCGTAGCTGACGACCGAGAGCAGGGTGCGCGCCAGGCCCATTCGCCGGTAGCTGGGGGCCACACAAATCTGGGTGATGTGGCCGCTTTCGTGGCTGACCCGCGAACCCAGCACCAACGCGACCAACTCCTTGCTGCCGCGTTCGGCGACCACGTGCGAAACCGTGGCTGAGAACGTACCGCAACCGGAGTAGCGAACGATGTTGTTGAGGAAGCGCATCGATCCGTGCGCGGAGCGGTACTGATCGTTGATCAGGCCGTCAGGGTGGCCGCGATAGGCATCGGCGATGAGGCGGGAGGCGGCGGCAAGGTCATTTTCGCGCCAGGGGCGCAGTTCAAGCCCGTCGGGAAGGTTCGGCCGCGGAGGTTTCCAGCGGTCGCTGATCTGCTGCACCAGGAACAGACGGCGGAAGATGCGGCAACCTGCCTCACGAAACGTTGCAGCGTGGGTGCCCGAAGGATGCAGCAAAAGCTGCGACTCGATGCGGTCGATATGCGGCGAATTCACCAGCAGCTCAAGAAGATGGCGCAGGAGTTTTTCCTCGATGCTTTGCACCGGGGCCGGGCCGTGCGGCTTTGCATCGGTGGCGAAGACATCCCCGATGACGGCTTTCGTCTCCTCGTAGACGCAAAAGACGTAGCCCGTAACGCGCTCGGCTTCGACGGCTGCGTAGCCGGGCAGCATGTGGTTGTCGAGGTACTGCATGAGGAGCTGGGCCGAGGCGCGATAGTCCCAGTGCAGGCGTTTTTTCCAAAGCTCGGCCTCAGAATCCAGCACCGCGCGGAGCATGGGAGCCCCAAAGTGCCTCAGGTCGAGGATCTCGAGAGAAGTTGCGCCCAAATCAATGCCTCTCTTGAAAGAATCGTCCGGCGGAGCTGCGATCTGCCGGCTGCGGGTAAAAATCGGCGGATCCGCAAAATGCTCTTCGGCAACTTTGCCACGGTTCCGCTTCAACTGCAACTATAGACGAGATTTAACGGGCTCCAACAAGGAACACTTCAAGTCCCTGCTCAGGCCAGGCGAAGAGCTGCGAGTACTGGCGCCCGGCCAGATAGTTCTCCAGCGCTTCAGTGGTGTGCAGGTCGACCCCATTTCGCCCCGTCATGCGGGCCACCAGCAGATGCTGTTCGCCGGGCACGCCGCTCTCTTCGTAGTTCACAACTTCGCGGTTGCGGTAGAAGGATAGGCCGTATTCGGTTTCGCGGCGCACCCTGAAGACCGCAACCACACCGTCGGGAGGCACGAACTCGGCCAATCGATCAGCCAGCGGGCGGACGGAGTACGTCCGGTCGAGAAGGTTGATGACCTGCTTGGTAGCTGAAACCTGCGGGATGAAAAAAACCGGTCCCAGGCCATAGAGGAAGAGCAAGAGCACGGCCAGCACACACGAGGTGGCAAGCCGCAGTCGCGCCACCCCAAATCCGTGGGTAACGATGAGAATGAGCAGCGCCGTGCCGAGCGCAGCCAGCGCGGCGGGAACGATGACGTGCGCGGGCGGCATGTGGTGGCCGTGCGCCACAAACCACGGCAGCGTGAAGGCCGCCATGGTCACCGCCGCGCACACCAAGGCGTGGCCGCCCAGCACCCACCGGTTGAGGCCGGGCTGGCGGCGCCGGAAAAGATAGTCGCCGGTGAGAATCGCGATGGGCGGAATGGAAGGCAGAATGTATCCGGGCAGCTTGGATTGCGAAAACGAGAAGAAGACGATGGGGATGAGCGCCCAGAGAACCAGGAACTCAGGAAAAGCGTCGCCGGGGCGGTTCACCGGCTTCAGATTCCGCGTGTAGCGCAGCCGCCATTCAGCCGCCGAGGTCTGAATGCCGTCCACCAGGGCCTTCACCGCGACCACGGTCCAGGGCATCACGGCCAGCAGCACCACCACCAGGTAGTACCAGAAGGGCTGTTCGTGCTGATAACGATCGGAGGCGAAGCGCTGCAGGTTGTGCTCGAAAAAGAACTCGCGGAAGAAGGTGGGATTCTGGTGCTGCACTGCGATGAACCACGGCAGAACCATGGCAAAGTAGAGCACGATGCCGGGCCACCACAGCGTGCGAATCAGGATCTTCCACTCGCGCCTGAGAAATGCAAATGCGACCAGGATGAGAGCCGCCAGGAAAGGAGCGACCGGACCTTTGGCGAGCGTGGCCAGGCCGGTAAAGAAGTAGATATCGTAGAGCCAGAACTTGGAGTCTGTTTCGTACCAGGCATACCAGCCCAGCAGGCCGATGGCGAGCGGCGCGGCCATCTGCATATCGGTTGAAGCGCCCCGGGCGAAACCGATGATACCGGCGCAGGCAACGGTGATCAGCGCGGCGTCAAGATGTCCGCCCGGCCTGAATCGTCGCATGTGCACGTAGATGAGGGCCACCATGATGAATGCAAATGTGGTCGAGGGCAGGCGGGCGCTCCAGTCGTGCACCCCGAAGTCCTGAAAGAGAAACATGGCGCGCCAGTAGTAGAGCGCGGGTTTTTCGAGCCAGGGACGGCCGTACAGGTAGGGAGTGACGCAGGCGCCTAGCCGTTCTTTCAGGGTGTGGGCCGAGTCGAAGCGGACCAGCATCTCGTGGGCGATCTGGGCGTAGCGCGGCTCGTCGGCGCCCAGCAGGCCCATGCCCGCGCCGCCAAACACCGGCACAACTCCGTAAAGGAGAAAGAAGACAGTAAAAATGAGGAAGACGCTGGCTTCAGCGACGATTGGCCACCTGGGCAGGCGCAGTCGCCATCGGGGTTTGGGATCCGGGGCAGACTCAGGCAATCCAGTTTCCATTCCTGCAATTCTCCCTCAGGAGAGCAAAGAAGATGTCGCCATCCGTATGCCGCGCGTCCATGTTCGTTGTTTCGCTCATTTCGTGTGGCTGGATCGCGCCGGGTGGCGGCAGGGTCAAGGCTAACAGATTTGGTCTCAATTCAAATCCTCATTACTGTTGGAACTGTTCGAGCCCTGCCCGCAGTTCGCCGAGGATTTGACCGAGGGCGCGTTCGAGAGGTCCCTCGAGGGTGCACCCGGCTGAGTTTTCGTGGCCGCCCCCGCCCAGTTTTTCGGCGATCGCCGCGACATTCACCTTCCCCTTGCCGCGCAAACTCAGCCGCACCGTACCGTCGTTCAATCCTCTCGCGAACACCGCGGCTTCAACACCGGCAATTCCAATGGCCACGTTCACAATGCCTTCGGTGTCCTCGTCATTCGCGCCGACGCTCGCAATGTCGTCATCGCTGATCCAGAGCCAGGCGAGCTCACTTTCGCAGTGCAGCGTGTTGAGCGCCGTGGCCGTCAGCCTCACCTTTGAAAGCGGCGTCGAAAAATAAATCTCGCGCGCAATTGCGCCCGCGTCTGCTCCAGCCTCAACCAGGTCGCGGGCCAGCGCGAACGTGCTTGCCTGCAACGAACCATAACAGAATCCGCCGGTATCGGTGAGCACCGTGACGTAAAGACAGGTGGCCATCTCCGGGGAGATCTTTGCGCCCGCAGCCTTTGCGAACCGGTAGACCATCTCTCCCGCGCTTACCGCCTCGCAGTCAATCCAGTTCAGCTGCGCGTAGGGTTGCGCGGTAATGTGGTGATCGATGTTGATAAGCAGATACCGCTCCAGTCCATTCAGGCGCGCGCGCTCAATGCCGTCGCACTCCAGCAGGATCACTGCGTCGTAAGGCCCATCGACGCCGGCGGCCGTGCGGATGGCCTCGGCGCCGGGCAGTTGCCGGTAGACTGCGGGAACCCGGTCTGCCGTCACCAGCTCGGCGCGCTTGCCGAGCTGGCGCAGAACTTCGCCGAACGCCAGCGTGCTGCCCACCGCGTCGCCGTCGGGCCGGGCATGCGAGACCACCAGAAACCGCTCACCTTTGCCAATGACGCCGAGGATTGCCTCGACCGCGCCCGACCGGTCGGCGGGATGAATCTCCGTATTTTGGGGGAGGGTGGTCATTAATTCCTGTTGATTCGGGGCCGGCTCCTTCGAAACCGGTTATTCGGCGGGCGCAGTTTGCGCAGCCGAACTGCCTTCCGATGCCGGCTGCTCAGACGATGGTTGCACGCCGGCCTTTGCCGCCCGGGAGGCATGCTTCCGGGAGCGGGACATGAGCTCGTTGATGCGCGCCTCGAAGCGGCCCTGCCGGTCGGCCAGAAAGCTGAGCTCAGGCACATGACGCACACCCATGCGTGCCTTTAACTCGTGGCGGATGTAGCCCTTCGCCGCGGTCAGTCCGGCCAGCGTCTGGACTTCGGCCTTGTCCATGTCGGCGGCGTTCGAGTCAACCATTACGTAGATCCGCGCCGATTTGCCGCCGGGGTTCAACGTCACCTCGCTGATGTGGCACAGATCGATGCGGGGGTCAGAGAGCTCGCCCTCGATCATGGCGCCGATCTCTTCTTTCAGCGCCTCCGCCACCCGGTCCTGATGATGCTTTCGTCCTCGATGCTCGGGCATGGCGTCCTCCTCTGGCTCCCGAGGGTTCTCCAACCGGAGAACCGCTTGGCGGTAAACCTCATAGCATACCAGAAGGGCGGCTGGGGGATGGTGGGCGATGGAATGGGAAGTTGCCCCGTCTGCCAGCGCTGTGGTCGAGGGAATTTAGTGATGCTCGGAATGGAACTTCGTGTCAATATGAGCACCTGGGTGGTCTCCTGGGCTAACGAGCACTGGAAATTCGCTCTTTCATCGCCTAATCTGGATTCATGCGTCTGCGAGTGAGGCAACAGTCGTTCGGGTTTGAGGCCCCATCGGGCGACAGTCCGGCATTTGGCCCGAAGCGGGCCGAATTTTCAGAGGTTTCGGCCCGTTTTTCCAATGTATCCGGGTGTATGAATAGAACAGTCATCGAGGACGAATTGAGAGGGTCCGGAGTGAGGCAAGCCTTAGTTCAAGTACCCCCGCAGTCAAATACTGGCAAAAGGGCACCGAAGTCAGACCAGCAGCCATATGTTCAGCTAACCAGCCGGGCCGAAGTTACTTTTCGTTTACCCCTCAACGATGCGGCCCCGGGGGCCCTGAGCATTTATCGGGAAGCCAACGAGCACTATCGGACCGTTCCGTGGCCTGCCCCGTTCAACAAAACAACTCATCGCCTGCATCTTGGCGATTCGAGGAACCTCTCATGGATCCCGGATGCCTCGGTACATCTTGTTGTTACCTCTCCGCCTTATTGGACGTTGAAGGAATACGCCGATGGCAACGACTCGCAGCTCGGCGATATTGAGGACTACGAGGAGTTCCTCGAAGAACTTGACAAGGTTTGGCGGGAGTGTGGCCGCGTGCTTGTGCCGGGAGGGCGCATTTGTTGTGTCGTGGGTGACGTCTGCGTACCGCGGAGACGCGAGGGCAAGCATTACGTGATGCCATTGCATTCGGATATCCAAGTCCGGTCGCGCAAACTCGGCCTTGATTGCCTTACGCCGATTCTTTGGCAGAAGATCGCCAATGGAGTAACCGAGGCGAAGGGCAATGGCGCCGGATTCTACGGGAAGCCCTACCAGCCAGGCTCTATCGTAAAAAACGATACTGAGTACATCCTCCTGCTTAGAAAAGGCGGAAATTATCGGACTGTTTCCCCAGTTCAAAAAGTTCTCTCCATGCTTACCAAGGAAGAGATGCAGGGATGGCTTCGATCCGCGTGGGACGATCTCCCCGGAGCGTCGACTACGAAGACTGTGCATCCTGCTCCGTTCCCCGTGGAACTGGCCGAGCGTCTTATCAAGCTTTTCTCGTTCGCCGGGGACACCGTCTTAGACCCATTTCTGGGAATTGCTTCCACGAGTGCGGCCGCAATTCGGGCGGGTAGGAACTCGATCGGCGTCGAAGTCGAGCAGACCTACCTTGAAACTGCTCGGAAGAAACTGTTGGCCCTATCGCAGCTGAGGCGGATGGCGGGTGCGACAGTTTGCGAGGTCGTTTGTGACTGAGCTCAGGCTCCTTGAGGAGTTTCGCAAGCTTTTCGAAGGCACGAAATATGAACACCGCCGGTCGAATCTGGGCGATTTTGTCGCGATGCACCTTTACGAAGATCTGGTCGCCGTAAACAAATCTGATCGCTACGTGATTTTTGTCGAGAACATGTCGCGTGTCCTCAATGTACAAAACAAGAGAAAAGGCATTGAAGCGCGAAGAGGCGATGGCACTTTCGGGGAGTTGATCGTCGGCGCAGAACCGCAAATCGACCCCGGATACAAAGTCGCGCGAGGCCCGGTAGCAACGATTGAAATCGGCGTTGAGGTCAAAATCCTCGCAAAGGCGATGATCAAACAGATCGACAGGGTTCAAAGCGATCTCGCAAACCAGGTTCTGAATTTCAAGAAACGGGCAGGATCAAAAAAGCCCATTTGCGTGGGAGTAGTCGGGATCAACTATGCCAACGTGACGACCACGTACGAGGGCGACCGCTCTTACAAAACTGACGGCATCAAATACAAGCATCCCATTCAGGAAGCTGAGCAAGCACGAATAAGGTTGGCGGCTGTTCGGGAATTCTTCGATGAATTCGTGATCTTGAGATTTCGAGCGAAAAATGAGCCGCCCTACCCGTTCGAGTGGGTAAATGCAAAGGAAACACAGCTTGAATATGGCGCTGCGCTGATAAGAATCAGCAATGAATACCAAAATCGGTTCTGACCTCACTGCTCTTTCGGACGTTAACCAAAACCCCGCGGATGGCCGGGAAATCGTCAAGCGCCGAACTGGCGCAGGTGGTGATCCAGGTGCTTGTACATCAGGATTCCCCAATCATCAGGGGCGAGCGGGCCGAAGAAGGCATGTGGATGGCAGGTGCAACCTGCCGGACCCGCAACGGCAAAGCGATCGATGAGACCACTGAGGCGCGCCTTCTCCACTGCGAAGTCATGGTCGCCTTCTACCACGAGCTCACTCGAAGTGGGTGAGTTGCGGTGGATCGGCTTGTCGTCGCCGAGGGCGGCGCGCTTTATCAGGCCTCCTATGATGCGGCCGATCAGCGCCCGCGGAGGACGGATCTCGCCGGCTGCCATCTCCAGGCCCTTGGAGCAGTGGGCCAGCATCTGCGCCGCGCTCATCTTGCCCCACTGCCTCGCCTGGTCCCGCCGCAACCCGGCGAAACGCTGCTGGATTTCATCGACGCAGGCCGCGTCGAACATCGTCTTCATGCTGAACCTCTCCTTTTCGTCGCCTTGCAAGGCGAATCTTGTAGGGCCGGCGAGCGGGGCCTGAATTCGTGACCCGCTCAGCCTCGCCCGGCCTGCTCCAGCACCGCAATGTCCAGCTTCTTCATGGTCAACATGGCTTCCATTCCCTTGCCTGTGCTCACCAGGTCCATGATGTTGGCCGGCACCACCTGCCAGCAGAGGCCGAACTTGTCGCGCAGCCATCCGCATGCGATCTCTGCGCCGCCGTCCGTCAGCCGATCCCAGTAGTAGTCGATCTCGGCTTGAGAGTCGCAGCGGATGAAGAATGAAACCGCTTCGTTGAACTTGTGGTCTGGCCCTCCGTTGAGAGCCGTAAATCGCACGCCATCGAGCTCGAATTCGATGGTGAGTATGCTGCCATGCGGTCCTGGCGCGGGGCCGGGATTGCGCAGCTCCGAGATGCGGCGAGAGTTTTTGAAGACCGAAAGATAAAACTCGACGGCCTCTTCGGCATTCGTGTCGAACCAGAGAAATGGAGTGATGCGGGTGGAATGGTTCAGATTGCTCATAGTAATGTCCTGGCCGGGGATTGGGATCGGGCAGCACGGAGAAACTCCGCGTTAATGTAGATTATGTATCATTTTGAACTTGCGGGATGCACGCGCTGATTCCGCCGTTCAAAGCAACTCGAATCAAAGCAGTCGGATCCAAACCAATCAGAAACAAGAGAGGTGTTCAGCGATGAAGGTGCACACGTATCTTAACTTCCCCGGCAATTGTGAAGAAGCCCTGGCCTTTTACGAGAAGCACCTGGGCGCGAAGGTTCAGGCCAAGATGACATTTGCCAGCATGAGCCCGACGGGCAATCCGCAGAACCTGCCGTCGGGCCTCAATCCGAACGGCATCATGCACGCCCGCTTCACGCTTGGCGATACGGCAGTAATGGCCAGTGACGGACCCAAGGTCGAGCCCATGCGCAGCGCGTACATCTCGCTCAGCGTCGACAGCAATGAAGAAGCCGAGCGCATTTACAACGCTCTGACCGAGGGCGGGGAAGTCTTTATGCCCATGGGCGAGCAATTCTTCGCGCATCGCTTCGGGCAATTCCGGGACAAGTTCGGCATCAACTGGATGGTGCTGCACGAGAAGCCCATGCACTGAAAAGCAGGGAACGAGGGAACAAGGGAACAAGGGAACGAAAAGGACGGGGGTCAGGATCAGGGGCTAGGGATCAGTAAAAGCACGGTGCGTTGTCAGTTCTCGATGTATTCCCAGAAGGAGTCGGCCAGCTCTGCGCCGAGTTCGTTGGTCATGCGGCGGGCAGCACGTTCCACTTCTTCAATAAGCTGGTGCAGGTACGACCGCGAGCCTGAAATCGCGGCCACCCCCAGGGTCGCCGACTGCCATGTTACGGCCTCGTCAAGCTCGGCGACAGAGATGTTGAATCCCTGGCGAAGCTGATCTTTGAGCGAGCGCACTACCTGGCGGCGATCCTTGAGCGACTGCGCGTGTTCGATTCTCAACTCGAGAGTAAGTTGCGCTACAGGCATAACTTCCGCTGGCTGATCACCGACAGTGTAAGCCCGTTTTCGGCTGGCGGGTGGAATTTTTCTCCCCGCATGCCTGAGAATTCAGTTGCGCGTGTTCTCTGCCCGATTTTTTGGACGAGACCTCTTGAGCAGAATGGCCCATCCCACCACCCACGTCGACAGGCGAAGATTCCTTATCACCGCTGCCGCATCCGGTTGCACCGCGGTTGCTCGAACTGCATGGGCCACGACCATTCAGTCCCATCAGTCGTTTGCCTACCTGCTCGTGGCGACCACGGATCGCGATCGCATCCTGAAAGCCGCCGCGGCGTACCTGACGCAATCGCCGATCACCATCACTGCGTTCCCGGCCACGCGTAGCGCCGGCGGTCGGCACGACTTCTACTCGCAGGCCGACTACTTCTGGCCCAACCCGAAAGATCCCAACGGGCCCTACATCAATCGCGACGGCCAGAGCAATCCGAACAACTTCGACGACCATCGCAGGGTAATGGTGCGACTCTCGATTCAGATGCCGGCCCTCACCGCCGCCTGGCTTCTCACCGGCAACCGCAAATATGCCCGTCGCGCATGCGACCACCTGCGCGCCTGGTTTGTCGCCGCAGATACGCGCATGAATCCCAATCTCGAATTTGCCCAGGCGGTCGAGGGCGTTTCAACCGGCCGATCTTACGGGATTATTGATAGCCTCCACCTGGTGGAAGTAGCCAGGGCCGCGAGTTTTCTGACTGAGAAAGTGCTGAGCCCAACGGACGCGAACGCAATTCGAGACTGGTTCAGCATTTATCTGGATTGGTTGAGTACGAGCGCTCCCGGAAAAACCGAGCGCGACGCCAGGAACAACCACGCCATGTGCTGGGCGCTGCAAGCTGCGGAATACGCGCGCCTGGCCGGTGACGACGCCGCGCGGAAAGAAGTCTTTCGCCGCTATCGCGAGATACTGCTCCCGGATCAGATGGCCGCCGACGGCTCGTTTCCGCGCGAGCTGACGCGAACCAAGCCCTACAGCTATTCCATCTTCAACTTCGACATCATGGCCGGCCTATGCCAGTCGCTGAAAGGCCTGGCTCCCGATCCGCCCACATTCCAGCTTTCCGATGGACGCGGACTCGCGCGAGCCGCGCAGTTCATCTACCCCTACCTCAAGGACAAGAGCTCCTGGAAGTGGGCCAAAGACATCGAGCACTTCGACGCGCTGCCGGTCCGCTCGCCCGGCCTGCTCTTCTCCGGCATTGCATTTCACGAGCAAAAATACATCGATCTCTGGAAGACGCTGAATCCCGATCCCACCGACAAGGAAATCATCCGTAACTATCCCATCCGGCAGCCGTTGCTTTGGGTTTGAATCGGATCTGCCTATATCGCTTCTGCTGCGTCCTGCCGCACAAGACGGTCGTAAACCCAGAGCAGCAGGGCCGTGGCCACGCCCACTCCGGAAACTGCCCACCAGATGAGCGCCGGCTGATGCATAACCTCGCCGAAGTGGTGAATCAGGAGCCCGCCAAACCACCCGCCCACCAGCGACCCAATCCCAATGGGCAGAAAGGCAAAGCCCATATAGGTTCCCTGCTGCCCTGAGGGCGCGAGGCGCGAGATGTACTCGTAGTAGCGCGGCTGTTGCGTGATCTCTCCAATCGCCACTACGATCAGCGTTGCCACTGCCATAGGCACGCTGGGATGCAAAGCAAGCAGGAGCCAGGCCAGGCCCGAGATCAGCGTGCCCAGCGTGATGCCGCGGAACGATCCCATTTTCTGCGTGAGAATGCTCACCACCATCTGCAGTGCGATCACCGTCAGTGGGTCCCACATCAGCAGCATTTCTGTATTGCTCTTGGCGTTCACGTAGTCATGGATGTAGATGGGAAGAATAATGAATTGCTGCCAGAAGGCGATGTAATAGCCCGAGAAAATTATCAGAAACAGCATGAAGCGCCAGTTCGAGGTGACGGTTAGAAAGTTCCTGGCCACCTGGCCGAGGCTTTCGGTCTGTGTCTCGCCGGAGCGGCGGGGCTCCTTGAACAGCAGCAACACGGCGAAGAACATCGCAAAGACGCTCAATGCCGCCATGCCGAAGACTTTCTCCACGCTGAGATGCTGGTGCACCCATCCGGCCAGAAAAGGTCCTGCTGCCGCGCCAATGTTCACCACGGTGTAGTAGATCGAATAGCCAATAGATCGCACGTTTTCTTTTGAAGCCCGCGCCGTGGTGCCGACGACGGAGGGCTTCACGAGCGAAATACCAAGGGCCGGAAGCATCAGGATCAGCGTCACCAGCACGACCAGCGGCATGGTATTGCGAACCGGAGCGAGCCACGGCGAACCGATCGAGCCCAGCAGGAAATACGAGATGGCCAGAATCAGGTAGGCAAGGGACAGCGCCCGGCGAAAGCCCATCCGGTCAGCGAGAGCTCCGCCGAACGCCGCCAGAAACCACACCAGCCCGCCAAACAATCCCGCCAAACTGGCGGCCCGCTCGACGCCAAAGTTCAGGCTCTCGTGCAGATATCGGGGCAGCGAGGCAAACGCGGCGTAGTACGACAGCCGCTCGAAGAGCTCGCTGATGTTGGCAACCCAGAACGGCCGCTCAAACCCGGTGCGAATTTCGTGGAAACGATCGGAGAAGGTCAAAGTGGCTCCTGAGTTTTTGTGGCGCGGACATCCGTGTTCTGGGTCCGCATCCACTTCTCGAGACAAGACCGCGATTTATGAGGAGTTTACAGGAGGCGCGGGGCAGCGGGGTACCTGCAATCGGGCGGTTGGCCTGTTTCATTGACCCTCTGATGCGATCTTGGTAAACTAACACTGCGGGGTGGAGCAGCCCGGTAGCTCGTTGGGCTCATAACCCAAAGGTCGCTGGTTCAAATCCAGCCCCCGCAACCAATTAAATCAATAACTTACGACAATTGGTTGCTTTCGGTAAGTCCCCGTTATCCCCCAATAGGAACAGACTGCAATTTACTGGACTGTCGCAGTGG
>DATJSB010000189.1:0-10378 GCA_035504315.1 Occallatibacter sp.
ACCGTCACACTCAGCGGTTCCTCCGCTACTCTGACATGCGGCGGAGAAACCGCCTCAGCAACCATCCCATCGACGCTGCTGACGGGCACCCAACTCGGTTTCTTCGCGCCTTCCGCCGGCTTCGTCCTCAGCAGCCTCAACGTGACCCAGTAACACTGCGGCGCGAATTTCCCAAACTCCGGACCAGCTATATGCCAGCCAACAACTATCTCATGGTCCTTCCCGTCCGGCATTTCCGTATTGATCCGTGCCATGTGGCGGTCGAGGGAGCCTTTGCCGAGCATCTCCGGATGATGCGGAACCGCATCGGCAGCGCCGCCGATCGTCTTGTCATGGCATCGCCCTCGATGAGTGCCGATGCCTACAAGAGCAAAGGCCAGACGCTCTCGATCCTCGACGAGGAGGCGGAGGGAATTCGCTTCTGCACTCTGTTCACCGACCAGGCCCAACCCTCGCTGGGCGGCAAGATTCGGCGCATCATGCCGATGCTGCGAACGATTTACGCCTCCTGCAGGCAAAGTACCGTCGTCCACAGTGGCCTCTCCTGGGATGTGTGGCTTCCTTTTGAGTTCACCGCGGTCCTCCTGGGAATCCTTATGCGGCGGCGCACCGTCTTCGTTGTCGACATCGATTACCGCAACTCAGCCATCATGAGCTATCGGGTTGGCGACTGGTCCTGGAAAAGCTACGCAGCCTGCCGATACATCTATGACACTCTGCGCTCTCTGCAGTTACATGTAGCCGCCCACTGCTGTTCCCTTGTATTACTCAAAGGAAAGAAGCTGGTCTCCGATTTCGGTCCGGGCCGATCCAATGTCCGTTACATCCTTGACGCGGCCCACAGCAACGTCCACATCATTGGCGAAGCTTCGCTGCAGACAAAAATCAATCGCGTCCGCGATGTCTCGTCCCCGTTGCGATTGACCTACTTCGGCCGCCTCACAGCGTACAAGGGCATAGATCAGTGCCTACGAGCAACCGCAATGGCCCGTCAACTCGGGGCCAATGTCCTCATGGACATTATCGGCAGCGGGGAGCAATTCGAAGCCCTTCGGCGCCTCTCCTCAGAATGCTCCGCCGACTCTTATGTTCGATTTCACGGCGGACTTCCATTCGATCGGGAGTTCTTCAACACCCTCTATCAGTTCCACCTGCTGCTGGCGGCCCCGTTGCGGGAAGATACGCCGCGCAGCGCCCTGGACGCGATGGCCGCCGGCGTGCCGTATCTCGCCTTCGATACCTACTACTATCGTGAACTGCTGGAGAGCGGAGCCGGACAAACCGTTCCCTGGCTCGATGTCGAAGCCATGGCTCATGCCATCGTCGACCTCCATGGCAATCGAGAGCGACTTGCCACCATGATGGAAAACGCAGTTGCCTATGCCCGCGCCAATACCCAGGAGATCTGGCTGGATCGAAGAATGGCATGGACGCTTCCCCGGGCGGCCTGAACCGCAGATCCATCGCATGCGCCGCACCTTGTTCCTGAAGCTGTCCTCGGACATAAGTTCGCCGTCGATCGAGTTACACCAAAGCTAAGTCAGGAGATCGTAGTGTACCAGGCCAACCTCGTCGTGCTTTTGTTCGGCGTTATCGCTCTGGTGAGACTCCGCGAGTCTGTGGAATCCGCGGCGCTCAATGTCTTCCTGCCCGTGCTCCTTCTGGTTCCGGCAATCTACTCCCTGCATATCCCGCATCTGCCGCCGATCTCCTGTTCCGATGCCGCCCTGATCCCCATCGGCTTTGCCGCCATTGCGTCGCGGTTCCGGACCTTGCGCCTGCGCCGCACCGACCTCTGGATTCTGGCGTTCGCCTTCGCTGGTTTTTATACCGACTGCCTGAACCTCGATGTCCCTACCGCTATCTATAACTTTCTCGACCCCGGTCTCCTCGGCGGAGTTCTTGCGTATTTCGTGGGGCGATCCCTGATCGAACAGGGTGGCAACCGCGAACGCTTCGTCCGTCGTGTCGTCGTGCTCCTGGCGGTGGTGGGCGTGATTTCCATCGCGGAATTTGCGGGACACCGCAACCTCTTTGTCGCAACAACCCATCGCTTCTTCGGCCGTGCCGATTACTGGGGAGACCAATATCGCTCCGGCTTTCTGCGCGTTAAAGGACCCTTTATGGGCGCCGAGGAGGCCGGCATCGTTTTCCTCATCGGGTTCTTCCTCTCTCTGTGGCTGCGCTTTCGTTCCCGAAGCGATCCGTCCGGCACGCCGGAAAAGAAATACCTGGGCGTTCGCCTTTCGACGTGGTGGATCATCGGCATTGCGGCCGGGCTGGCCATGACCCTGTCCCGCGGGCCTTTGCTCGGAGCGGCTGCCGGTTATCTGCTGGCGCGTGCTGGACTTGTCAGGCATAAACGCGCGGCCTTGATCGTGGCCCTGGTCCTGATTGCAGCCGGAGGCGTTCTCGCCTACAGAAAAGCCGCGGCCTATTCCCGTATCTACGATGACCAGGCGACGCTCCCCGCCTACAACCCCAGCGAAGCAAGCGACAGCGCTGCCTACCGCACCCGGCTCTACGAGGCCTACAAAACGGTCGCTGAACGAGGAGGCTTCTTCGGGTGGAGCGCCACCGCCTATCCGAGGAGCGCCTCATTCAGCTCCATCGATAATGAGTATCTGCTCCTCTGGGTGACACAGGGAAAGATCGGCGTTTGCCTCTTCATGCTGATCATTGCGGAAGGTGGCCTCACGATCGTTGCCTGCGTTGTACGTTCGCGGGATCCTGCCGACATCGCCCTCTATTCGTGTCTTGGCGGAATGCTGGTCGGGTTGGCGGTGGTTCTGACCACAGTATTTCTTGCCGGCCAGGGCTCGACTCTCTTCTTCCTGTGCAGCGGCTGGATTCAGTCCCTTGCCAGCGAGGCGTGGGCTCCAGTCTCTGTCCCGCGATTTGCGTTCCGGAAGGTTTATACCTGATCGCCCGTCCCCGGGGCGAGAGCGCTGTGCTCCCATTCAGCGAAGGCCGATCAGCATTCCGCTTCCTTCATCATTCTTCCGCGTTCCGCCGAAACGACCCCAATCCTCCTCTCCAGCGAGGTCAGCATGGTGCAATTGCCCCTGAAACGCTCTGCCCCATCTTCCGCCGAAATCTCCGCCGCCAATGTGCCGATGAGCTCCATCCATCTGGATGCTCTCCGCGGAGCCGCCGCTCTGGTCGTCTTCCTGGGACACACACGCGACCTGTATTTCCAGTCGCTGTTTCATCCAAAGACGCAAGCCTTGTCCGACTCCGGAACGCAGGCTTTGCCATCATCCCCAATTCCTGCGGCGGATTCCAGGATCACCTTTGGCAACGAGGCCGTCATGATTTTCTTCGTCCTCAGCGGCTATCTCGTTGGAGGCGGTTTCCTGCGGGCATTGAGACGTCGCACCTGGACGTGGAGGGATTACCTGATAAAGCGCATGACCCGGCTCTGGGTTGTGCTGATTCCCGCGCTTCTGTTTGGTGTCAGCCTCGATTACATCGGAGTCCACTTCCTCGACTCTCCGGGAAGTATCTATACGGCCCCGGCGCAGCAGGCCGTTGTTCATGACGTCGCTCATCTGCTCACTGCGCGTGTGATTGTTGGAAACCTCGTTTTCCTCCAGGGCATTCGCGTGCCGTCCGCCGGCTCAAACGACTCCCTCTGGAGTCTTGCCAATGAGTTTTGGTACTATCTGGCCTTCCCGCTGCTCGTGCTCGCCCTGGTCCGGGAGCAGACCTTCTGGCGGCGCGGGCTCAACCTTCTTCTGTTTCTCGGCATCGCGCTCCTGGCAGGCAAAGGTGTCGGGGCCTTGTTTCCTGTCTGGGTTTTGGGAGCGCTGATTTCGCTCGTGCCCCTGAGAATTCCCAAAAAAAACGCTCGGGTTCTGTTGTGCACCACCGCCGTCCTGTTTCCTGCGGTTCTGGTGGAAGCCCGATCCCTCTCTTTGCCGCTGTATGCAGCGCAGTGGCTGATCGCCTTCTGCTCTGCGGTCCTGATTTACCTCATTCGCCATCAGACCCAGAAAGGCCAGCGAGGACTCTATCCGGCCTCCGCCCAGTTTCTCTCCAGGATTTCCTACACGCTGTATCTGGTCCACCTTCCTCTGGCGGTCTTCATTTGTGCCTGCATCAACCGGCCGTGGCATCGCTGGAACCGGTCTCCACAGCACGTCGCTCTCTATGCCGCGATCAATGCGGGCATCCTGCTGTTTTGCTGGCTCTTCTATCTCGCCTTCGAAGCGCATACCGACAGGGTGAGACAGCTATTCGAGGTTCGAGAACATGCCGCAGAGTCGGGAATCCCGGCTCGAGCCGCCTGAGCTTCCCCGCAGTTCTCGCACCTCCCCATGCTTTCGTCTCGTGCCGATCCATGCGCAGTGCAACCGTCGCTTCTGCCAGGCCCCTGGCCCCCCAGCCTTCGGAGTTTGCCATGAACCTGCGGAACCGCATCCTCGTACCGTTGTTTTTCCGCTGCCCCCTCCTGCTGCTCTGGCTGGCTCTGGTTGGTCAACCCCTCATCCCTGCAGTGGTCCAGGCACAGAATCCTTCGACAACCATGGTCACGATCTCGAACTCCGTTGCAATCCCGAATATGGATCGGCCGGGCATCAATCTCGGAGGGCTGGCGCCCTATGGCCCCCAGCAGCTGTTGAAGTCGCTCAACTATGCAAACGGCGGCTACATGCCGGGAACCTATGCCCAGACCTCCTACGCATGCAGCGCAGGCGGAACAAACTCCACGACCTCCTGGTACAACAACATCACGAATGCCTCCGGATACCCGGCGAACTTCTGGACCGGCGCCTCTTTCCTCGCGATCAACGCAGCCGACGGGACGGCCTACGGTTCCGGAACCATCACCGCTTCGACCGCCAGCACGGGAGGCGCCGGAATCACCTTCACGCTCTCTCCCGCTCTGAGTTCCGCATGCTCACCGTCTCAGAACGATGTGCTCATCGTGCGTCTGCTGACAGGCAATGAAGTTCTCTCACCCTCGCAGGTGAACGCAGGCTTCTGCGCCGGCTCAACCTGGAACACCGCCGACACTTCGCCGGCCTCAACCAACACGCAGCACAGCCTCGAGATGCCCAATGGCTGTTCGGCTTCCTTCATCATCGATGCCGTACTTCGGAATGCCACCAATACGAACCCGGTGCTGGCGTCCCAGTCCGTTCCCTGGATCAATCTGAACGGTTCATACACCGCAACGTTTAAGGCAAAATGCCTCTCCAGCGGTTGCAGCATGACCTACAGCTTAGGCCGGGTCAGCGGTGTCAGCTATATCGCTCCGACCACGGTTGATCCGTCATATAACTCCGCCACGGGAGCCGGCTGGACGACCTACACGAAGGATTTCACGGCTTCTGAAACTGGCTCCCAGGCGTCAGGCCTTGCTTTTGCAATCGTCTGCAACGGTACCTGTCTGATGCAGGATGCCGATGTGATCGAAGGCTCCACACTGCCGGGAAACACCACCGTATTTCGAGACGCCGTCGTTGAAGAACTGCAGAAGATTCACCCAGGATCGCTGCGGTATATGGACGGCACGCAATGGTGTTCCGACGTGGACGATGAGATCGCAGCCACGGGAAACCGCCGATGGTGCCTCGGGAATGAGTACCTCCCGGTCGCGTACGGTCCGCCCCTCGGATACAACGATGTTCTTGCCCTGGCTCAGCTGATCGGCGCGGACGCATTTCTCTCCGTCGGAGTGTTCAATCAGCCTGCCGACTGGACGAAGCTCGTCAATTGGCTGAACTCTTCGGGATGGACAGCGGCCTACGCGGCGGCGGGGCACAGGATTTATCTCGAAGACGGGAATGAGGCGTGGAACACCGGCGCGCCCTCCTCGCTCTACGAGGGCAACGGCCTCGCGTACGGATACACCATGGGACTGAATATGGCCGCCGCCCGGGCAGCTGCTGGATACAACAGCTCGGTGATCCGGCTGGTCAGCGACAGCTGGGCAGCCGGGGAGCAGGGGTACGGCTCGTATGGATGGCTCGCTCTCTCCATGCAGGGCGCTGGCTGCAGGCTCGGTGCGGCAGCCTCCTGCCCGGACTTCGTGGACGATGCACCTTACCTGCTGAACTATCTTGGCGCCTACGACGCTTCCGGCGGCAATGTCGCGACCACCGGCGCACCTTTTCTCGATGAATGGGCGGAGATCGCCAACATCGATTCGGCAGCCTCGCCGCCCGCGCACGCAACCAGCATGATGCTCAATCAGCAGTATGCGAAATCGGTTTACGGGCTCAATACCTCCGTCTACGAGGTCAACGAGAGCACGACCGCCGGGATCGCTGTGACGCAGCAGCAACTCGATCAAATCGACGCCTCTGTCGGCCAGGCGCTGACGGTCGTTCAGCACGCCCTGCTGATGGCGCGCGATGCGCAGGTGACCGGACCGATTCACATCTTCACTCTGGCCGAACCCTATAACTCCTACAACGGAAGCATGGTTCCGGTGGTGATGCCGCTGTGGGGAACCAGTATTGCTATGGCGACCGGTCCCGGCCAAACTCCGGGTTCGGCCAACTTCGATCGCCCGCTTGCCGTCGCGCTGCAGGTTGTCAACAACGCAATCGGCGCGAACAGCAACCTGATGTCGATCCAGCAGACCGGTACCCCCACGTTCAGCTATCCAGGTGGCCAGCCCCAGGCTTCCGCCAATACGATCGCAGCCAATGCGGCCGTTCCTGAAGTGAACTGCTTTGCCTACGCAGATGCAGCCCAGATCCACTGGACAACGATTTGCTTCAACAACTACCTCTCTGCGCCAGAGGCCGTGGTCTTCGGCGGGGCCGGCGCACCCGCAGGGTCAGTGCAACAGACGATCTTTCCCAGCGCCGGCAATTGGATCACGGATCACAATGAGAACAGCTACATCGGGCCATCCAGCCTGGCGCCGGTCGTAGTTGCGCCGTCGTCAAACACCACCTGCTCGACGTCGTTTTCCATTCCTCCTGCTTCCATGATCGTGCTCACGTACTCGGTCGGGGGATCCTCGACGCTGGCAACGCCGACCTTCTCGCCAGCCGCCGGGACCTATTCCAGCGCGCAGAATGTCTCCATCGACTTGCCCGCGGGCACGACCGGCTGCGTTGGGATCAATACTCTCCCTGCATCCTCCCCTCCTGGAACCTGTGCTGCTGGAAGTGCTCCATATTTGGGACCCATCGCAGTCGCCACCTCGGAAACGATCAATGCGATCGCGACGGAAGCCGGATGCTCCGATTCAGACATCGGCACAGCTGCCTATGTCATCACCGCACCGGCCGTTGCGACACCTATCTTCGCCCCAGTATCCGGCACTTACACCGCACCGCAGTCCATCACTATCAGCGACGCCACTTCCGGAGCCGTGATCCACTACACGACTGATGGATCCACTCCAACCGCAAGCTCTCCCGTCTACAGCGGTCCCATCGCCGTCTCCAGTTCCGAGACACTCGAAGCCATCGCCGTCGAGAGCGGCTACACCGATAGTCCCGTCGCCGTGGCGACCTACACAATTCAAATTCCACAGGTCGCAACGCCAACCTTCAGTCCCGCATCCGGCACCTACACCGCACCGCAGTCCATCACTCTCAGCGACACCACATCCGGCGCCGTGATCCACTACACCACCAACGGATCCACTCCAACCGCCGCCTCTCCCGTCTACAGCGGCCCCATCGCCGTCTCCACTTCAGAGACACTTGAAGCCATCGCCATCGAGACCGGCTACACCGATAGTCCCGTCGCAGTGGCGACCTACACAATCCAAATCCCACAGGTCGCAACTCCAACCTTCAGTCCCGCATCCGGCACCTACACCGCGCCGCAGTCCGTCACTCTAAGCGACGCCACCCCGGGAGCCACCATCTTTTACACCACCGATAACTCCACGCCCACGACGCAATCGATGGTGTTTACAGCACCGCTCGACGTGACGCGTTCAGAGACCATCGAGGCAATCGCGTCGACCACGTCCCCGGCCGGCAATGGCGCAGGATCAACCAGCGCCGTGGGAATTGCGACCTACACACTCAACGCGCCTGCACCATCGTTCACGATTGGTGTCACGCCCACGTCCCTCAGCCTTACCCGAGGCCAAACGGGCACCGCAACCGTCACCATCAATCCAGAGAACTCCTTTGCCGCCCCGATCACATTCAGTTGCTCGGGATTGCCGTCCAGCTCATCATGCAGCTTCTCGCCAGCGATCGTGACGCCGTCAGGTTCCACTGCCCGAACCACGATGACAATCGCCACTGCACCCGAAGGAGCCGCGCTGCAGCGGAATCCTCTTCCGTTCGTTCCCGCGTCTTCGCTGGCTATCGCCCTCTGGGGTCTGCGATCGAAGAAGAAACGGAGATCCTTGTTGCCGATCTTCGCAGCTTTTTCCCTCTGCGTATTAACAGCATGTTCGGTCCAGATCGGTCAGGAATCCCAAACGTCTGCTCCCACGGTATCGACCGTTACCATTACCGCTGCCAGCGGTTCTCTCCAGCAAACCGCCATCCTGTCTCTTTCTCTGCAGTGAATTGGAACACTCTGCTCCCCGAGCCGCCTCCCCACGCGGCCAAACCGATCGATGTCTTCAAAACCAAACCAGCGAGGAATAAGGGGAATTTCTATGGCCGTCCACCCGATTCACCCATTGGTTGTAACGTCCGAAAGTGGATTACGGCAGGAAACTGCACCGGGCTGTCGCCACAGGCTCGGCCGCGCCGATTCAACTCTGCCAATGCCTCAGCAGCCTCTGCCTGCAGACCCAGTCTCGGGACGCCGGGGATCTGTGTTCGCGTTCGCGCTCAATCGGTATTACTGGTCTCCGGCTCGTCTGGTTCGCAACCTGTGGGGCATTGCTACAAATATCCCCCGGCAACTCCAGATTCTTCGCATCATGAAGTATCCGATCTACGCGGAATTTCTCCGCAACGATCCCAGATTCCGCTTCAAGTTTCTGATTCGCGATTATCTCGTCCGCGGCTTATCGACTGGACAACGAGCAGCTTGTTTCCTGCACCACTACAAGCGACTCCATTCCAGCCTCTCGGCCGACCTCCTGCATCGCATCCTGCACCGCAGGATAACCGTCTATGAGACCACCCGCGAGCATCTCCATTTCGAGATTCATCTCTCCTTCTCCCGCCCTTTTGAGAAAGAGGGCGAGTTGTCCCTCCACCTCCTCGTGGACGGAAAAAGCGTTTTCGTCCTGTCCTTTACCATCGTTCCCGGATGGGTCGTACGAGCCGACGCCGAAGGGGTCCTGCTGATCTCCCGCCTGCAGGGCACCAGTGGCTATTACCCTCAGATTCGAGCCGCTACCCGGGCTCTGCACGATGTTGCCCCCGCCGCCCTCCTGCTGGCGACGCTGCACGGCATTGCCGCAGCGCTGGGCATTAAGCGCATGGCGGCCGTTTCCGCTGTTCGCCAAAGTTCCTATACGGAAGAACTCGGCCGTTTCTACAGAAGCGCTTACGACGACTTCTTTTCTGAAATCGGCATCCCTCTGGGCCCGGATGGTTTTTTTCTCAGCCCGATGCCTCATGAGGAACGCCCCCTCTCCTCGATCAAGCAGGGCCACAAAATACGAACCCGGGAAAAGCGGCAGTTCAAACGGCATGTGGCCGACGAGGTATGCCAGAGGATGCAGCAGGGTTTGCGACTTCGGGATGCGGAACTGCTGCCCAACGAAAATTCCATCTCTGTCGTGAAGGTCATCGAGCTATGACCCGATGAAGGGCGCCCTTTCACGACGGATCTCCCCTGGAAACCAGCCCGCATACTCACCTTTTTGCCACCCCTCCCAGGGGTGGCATTTTTTTTGCTCATCGGCGCCGTGTTTCTCCATACGTGTCGACTAAGCGGCCCGGTCAAGATTACCTAATCCGCATCTCGAGAAGCGAGGCATAACTCGGCTTAGCTGCTGCTCACTTTCGAGGTTCTGGCAGTGGCAACGCTATGGGCAGGGGATCCTGGGGCCGAAAACCACCTTCGACTAGCTCCCCGGATTTTCCTCGAAGTTGGCCGCACCGATACGGTTGAATCCCTCGCCGAGCCCGACTCGGCATTTCGGTCGCGTGGAGCCCGAGGGCAAGATTCTCGCCAGTGGCAGCAGGACGAAACAATGCGCCTCTGGGGCACGACAAGCGGAAAGACGCTGCACATCCTGAACGGCGCACTCGGACAGAGTCCAATCCGTGACGGGGAGCCAAGTCGGCAACGGGTGGCGAGCGGCAGTGCGGATGGCACAGTCAGAATCTGGAAGCCAGCACCCGCGTTGAAATGTCTACCTACAACCTGGGCACCTTGGCCGCGAAGTGTTGGATAGTAAATTGTGGATAGTAAGTTCCTAGAGTGTCCGGAAGACGGTTGGCGCTACTGAATCGACCACTGACCAGGGAGATTTCCACAA
>DATJSB010000190.1:0-15065 GCA_035504315.1 Occallatibacter sp.
CATCCTGACGATGAACCAAAGGGGCGGGCAGAGACAGAGACTGCTCGCCCCAAAATCATCAGATGGATAGACCCCGATGCCTTGAAAATCCAAACTCGACCCGGAGAAAACTCTTGACTTCCAACAGAGAATCTACGGGGCGACGGCGGGGCACCCGGGTGGTTGCCGGTAGCGAAGAGGCTAGAAGCCAACTTCTATCTCTTCTTCGAATTCTTCATTGAGCCACTTCGTAAACGCCGCGAACTCTTCGTCGCGGCCCAGGAAGTCACGAACCAGTTCCCCGCCCGGTTTTGACCCGCCCTGTTCCAGCACCTTCTCACGATAACGCGCGCCCGCGTCGCAGCCGAGCAGATCTTTGGGATCGAACTGCGCAAAGAAGTCGAGCGCGATCACCTTGTCGAACATGTAGGTGTAGTAGTTCGATGAGTAGCCGGTGAGATGGCCAAAGCTAGCGTACATGCGATTGCCTTCAAGCCAGGTCCAGGGCTGCATGGATTGATATAGACTCTTCGCCTTCTCGTAGAGGTCGAGCCCGGCGGGGTCCTGGTCATGCAGGTCGAGCGAGAGTGTCGTGTAGTAGAGCTGGGCGCGAATCCAGTCGGCACGGCCGAAGGAGCCCGCGCGCTTCATTTTCCTGATCGTCTCCGAAAGCAGAACTTCGCCCGTTTCGTAATGCTTCGCGAATGCCTGCAGCAGCTTTTCGTCGCGGAAGAACTCCTCGAGCATCTGCGAAGGGACTTCGATGAAGTCGCCCTCAGTGGCGAAACCCGAAAGGCCGATCCACTCGGTGCGGCCGCCGAGGATGGCGTGCATCAAATGGCCGAACTCGTGGAAGAAAGTGACGACGTCGGAGTATTGCAGCAGTCCGGGGTCGTTTTCATCGCCGGCCGGGAAGTTGCAGATGAGGCCGGCCTCAGGCAGAGCGCCGCCGCGCACGCCGGTGACGATGGGCGCAGCCGAGAACCACTTGCTTTTGCCTTCGCGCGGATGCATGTCGAGGTAAAAGCGGCCCACATGCACACGACTCTCGACCGCGCCGCTCTCAAAGACGTCGAAGACCGAAACCGAAGGATCCCAGGCCGATGCTGTCGACGGCTTGAGTTCGACCTTGAAGAGCTGAGCGGCAGTCTTGAGCACGCCGGCCTCGACCTGCGCGTAGGGGAAGTAAGGGCGCACAGACTGCGAGTCGAAGTCGAAGGCCGAGCGGCGGAACTGCTCGTACCAGTAGCCACGACTGACGATGTCGATTTCGGCGAGACCGGGCTCACGCTGTCGGACGAATTCGAGCACCTGGTTGTGCTCGTGAACTGCGCCCTCGCGGCTGGCCTCGTCGAGCTTGACCAGAAATGCGCGAACGTTGGCGGCCGAGCCCATCATCTGGTCGGCTGTCGCCAGGTCGGCCCAACTGCGGAAGCCGAGGATCGAGGCGATCTCCTGCCGGGTAGCCAGCAGGTCGAGCAGGATCTGGTGGTTCTCAGGATACGCGCGGGTGTTGTAGGCCAGGAACATGCGCTCGCGAAGAGCGGAATTTGAAGCAAAGGTCATCACCGGTTGCATGTCGGGTGGGTCGGTCGAGAGGGTCACGTTGCCGTCGGCGCTGGCCGGGTGGCGCGCGATGAAGTCGGCGGGCAAGCCTTCGAGCTCGTCCGGGCGCGCCTGGATGGTCTTGCCGCCCTCCTGGATGTTGCGGCTGAAGACGAGCGAATGCATGGTGGCCTTTTCCTGGAGGGCTTGCAGGCGGTCGCGGGTTTCCTTGTCTTTGTCGACGCCGGAGAGCCGGTAGCCGAGTAGCGTCCGTTCAACGTAGTGCCGGGTAGCCGGCGAGGCGCCATCGAGATTGATGGCGGTCAGCGTGTCATAGACCTCGCGGTTGAGGCTCAAAGCGGCACCCGCCATCGCCACGCGCTGGGCCTCCATCTGGGCCTGGTCGCGGACGGCCTTGTCGGCGGCAACGGAGTTGAGGACGCCGGCCTGGGCTCCGGCCAGATTCAACTGTTCGATGGCCCTGTCATAGAGGGTCAAGGAATTCGCTGGAGTACGGGGGCCCTCGACAGCGAGCAGTGCGGCCAGCGCCGCCTCATGGGCAGCCAGACGCTCTGAAACCCAGGTCTGAAGCGCCTCGGCCGATGCTGCTCCCCCCGCATCCCACGCGTGAATCTCTTTGCTTCCAGTCGCCAACGCCGTTTCGACAGCCATTCCCATTCAACCCTCCAGATTCTAGGTTGCCACATCGCGCAGAGGCGCGGCTTTCAGCTTTCAGCGCCGAGCATTCAGCTGAGATCGTGGCAACCTCGCCACTGGGGCCCAGGCCATGGCACCAGAGTGGCTTACAACAACTGTTCGGACGCGCACACCGCACTTCAAAACTGGACAGAGCAGATCAAGTGCAATCACGGTATGATCCGGTGAACAGAAAGATCGCAAAAGGGTTAGCTTAATTCGGGCTTTGGCGTTCAAGATGCAGCGATACTTCAAGGTTTGCAATAGGGGAGGAGGTCCTTCGTGTTTCTTCAGAATCTTGCCTTCACGCTGCGGCAGCTTCGTCGCAATCCGGGATTCGCAGTGGCAGTGATTGTAACTCTGGCCCTTGCTATCGGCGCCAACACGGCTATCTTCTCCATCGTGAATGCGCTGATGGTCAGGAGCCTGCCCTATCCGCAACCCGAGCGGCTGGGGACCATCTTCCGCACGGTCCATGGAGGCGAGCCATACGACGGAGCGCACGGCATCAGCGGAGAACAGTGGGAGCTGCTGCGCGACAACGTACCTTCCCTGACCGCGGCAGTTTCGAGCCCCGGAACCAACGGAGTCAATCTCGAGGCAGGCCGTCACGTGGATTACGTTCAGGCCGGACGCATCTCAGCGCAATATTTGGATGTTTTGGGGATCCATCCGCTGCTCGGCCGCAACTTCTCTGAGACCGAAGACCGCCCGCAGGGACCGAAGTCCGTCATTCTGAGCTTTGCATTATGGCACGGCATCTTCAACGAGGACCGCAAACTTCTGGGGCAGACGATTCATCTGAAAGGAGACTCGTACACTGTCATTGGCATATTGCCAAACAAAGCCACGACGCCGCTGAACGCGGACTTGTACACGGCGCTCCAGCCCAGCCGCAGCGGTGAGGGCGGCGGCACCAACTATGAAGTCATTACGCGCTTGCGCGATGGCGCTACCTGGCAGCAGGCTGACGCCGAGATCAATCGCGCCTGGGCCGGATGGGCCGCGGGTCTTGCGAAACAGATCGGTCATGACGCGCACGTATCGTTCTACTGTTTACCGCTGAAAAAGGGCGAAGCAGCCGCTTTAAGCTCGAAGGCCCTTACCCTGATGTTCGCTTCGGGGTTCATCCTGCTCATTGCCTGCGCCAACCTTGCCGGCCTTACGCTGCTGCGCATAGCAAGACGTACGCCCGAAATTGCCACCCGGCTGGCACTGGGCGCGTCGCGGTGGCAGCTCCAGAAGCAACTCTGGATCGAGAATCTGCTGCTGGCAGGCATGGGCGGACTGGCTGGCCTGGAGGTGGGTAATCTGGCATTGCATGGCCTGCTCTCTCTTTTGCCCAAAGACTTCCTCCCCGTTGCCGGCGTACCGCTGGACGGAACGGTGCTGGCGTTCACCATGGTTGTCTCACTTTCAACCAGCGTGCTGTTCGGCATGCTGCCCACGTTTATTGTCCGCAAGATCGATCTGCGCTCTTCGATGGCGACCCGCGCCGTGGCAGGCAGCGAACGGTTGCGGCTCCGGCAGGGGCTGATTGCCGGGGAGGTGGCATTGACGGTGGTGTTGCTGGCCGGTTCAGGCCTGCTGATCCGCACTTTGATTCATCTCGAGACTCTGCCGCCGGGGTTCAATCCCAACGGGGTGATGACCGCCAAAGCGTCTCTGGATGATGCGCGCTACCACGATCCGGCAGCCTTCGCTCAACTGCTCGACCAGAGCACCGCGGCCATGCGGCGAATTCCCGGCGTGGAAAATGCCGCCGTCGGCTTGACCCTGCCGTTTGAATTCACGATGAATGACCAGGTTCGCCTCAATAACGGCCCCCAGGCCGGGCAAACGGTCGGGACAGATCTTGATTACGTGACACCCGGCTATTTCGAAACTCTGGAAATGCCGCTTCTGGCAGGGCGCACCTTCACCAGCTCCGACGGCCCCAAGGCGCAATCGGTGGCAGTTGTGAACCGCAGCTTTGCCCGCAAGTTCTTCCCGGGCGTAAATCCCGTGGGTCACACCGTCGACAATGGCACGCAGATCGTAGGCGTGGTGGAAGATATTCAGATTTCTTCCGGCCTCAACCCCGTTGCCCCTCTGCAAAGCGAAGAAACCATGTACATCCCGGCGGCGCAAATTGTTGATCCCAAAATGCTTGCACTGGTCCACACCTGGTTCCAGCCGAGCTGGATTGTACGCACCGCAGGGCCGATTGAGGGCCTGACTGGACAGATGCAAAGGGCGCTGGCGAGCGTAGACCCCGGACTTCCCTTCTCAGGCTTCTACGCAATGAGCGACCTGCAGGCGCAGACCCTGGCAACCCAGAGAATCGAGGTGGCTTTGATGGGCACCATGGCCGGGTTGGCGCTGTTGCTGAGCGCAATTGGCATCTTTGCGCTGGTGAGCAACATGGTCACGCAACGTACGCGCGAGATCGGCATCCGCATGGCCCTGGGCTCCACAGTGAACCAGGCTATGGTGAACGTAAGTGCAACTGGCGTAAGAGCTTCTGCTATCGGACTTGCGGGCGGGCTGGGGCTCTGCTTCGCCGTTCTACGCATCATGCGCAACGTTCTTTACGGGGTGGGCGTTTACGACGCCCCCACCCTGATTTTCACCTCGCTGGCGCTGGCGGCCATCATCCTGCTTGCATCGGTGGTCCCGGCCCTGAGGGTCGCGCGGGTCGATCCGGCAACGACCCTGCGCGAAGAGTAACCACCAGGGGACAAACCGCCCTCCACCAAACCAAAAATCGGCATCTTCTTTTCTTGCATCCGGAACTAATCCCCTTTAAGATGCGTCAATTGACGATGATGCCGATTCTTGCCCCAACGCCGGCTGAACCCGCTGCGGCCCCGCAGACAGGGCTTCCGCGGCTGCGCCTGCCCCGGCTCTGCGTGGCGGTGCGGGGGGCGACCCCGGCCGAGCTGATGGCCTGCGCCGAGGGTGTGCTCAAGGACGCGCGCTTCCTGGAGTTTCGGCTCGATCTGCTGGCCAAGCCGACTGCCGGCATTGGGCCGCTCAAGGACTTTCTGCAAAAGCACCGGGACGTGCAGGCAATCGCCACCTGTCGCCGCAAACCCAACGGGGGCAACTTCGTCGGCTCTTTGACTTCCGAATTTGAGGTGCTGCTGAAGGCTGCCGAGGCGGGATGCCAGATTGTCGATCTCGAAGTTGAATCGGCCGAGCAGGCCGGCAAAGCGCAGTTGGCGCGCTTCCGCGCGGCGCTCAAGGCGGTGTCGACGGCGCTGCTGGTGAGCTATCACGATTTCAGCCGGACCAAGGGACTGGACGAGGCGGCCGCGCGCATCCGGGCCTTCGAACCTGATTATGTGAAGGTAGTTTCGACCGCACGCACGCTGGCAGACAACCTGGCGGTTTTGCGCATGATCGAAGACCAGTCGCTGAACGCGCAGGTGGTGGGAATCGCCATGGGCGAGGAGGGGTTGGTGAGCCGCGTGCTAGCCCCGCGCGAAGGCGCGGCGTTCACCTTTGCCTCGGCTGGCGAGGGTGCTGAGACCGCGCCTGGGCAGGCGAGTCTTCGCACCCTCATCGATCTCTATCGCGTTGAGCGACTCGACCAGGCGACGCGCATCTTCGGCGTGGCCGGCAATCCCATCTCGCACTCGCTCTCGCCGCGGATGCACACAACGGCTTTCAAGCGCGAAAACGTAAACGCCATCATGCTGCCCCTGAAGGTAAAGGCGCTCGCCGATCTGCTGACGCTGACACGCGAACTGCCTTTGGCCGGCGTAGCCGTCACCATGCCACTGAAGGAGGAGGTGCTGCCGCACCTGGCCAACATGGATCCGCTGACGGCTCGCATCGGCGCATGCAATACGCTGCGCACCGGGGCCGACGGAAAGCTCTACGGCTTCAATACCGACGTGGCCGGCGTGATTCGCCCGCTTGAAAAGCGGATGAAGATCAAGGACTCGCGCATCCTGGTGGTGGGCGCGGGCGGAGCGGCTCGGGCCGCAGTCTTCGGGCTGGTGGATCAGGGCGCGGAGGTCTTCGTTACCAATCGCACCCATGAGACAGCCGTGGCGCTGGCGCGCAAGGCGCATGCCAAGTCGCTCAAGCTGGACCTGCTTGCCAAACATCGCTTCGATGCAATCATCAACAGCACGCCCTGCGGCATGGCGGGAGTGAAGCAGACGATGGCGATCAAGGAGAATGAACTGAACGCATCGCTGGTGTTCGACATGGTGTACAACCCGCCGGAAACGCCTCTGCTCAAGCTGGCGCAATCACGCGGGTTGGCCGTGATCAGTGGCGTCGACATGTTTGTGCAGCAGGGCGCACGGCAGTTTGAGATCTGGACCGGCAAGCCGGCCCCGGAGATCGAAATGCTCCGCGTGGTCGAACTGGCGCTGCGCAAGCGAGTGTGAACGCTGGCCAGGCATCGGTAAATCGATTTCCTAAAAATTCCATCCTTTTTTTACGAATTCTTTCCTTAATTCGCTTGACTTTCCATGCAAACGTCAACAGGATTGAAGGTATCAACATATCTCACGCAAGTTTCCTCAGGAAATTCGGGCACGAGTAAGCACCAGTGTCTTTGAAGCAAGAAAACTGAGTAAATCGGCGCGCTGAGTAACGGGCCACTCAAATTCTTGTTGCGATTCTCCCTGCACACGGTCTGCTTCCCCGCTGACAGTCTTCCCACTAAGGAAGGGACGTGCCCATGGTAGTTCAAATCCAGCGCAACGGTCGCAGTGTCACGGGCCTGCACATTGGCTCGGGAAATGTGCGACGGTATTTTCCACGAGGCCGGCAGAGCGTCGATCTGCAGCTCGGACATCTCATGATTCGCTGCAGGTTGCAGCCGGCGTTCTGGCGCGATGAACCCAGCATTTCTGACCCGCGGCTCATCTTATGGCTCGAGTCCAGGGAGCCGGAAGACAAGAGGAGGCGCGGTCGCACCCAAATGTCGCTGGTTCCGGCGGAAGACGAGTCGTTCCGGCTGGAATTCGCAGATGCCCAGCAAGCTGAAGGAACTTTCGCATTCGAAACGGCCTGAAAAACTTCATCAAGAAAATAGCGGCTCAGAGGTCCAGCCTGCCTCTGAGCCGCTGACGCAACTGGCAGCGTCAAATACACTTGCTAAAAATCGGGGCAAATCCCTGCCAGCATTCAGACTGGCACACCCCTACCTGGGACCTGACGCCCCGATCGCGCCCGGTCCATCGCCTTCGAAGGCGTGACGACCGGCGTGGTCAAGAGCTCCAAGCCCTGCCATCGAGCGCCGCAGGCTTGCCTTGGCCTTGAAGATTCTCGACTTCAAAGTCATCACGCTAACCTTGAACTGGCCCGCGGCCTCAGCCTGCGCCATCTCGCCGAGTTGGCATGCCGTGATTGCGCTCCGGTAACACTCGCTGAGTTTATCGACCTCCGCGAGCATCATGCGCTCCAACTCGGTTATCGCAAACAAGTCCTCGGGACTGCGGGCCGGGTCGATGACGTCGAACCCCCCGGCCTCGTCGTCCTCGTTGCGAATGTGCTCAAGCGACAACACGACGCGGCCCCGCTGCCGTCGCAACCAGTCGCGCGCGGTGTTGCGAATGATGGAGTGGATCCAGGTGGACATTTTGGCTTCTCCCCGAAACTCGGAGAGACTGCGGTAGGCGCGCAGCAGCGACTCCTGCACAATGTCTTCAGCATCTTCCTGGAACGGAGTCATCCGGCGCGCCGCCCAAACAAAGTGCGCGTGATGGTTCTTCACGGTGCGCTCGAAGTTTGCGCGCTTATCGTTCAAGCGAGCGTCGGCTGCATCGGCCGATGAAAGCAAAGCATACTCTACGGGAATCGTTGAGCACATCCCGCTCATCGCGCCTCCTTCTGCCAGATGCGACCAAAGCGAAAACGAGCAAATTGAGAAACAGCAGATGAATCGCGCTGGGTTCGCGAAGCACGACTGCAAAAAGCCGTACCAAAAGAGTGCATGATCCATACCTCCGGACTGATTGCGCATGGATTTGCGCGTGACCCTCCGCAGGCGGATTACGGCGCCGGATGCAGGCGTCTCCGCACTGCGTCTGTCTCAGAAGCCGGTGGTGGAAGGAGGAGGACGGGAGTAGAGATCGAAGGCGATTTGCGATTGCAACCGCGGCAGTGTGTGGCCGTCGTCGACAGCAATCTGCACTTTCGGCGCGTTCGAGCGCTGCACGCCCGCTAGCGCCGAGGATTCCTGATTCCGGTCAGACTGCACCCGGAAATGGGAACTGGTTGCGGCCTGGCTTCGATCCTTGATCCAGAGCTTGGCGACCGCATTGACCGTAGTTCGGTCAGGATGGCGATGATAAAGCGATAGCTTGTAGCCGTAACCCCAGAGTGCAACAGCAATCGCAAGACCCAGGAGCGAAATCGTGAAGGGAGTAAAGAGTGGCGCCCGGTTCAGGCGTCGCGCGGGCGGTGGGCAGACCCCGGAGCCGTCGCAGAATTGCGGTGAGCAGGACATCGCCGGAATGGGGTTCGGGGAAGTCAAACCGCCTCACAACTCGCGTACTAACTACAGACTATACACCCGGTTGCGATCGCCGGGCGAATGCAGTGGCCCTCAGATCTCGTGAGAGATTATCTAGTCACGACCCTTCTTGCCGTGCTTCTTCTCTGACTTTTCCTTCTTTTCTTCCTGATTCTTGTCGTGCGTGATGGGGATGGGCCCCATATCGGGTCCGATGCGCTTCACCTGCGTGTCGATCATCTCGTAGTTGATGGTGCGGGGGTTGGCCGGCCGCGTGACGCCGGTTGCCGGGTCGGTAACCACATTGGGCCCGCTGCTTAACTCAAAGCTGAATGCCGGCACGGGACCGCGCGGAGTCTGGGCGGTGAAGAGCTTGACCGGCAGAAAGCCCTGAATAGGATGCAGCCGGAAGGCTGTCTCATAGCGGTGGTGGTTCTTGCTCCAGGTAAAGACGCGTACCTGGTCGAAGTCGAAGGGTAGGCCCGATTTGACGGGTGCGAGTACGGTTACGTATTCGGGCACCTGGTGGTCGGGAGTGTCGGCGTCGGGGTCGTCGACCTTGGTGAGCACATAAGCGCCGACGTAGCGCATGCCTTCGGCATACTCGCCGATCGCATCGGGAACATCCACGTCGAGCTGATTGCCGTAGAGCCAGCCTACGTGCCCCTGCGGATCGCGGGCCAGCCACCAGTCTTCCATCGGTGGAGGCGGAGGCGGCTCAGACGCCGAAGCCCCAGGCGCCGTCGTCGATGCATTTGACGCGGGCTTTTCGGGCTCGGCCAAATGCGCAAGCGGCGCAAAGCCAGGCGACAGCGCCTTCTTGATCGAGGCCCGTTCGAGAAGCTGAACCCTCGTGTTGCCGGGAATCAGGTAGAAGTGGTCGGTTTCTTTGCCCGGTTGCAGGTGCATGTAGAGATCGTTGTCCAAGGTCGCCGTAGCCGCTACTGGAGAATCCTTGTGCGTGTCTGCCAGTTGCGCGAAGCCGTCGTAAATCTTTTCATCGATGACGGCATGATCCTCGATCCAGCCAATCTCGTTCTTTGCGGTCTTGACCTCGACGAAGCGACGGCCGTGCCCCATGACCTCGAGTGGCTGCCCGTTTGTGACTTCGCACACGATATTGGAGACGGCAGCCACTCGATCGTGGAGAAACATCTGACGTGCCGCGACGTAGACCATCTCTTTCTTGGGAGGACGGAACCGGTTGCAGCCGGCCAGCGTGACCATCAACGCGGCCGCATTGCACAAAACTGCTGAAAGAAGGAGATGCCGCCGGAATGGGCTGAAAATAATGGAGGAAGTCTTCGACACGGCCAGTTGCGAACACTTTGAGAATAGCATCTGTCCAAACGGTTAACTTCAGCAAGCGCCTTCCGGCGTTATCGAGTTAGGTGCGGATTTTTTACTCTCGCTTGACCACCATCAGGGAGCTAAAGCGGCAACAGCAACGGCGCCAGTGGGATCGGTGCCGGTGCTCGAGTTGATGCTATCGTCGAGCTTGCCGGCAGTCGTGGTGTCGAAGATGTACGCCTCAAGGTCGTAGCTGCCGCCCGAAGATACAGCCAGGACGAAGTTCGAATCGCTGTCTTCAGCTAAGCCTTCCGGCAGAATGCCTGTAGAGACAGTGCTGATGGACGAGAGCGTGTAGGTGGGCGTCGATCCGGATGTGTTCGAGGCGATATTGAAGCCCTGGATGACGCCGTTGCTGGTGCCTTGGCCGCTGGCCACATATACGTAGCTGCCCGTCGCGTCTGGCAGGATGGCCGCAGGCGCGAGACCGCCGGCGGCATAGGGCGAGCCCGCAATTTCCGTGACCGTTCCGTTCGAGAGCGAGCTGTATTCAAAGGCGCGCAGACCGCCTGAGTCTGACGAGGCCTCGGTTTCGCCGATGTAGAAAAGGCGCGGAGTCGTCGTAGTGCTTGTGACGGGATCGACGGCCACCGAAAGTGCCGTGGCTCCCGAGACGACCGGTGAAATGACTTTGGCAGTGGCCGCGAGCGGGTTGCCGTTGCCCGAGTTGAACGGAATCACAAGCGTGCCACCGGTGCCGACCGTCAAAAAGATATTCAGGTCGTCGCCTGAGAGGGCCATCTTCCCAACCGAGGGGTTAGCCACCACGTAAGACTGCGACTCCTCGACGTTGCTGTTGAGTGCGCCCGTATTGGGGTTGATCGAGATGGCGTTGACAATGACACCGGAAGTTCCGGTTTCCGCATCCACCAGCCAGGTTCCGTTGGTATTTACCTGAATTGCCTGCGCGATATCGGTGGAAATCGCCGAGCCCCCGTTGCCGATTTTCAGCGCGCCCGAGGATTCAATGGTGTAGAGGAAGATGCCGGCCTCAGTGCTGACATACAGGAAGCCGTTGCCGGGACCGATGGCGATTGCGTAGGGCTGGGCGGAAAGTGTATAGCTGTCGATAGTGGTGAGGCTGCCTGAGTTGATCTGGTAGGCAACAATCTGGTAGTTGGTCAGCGAATTGAGAACGTAGAAGACGCCGCTCGACAGGGTGGTGCTGGTGGTGCCGCCGCCGCTGCCGGTAGTGCCAGGGTTCTGCCAGAAATCGCCGCAGCCCTCAAAAAAAGGGGTCAGAACCAGCAAAAATCCGGGCAGAAGCCGCGCCCACTTTCCGAACTTCATCGTCACACCTCGAATGCGCTTCTATAGCGGTTCCAGAATTCTGTACCCCAAAACCACGGTCCCAAAATCGCCTCGACCATCAGGGAGCCGGCGGCCCTGCTGGGTTTATATGTGTATCGCTATTCAGGAATCGCCTTAAACAGCACCCAGCGCTTGCAGGGATCAGAACCAATTGGTCGAAGCCAGATTCAAGAATAGTGCAGCAGTATCAACTTAGACGCAGAGGACGAGCGCGGCGCTCACCGTGCGGCAAGGGCGGGGTTTAGCGCGATGGGACAGGGCTGGATGCGGCTTTGCGCGCCTGCCACACCAGCCGCGCCGCGGTCAGGTCCTCAATGGCCATGCCTACGGACTTGAAAACAATGCGCCCGCCGGCAGGCGCATTGGCCTCGCCCGACAGGACTTGGCCAATCTCGGCGTGGACGCGCGCGCCGGAGAGCCGTACGTCGCCGGATTCGCTTTCGGCTGCCGCACGCGACTCGGCGATCACGCAGCTCGAAAGCATGACCTCGTCGTCGAGTTCGCGCAGGTGAGGACCGATGGCGCCCACTGCGATCACCACGGCATCGGGCTTGAGCCACCGGCCCTCAAGCACTGGTGTTGGCGACGTGGTGGCGACAAGAACCACATCGGCCGCGGCCGCTTCTTCAATGGTGACGGCGCGGGAGCCAGTCTCAGCAGCGAGCGCAGCGGCGTTGGCCGGCGTGCGGCTGTAAATGCGGACGTCGGTGAGCAAAGGCCGGACGCGGCGCAGCGCCTTGAGGTGCGAGCGCGCCTGCACTCCGCTGCCCAGAATGCCAAGGCTGTGAATGGTCGGCGGCGCGAGGGCGTCGAGGGCGACAGCACTGACGGCGCCGGTTCGCATCTCGGTGATCAGGCGGCCATCCATTACGGCGAGCGGTTCGCCGGTGGCACGGCGCAAGAGCTCAATGACTGCCATGTGCGTGGGAATGCCCAACTCGGCGTTGGCGGGATAGAAGGTAACGGTTTTGACGGCCATTACGTCGCCTGCGATGACCGGCATCACGGCGAGCCATCCGTTCGCATGGCCTTCGGCGTTGCCGGCACGAAGAATGCTGCGCGCGGGCTGGACGACCTTCCCAGCCGAGTAGTCGATGAGCGCCTGGCGAATGTCGGGAATGAGCGCCTCGTAAGAGAGAGCGGCGCAAACTTCGTGCTCGGAGATGTACATGTTCGGATGGTACGTCAGTTCGGCTTGAGGCCCGAGCCTGGCTTGCGGCGGAAGCGCTCGTCGACCGGCTGGCGGCCTTTGAAGCCGGCTTCCATGGTGTGCCAGTGCTCGATGGAGGGTTCGCCCATGCGCCAGCACAGCAGCACCACCTCGTCGTCAAGCTTGAACGGAAAGTCGAGCAGGCCCGAATCGAGGTCCTTGACCTGCACGCCGATCGCGTCGATTTCGGCGATGCTCTCTTTCACCATGGTCAGGTGCGACTCAAGTTCGGCGCGCTGTTTGGCGACCACGGCCGTGTTCACCCGCATTCCACCCGAAAGGTAAATGCGCTGGGCGAAGCTCGAGAGATGCGACTCCGCCTCCTCGGCCGAGCGCTTGCCCTCGATGGCGCGCTTGAGCAGCGACTCCAACACCGGGAGCAGAGACTGCGCTTCGTCGAGGGTAAAGGTCCTCATCGGGGTGGCCTGTAAACAGGATACGGGAAACGCAGGAATCAGGGAACCGGGAGCAGGGATCAGCTTCTGGCTACTGGCTGTTGGTTTACCTGCTACCGGCTGATCCTGAGAAAATTGAAACACAACAACAATTATTGGGGTCCGAGGTGCACGCATGAGCGAACTTGTTCAGATTCTGATCGGAGACGGATACGCCACTCCACCCAAACGCATTCTTGAAGGGCTGACGGACGAGAGTGGGGGCGATGGGCTGACGCACGCAAAGCCGGCCGGCGCGCCGCACTCCATCTACGAAGAGCTGTGGCACGTGGTCTTCTGGCAGCAGATTACGCTGGAGTGGATCAGCGGCATCGAGACTCCGTATCCGACGCGATCCCTGGATGGTTTTCCGACGGTGCTGGACATGGAGAAGGAGCCGTTTGGTAAATTGTGCGAGCGTTTCTTTGACGGGCTTGGTGCCGCGGTTGACGCCGCCAGAGACGCTTCGCGGCTGACCCGCATGGTTCGCTGCACCTCGCGACCCGGCCAGCCAACGCGAACCATGACCGCGTTGGAGCAGTTAGAGAACCTGGCCGCGCACAATGCCTATCACCTGGGGCGCATCGTATTGCTGCGGCAATTGCTGGGGGCATGGCCGCCGCCCTCGGGCGGGGACAGCTGGTGAGCAACCCCGAGGGGCGCAGAGACTCAGACCCGGAGGGCAGCTGACTGATGCCGGGCACGGAGCCAGGGCCTCCAGAGCGCGTTTGTGACTGCTCTCCGCGGGCAGTTATCATTGAGCTTCATGGCAATTCCGCCGACAATTGAGATCGCCACTCTCGGGATGTCTGATTCGCTATTCCTGATGCTGCTGGCGCTGGTGGTTTTTGGGCCGCGGCGGCTGCCGCAGATCGGCCGCCAGATCGGCAAGCTCATGTACGAGTTTCGCAAGGCCTCCAACGATTTCAAGTTCCAGATGGAAGAGGAGCTGCGCAACTCCGAGGAGGCCGAGCGGCGCAAGAAGGAAGAGGCGGAGAGGCAAAAGGCCCTCGCCGCGGGCACGCCGGCTGCACTGCCGCAGCCCTTTACCGGCGGTTACATGAATGCCCCGGTGGAAGCACCCAGCGATACGCCCGGCGAAAGCGAAGGCCTGCGCATCCAGCCGCCTTCGACGGGCGAACAGATTCCCTCGGCGCCGCCGACGCGAATGGCTCAGGAATCTCAGGCAACGGTCGAGCCAACTGCCGAGGCCGTTGCCGGGTCCGAAGCCGGGCAAGCCGCCTATGCCGCCGAAATGAAGGCCGTCAACGAAGCCTCACAACCCGCTGCCACGGCAACGGATCAAGTAGGCGCGGCTACGGAGCAGGAAAGCCAGCATGGTTGACCCCACTGACGCAATCGACAAGGCGCGAAAAGCAGTAACTGAACGTGCAGAGCTTCCGGGCATGAGCCTGATGGAGCACCTTGAGGAGCTGCGCAAGCGCATTATTCGCTCGGCGATGTACCTGGCCGGCGGATTTGTCGTGGGCTGGATCTTCCGCGAGCCGCTGCTCGACTTTCTGCAGGCGCCGCTGCTTCACATCCACAAATCGCTGGTGTTCACCCATCCCATGGATGCATTGAACCTGTACCTGAAGGTGGCGCTCATCGGCGGCGCGCTGATTTCATCGCCCTTCATCCTCTATCAGGTTTGGATGTTCATTGCGCCGGGGCTCTACCAGAAAGAGAAACGATTTGTGGTGCCGTTTATGGCCGCCACGGTGGGCTTGTTTCTGGCCGGCGCAGCCTTTGGCTATTACTTTGTTTTACCCGGCGCCATGGACATACTGGTGGTCAAGTTCGGCCACAACTTTACCCCCATGGTCACCATCGAAGACTACAGCGGCTTTTTTCTTTCCATCATTCTTGGCCTTGGCATCAGCTTTGAACTGCCGATTCTCATCTTTTTTCTGGCCATGTTCGGCATTGTGAGCCCGCGCTTTCTTTGGAAAAACATCCGCTACGCGATTCTGGCGGTCTTTCTGGTGGCGGCCATCATCTGCCCCAGTCCCGACATCTCGACGGTTTGCATGTACGCGGTCCCTATGCTGGCGCTTTATTTCGTGGGGATCGCAGTGGC
>DATJSB010000191.1:0-21438 GCA_035504315.1 Occallatibacter sp.
AATAAGTGGATATGACACAAAAGATGTAGGTTTTGGAACGAGTACTCACAAAGGTAACCTGGTTACCGGGGCGCCCGTCCCCGATGGCGAAATCGCGACCCTTAACGCAGTGAAAAGGAAAGATCTCTACCGCATTGCGGGTGTGATGTTGAGCGAAGCGAATCGAAGGATCCGGGGGAGGGTTGCGTTCAAGCCACGCGCTCGTGTGAGCGACTGGCAAGCGGCTGCTCTACGCAATGGTGCGCCCGGAGAGATTCGAACTCCCGACCTAATGCTCCGGAGGCATTCGCTCTATCCAGCTGAGCTACGGGCGCACTCCTTAAGAATAGCGCATTTCCTTTTTCAGACGCGGCTTTGGCCGTAGCCCCTCAACCCCGGCCCTTGAACCCGCACCGTGAACCCTGAACTCCGTCAAACCGCCCTTCGCGCCACTCTCGCCCCGATCCGCGTAAAAACCTCCCAGGGAATGGTTCCGGTTGCATCGGCGTGATCGTAGGCCGTGATCCGCTCCACGCCTTGCGCATCCCCCTGCGTACCAATGATGACCACCTCGTCGCCCGGCTCGACGCCCGCAATCTCCGTTACATCGATCACCGCCTGGTCCATGCTCACGCGACCCACCAGCGGCGCCCGCTTCCCCTTTACCAGCAGGCTGAACCGGTTTCCCAATGCACGCGCCAGTCCATCCGCATATCCAACGGCCACCAGCGCCAGCCGCATCGGCTCAGTCGCCACAAAGGTGCCGTTATAGCCAACCACTGCCCCGGGCTCAACCTGCCGCACGCCTACTACCTGTGACTTCCACTCCAGCACCGGCCTGAGCGCTTCACGCGCGGCCGACAATCCCGCGGGTTCCGCGCTTTCAAATTCCGGATCAAATCGTGGAACGACACCAAAGAGCGCCAGTCCCGGCCGCAGCATCGCTTTCATGCCGTGGCGCGCCGCCATCTCGGCAATCGGGTGTGCTTCCCCTGCCAGCAGCGCCGCCGAGTTGCCCACGTTCAGCCACTCAGCAAACTGGCCGGCAAACTCGATGCGGTGCAGCGCCTCGTCAAGCCGCGCCAGTTGTTCGGCCGTCATGCGCCTGTCCGCCTCATCAGCCGCGAACAGGTGAGTCATCACGCCTTCAAGCCGGAGCGGTGACCCCGGCGTAATGCGCGCCACAATCGGGGCCACTTCCGTCGGGCTCACTCCCTGTCGGCTCATGCCGGTGTCGATCTCGAGATGCACCGGCAGCGTCCCGGCACGGATTCCAGCCTCTTGCGCCGCCCCCTCGAGCTCTTCCAACTGCCACGGCTCCCATACCACCGGCGTCAGTCCGTGCCCGATCACCGCCCCGCCTTGCCCGGCAAACACGCCGCCAATCACCAGAATGTGTGGCTCGTGTTGTGCATTTGCCGGACACATTGCCCGCGCTGCAACGCCTTCTTCCACGCTATTGACAGCCAGCCAGCGCGCTCCGGCTCGCGCCACCGCGGGGGCGCAGATCGCCAGCCCGTGCCCGTAAGCATTCGCCTTCAAAACGGCCAGAACTTCGGCGTCCGGCTCGGCCAGCTTCTTCACGAAGCGAAAGTTGTCTTCGAGGGCCTGGGTCGAAATCTCAACCCAGCAGGGACGTATTGGAATTTCCCGATTCAAACTTCAAGTTTACGGCAATTGGAGTGGAGAAAATTCAGAGTGATGACGGCCCGTCGTTCGAAGGGATTTTAGTGGTAGGCTCGATTGCAAGGCGTCGAGAGATGAGCTGGTTCATGAATCTGTTTTTCATCTTGCTGTTTACTCTCGCCTATCTTGTGTCGCCGACCGCTCTGGTGTGGGGATGGGCGGAGTTGACACACCGCAGGCCCGTTTCACAGACGCTGCCCCTTAAGCTTTCACTACTTGGGTTCCTGCTCGCCACTTCTTCAGCCTTGTTGGGATTGACCGTGATTCTACTCGGCTTATACGGTACGTTTGAGAACTTCAAACACACGCGCCTGTTTTACCGTTCGATTCTCATCGGGGGCGCGCTTTCTGCTGTCGGATTTCTTTTTGCTATCGCCGGAGTCTCGAAATCGCATCAGCTTCGCTGGCAAGCCCCGGTCGGCGCGCTTGGCACGCTGGCTTTTTGGCTGATAGCGACAACCTGGCCGTGATTTTCCCATCCCCAACCGCCCTTGCTGCGTCCAATTAAGTACACTGCACCAGCGAAAGGGGGATTTTGCACCCTGTTTCACCAATGCGGAAGAGACGAGCCCGCTTCCTGGCGCTCTCGCTGGTGCTGCATCTGCTGCTCCTGGGCTTGACCCTCCAGGTGATCCATAGCCTGCGCCATCCGGCCGTCGTTACCTCGCAATCCCCGCTCAAGTTCTACCCCGCCATGCTTTTTATTCCCGGTGGATCGAACCACGTAAAGCCGTCGCCCAAGCCCTACGGCCGCAAAGTTCCACTGCCGGCACCCAGGCAGAACCCAACCACCGACCTCGCCGTCAACGCTGCGCCCGCACCGCCCGCCGGCCACCTGCCGTCCGCGCAGCACGACCCCACTCCCGGTAATGGCGTCGACACCCAGAGCGCCGATCCCGCATTCCCGGTTTTCTCGCCGCGTCCGCCGGTCACCGACCGCGCGCTTCTACCCGCTCTCAACCAGCAGGTGATTGTGGATGTGAAGGTGAGCGCCTCGGGCGACGTGCTTGAAGCAACGCTGGTCAAAGGCATCGGCAACGCACTCGACCAAATCGTGCTCTCAACCGTCAAAACCTGGCGCTTCCATCCCGCCATGCTCAACGGCAGCGCCGTCCCCACCGAGGACGAGCTGATCTTCCCCTTCGACCAGAACTACCCGATCGCCGATTCGTGAGAGCCGTGAGCGGTGGACGGTGATCGGTGGACGCTGGGCGGCGATTTCCCCGGTTTCAACGGGCTGCGAAAAAACTCGCCCAACGGAATAATCTCGCCACAGTCGACCCAGCAGGGGCTGAAGCCCACACTCACTCCAGAGGCCTTATTGGCCTGGCTGAAGCCGTGCCCTTGTTACAGGACCTCGTGTATCTGTGCCCGGGTAAGTTTCTCCGCAGTCTATCAAAATCGAGACCGGGGGCTGCCGCTTGGGTGGGATAGGGATTGCGCGTCTGCAAGCTGGAATGCATCTGACGGTTCACGGTCCACCGTTCACCGTTCACCGTTCACGGCTCTCCGAGTAGCGCCCACGCCACCACCGTCTCGCCGTCCACACCAATCTCCGCCAGCAGCTTCGCCTCCAGCTCATGCGGAATCGGCATCTCGCACGCCGCCACCTGCTCAGGCATCGCCCCGTTGAAGCACAACTCGCAGTGGCCCAAACCCTCTGCGCCCTCTTCGCCTTCCATCCGCACCGGAGGCCCGAACACACGGCAGGTCATCGGGCGCCACTCGTACACGCCGCACAGCCCAGTCGCCTCATCGAGGGCCGGGCACGCCGCATCGGTTGCAAACTCCTCGAACCGCTCGCGTTCCTCGTAGTTCTCGCCCAGCCGTCCAGTTTCCCTGTCTCCGGGAAACTCCGCTCCGTGCGCGGCAATCCACTCCCGCGCACGACTTTCGATAGCCTCGGCTCTGGCTGGCTCCGCGGCACGCAGTGCTTCCATGCCCGCCCGCAGCCGCGCCACATCAAGTTGATTGATCGCGAACGCCCCGTAACAGCACTGGGTGCATCCCGGCCGGCAGACGAGCCACGCGCCGGCCTGCTCCGCCGCGCGCGCCAGCGAGGCATCCATGATCTGCACCAGTTCCCGGTCCGCCGCAGGCAATCGCATTGCGGCAATCATAACGCCCAACGGTGATCGCGCATCCGCGGCTACTCCACGCGAATCGCCTCCATGGGCGCGACCGCCGGGTTGTTACTCCTCGCGAATCGCTTCCATAGGATTGACCGACGCAGCCCGCCCCGCCGGAAACACGAACGCAACTGTAAGCACCGCCGCCAGCAGAGCCAGCGTGGCCAGCGCCACCCACGGATTGCCCGGCGTCACGCCGTAGAGCAGCGACCGCACCAGCCTGCCCCCGGCTGCAGCCAGCAGCGCGCCGGCCATCACGCCGATAGCTACGCGCAAGGCCGCCGACCTGGCCAGTGCCGTCACAATCTGCCTTCGCCCGGCGCCCAGAGCCATCCTGATTCCGATCTCGCGGCGGCGCTCCGTCACCGTCCGCCCCAGGATGCCGTACAACCCCGTGGCCACCAGCGTAAGCGCCAGCAGCGCAAACCCGCCCGAAACCCCCGAGAGCAGCCGCTGCCGGCTCAGGTCGTAGTCGATTGCGTCGTTGAAACGCCAGGTGCGCGGCATGGAGGCTCCCGGAAACTCGCGGCTGTAGATGTTGCGCAGCGTCTCGGCCCCGAGTCCGGCTTTCGCCGTTCGCACCGCAATTGTGGAGTACTGAAAGTTAGCGCCAGCACTCAGCTCAATTGGAAGATAGACCACTACCGGTGCAGTCTCCAGCAATGTGCCCATGCGCGCGTCCTGCGCTACACCCACGACCCGATAGCTTTCACGTTCGCTAGGCTTCTCGGTTCCGTCGCCGGCGTTCAAATACCTTCCGATCGCGTCCTGCCCCGGGAAAAAGTACTTCGCCGCCTGCGCGCTCAGAATGCAAACCCGGTCGCTTGAATCATCGGCTGCCTCGAACTGCCGGCCCTCCACAATGCGTGTGCCCATCACCTTGAAGTAATCGCGCGATATCGACTCGGGCCATATTTGTTCGTTTACATGCAGATTCCCCTTGGAATCGCGTGTGTAGTAGTTGCCGACTGAGAATCCGCCGTTGATGGGCGCCATCGTCATCAGAGCCGCCGCCTCCACGCCGGGCGCGCTCTCAAGCTGATGAAGAAAATCGAAGGTCTTTCCAGGCGCATCCTTCTCCGTCACTCCGGCATTCGACAGCTCTAGTTCGGCCAGAACAACATTCCCCGCATTGAATCCCGAGTTCTGCCGCATGTATGCCGTCAGCGTGCCCGCCATCAGCAGGGCCGCGTTCAGCAGCACCAATCCCAGCGCCACCTGCACCGGAATGACCCACCGTCCCAGCCGATGCGATCCGCTGCCCGCAACACCCAGTTTCAGATCCGCCGCCGGTGCCGTGCGCGAGGCCCGCCAGGCCGGCCAGATGCCGGCCGCGAGCGCAGTACCCAGGCTAATGACCGCGGTGAACGCAAACACCGCCGCTCCGGCTTTCAGGTGCAGCATCGCAGGTTCGCCGGGGCGCGTGATCATGTCGACCAGGACCCTGGCCAGTTCCCACCCCAGCAATGCTCCGCCGGCCAATCCGCAAAAACCTAGAATCAGCGTCTCGGTCAACACCTGGGCCACCAGCCGCCCACGGCTTGCGCCCAACGCATTGCGCATGGCGAACTCATGCAATCGCCCGCTGACCCGCGACACAATCAGCAGCGCCACGTTCACCGCGCACAACAGCATCATCAGGCCGCATAATGCCTCGAGCGCAAGCAAAGGTTTTTCAAATTTCCAACGCAGCCACGATCGGCCTGCGCGCCCTTCCTCAACCCCTATTTTGTAGGCGCCGAAGAACCCGCTGCCCAGAAAGATGTGCCGTGGGTCGGCCTCTTCGATTACCTGCCCGTTAATTGAGGCTAGGTTCGCCTGCGCCTGTTTGAGCGACGCTCCTTGGCGCAGCCTGCCCATCACCGTGAGCCAGAACGAGCCGGAGTTGTCGATCATCGCGCCTCTTGGGTGCATCGTGCGCTCGAACGACAACGGCAGCAAAACGTCGACGTGCTGCTCCGCTCCCACGCCGTCAAATCCTCTTGGCAATACGCCTACGATGGTCACGCTCGTGTTTTCAACATTCAGTGCCTGGCCAATCGCACTCGCGTCGCCGTCGAACTCTCTTTGCCAGTAGTCATAGGAGAGCAATGCCTCGGGCTCCAGCGGCACGCCCTGCTCTCCGGCCCGCGTCTCAAACCCGCGCCCCGCCGCCGGCCGAAGTTCCAGCACGTGGAAGACCGCGCCGGTCGCCAGCGCGATGGGAATTTTCACGGTTTGCCCGTTGCGCCGCAGCATCGCTTCATTGCTGCCCCACGCAAACACCCCGCTCGCCGTGCTTTGCAGCTTTTTAATGGCTTCATATTGCGGATATGAAAGCCCGAGCTCGCTCTCACCCTTGCGAAAGGTGTAGCGCACCAGCTCGCCGGGATGCGGCACCGGCAGGCTCTTCAGCACAATCGACCAGGTAAGCAGAAAGATTGCCGTGTTGGCGCCGATGCCCAGCGCCAGAGTGATGATTGCCGTGGCCGCGTACCCCGGCGACCGGCGCAACTGCCGCACCGCATAACGTACGTCGCGCCCCGCATTTTCGAGCACCGGCAGACCTTCTTCAGCGTGATATTTCTCCCGGATGGCGCCCGTTGCTCCGAGCTTGATTGCCGCCTGCCGGCGAGCCTCTTCGGCCGTCATCCCGGCGCGCATATTTTCATCCGTCTGCATCGCCAGGTGTTCTTCCATCTCTTCGCGCAGCCGCGCATCGGCTCTATGCCCGGTCGCCAAGTTCCTCATCCTGGCCAGCAACCGTCTCAACGCTCTCATATCGGCTCCTCCTGCGTTCACTCTGAGCGCAGTGCATCGACTGGATTAATTGAGGCCGCGTGCAGAGCCGGCCGCAGCGTGGCTGTGAGAACCGGGACCAGCAGCAGCGGAATCGCAATTGCGTAAACAAGGGGATTGTCGGCGGTGACCCCGTAGAGTTGGCTGCGCAGCAAACGCGTGAGCAGCAACGCAGCGGCAGTTCCGGCGACGACTCCCCAAAAGGTCGCCCTCACCGAACGACCCAGAAAGAACAAAGAGATTTGACTCCGGGTAGCCCCGAGGGCCATTCGCACTCCGATTTCACGGACACGCTGGGCAACCGTCCATGCCACAACTCCGTAGATTCCTACGCAGGCAAGCATGAGCGTGAGCGCCGCAAAAGCCGTCATCAGCGCCATATTCAACCTCGGTTGCGCCACGGCCTTGTCGAGCAGTTGATCCATGGTTGCCACGTCAGCTATGGCTTGTTGCGGATCGACATGATGAACCTGTTCGCGAATCGAGTTAACCAGTTGCTCCGGCCGCGCCTGAGTACGAACTACGAAGGAGCGCCGCGGGTTGGGAGTTACTCCGTCTGCGGAGAAATAGATCTCCGGTCCGACTTTATCCGCGATCGATCCGCTGGTGCCGCGCACATCGGCAATCACACCAACGATCTCAATTGAACCGGTGTCGTCTGAAATGCGCCTGCCGATGAGGTTGCCGCCGGGAAGATATTGCTGCGCGAAAGTGCGATTGACCACCGCCCCGAGCAGCTTTGAAATCCCATCTGCGGGAATAAGTTCGCGCCCCGCCAGCAGCGGAGTTCCCAGAGCCTGCAACAAGTTGCCCGAAATCGAGCGAACTTCAGCATTCACCGCGTCATGATGATCGCTCCGGGGAAGCCAGTCGGCATCAAAATTGCCCCGCGCATGCCAATCCTCGGTGGGTAGCGCGCTGGTTTGCCCCACTGCGATTACACCGGGCAGAGCTTCAAGGCGTCGCTGCACATTCGCATAGAATTCCCGCGTTGCGTCCGGCTTTGCATTCCACGGCAGCACCAGGCGAAACGTAAGCACGTGCTCGGGTTGAAAGCCCAGCGGAGACTTTAGAAGGTTCCACAACGACTCGCCAAGCAACGAAGCGCCGACCAGAAGCACCAGCGAGATTGCCACCTGGATCGAGATGAACGCGTTGCGTGCCCATCCTCCCGTCTTCCCGACAACCTGCATTTCGTTTTGCTTCAAGTCAAGGTTAAGAGCAGGGCGGCGATTTCGCATGGCAGGCGCGAGCCCAAAGCCAATTCCGCAAGCCACCGCCAAACCGACGGCGAATCCCAGGACCGGCCAGTTCATCTCGACTGTTCCGGCCATTGCGAGCCGGCCCGGCAATTTTGCAGCCAGGGTTCGCACCAGAAGAAATGTCGCTCCCAGACCAGCCAACCCGCCGGTGATGGCCAGCAGGGTGGACTCGGTGAGGAATTGGAGCCGGATTCTTCGCTCCGACGCCCCCAACGCGCGGCGCAGTGCGACTTCTCGCTCGCGCGCTGCAGCCCTGGCAAGCAGCAGGGTGGCTACGTTGATGCATGCCACCAGCAGCACGAAGCCCGACGCGATAAACAGGACCAGAATCGCCGGCCGGAGCTCGCCGTAGAGGTCGTCACGCATTCCAACCATCCCAAACTGCCACAAGCCGTCGGTATCGGCATGTTCGCGACGGAGCTGATCCCCAATGCGGCGCAACTCGCTCTGAGCCGACTCCATCGAAACGCCCGGCGCCAGCCGCGCAACCACATTAATGAACCGCGAACCTTCGCCGCGCCATGTCCAGGCGCCAGGCGTAAGCTGCGCCGGGCGCCAGAGATCGATCCCCGCGGGCACGCTGAACTCCTTCGGCATAACCCCAATGATGGTGGTGGACTTTTGTTCGATCGTTACCTGGCGGCCGACGACGCCGGGATCGCCGCCGAAGTAACGTTGCCAAGCCGCATAGCTTAGCACCGCGACCATTGGTGCATTGGGCTGATCGTTTCTTTGGTCAAAGGTTCGTCCCAGCAGCGGATTCACGCCAAAGACCTGCCAGAATCCGGCATTCGTGCCTGCACCCTTAATCGCAACAGGCAATTGGGCGCCCGCAATCAGGGTCGTATCGTCAAAATAAAAGAAGCCCGCGCTGGCGAGCGATTTGGAACGTGCCGCGAGATCGAAAAAGCGTGGAATGCCAACCAGCCCACCGGTTGACCGGCCCTGCAATCGCACGTCATGGATGCGCACAATGCGATCGGCTCGGGGATAAGGCAAGGCACGAAGTAGCGTGGCGTAGACAATCGTGAAGATGGCTGTCGTGGCCCCAATTCCAAGCATCATGGTCAACACGGTGACTAGAGTGAAGCCGGGAGATTTACGCATCTGGCGCAAGGTGAATCGTGAATCCTGCCACAGGCATTCGAGGAGAGGAAGGCCCTCCTCCTCGTGATACCGATCCCGTATCGCCTCGATCGCTCCCAACTTGATTTGAGCCTGCCGCCGCGCCTCCTCGCGCGTCATCCCGGCGCGCTCGTTTTCTTCCGTCTGCATCGCCAGGTGTTCTTCCATCTCTTCGCGCAGCCGCGCATCCGCTCTGCGACCGGTCGCAACGTTTTTTACTTTCGCCAGCAAACGCCTCAGCGCTCTCATGCCCAGTCTCCCGCTTTCAACTGGAAGAACCGCTCGATGATCGCCGCAGTCTGCTCCCAGTCCCGTTTCTCGCTGTCGAGCAGCTTGTGTCCCGCGCGCGTGATCCGGTAGAAGCGCGCCCTGCGATTGTTTTCCGAAGGGCCCCAATCCGATTCGACCGCGCCCTCCTGTTCGAGCCGCAGCAGCACCGGGTACAGTGTCCCCTGGTTCACTTCCAGCAAGTCGCCGCTGATCCGCTCGATCCGCCGCGCGATTCCGTAGCCGTGCAGCGGCCCCAGCGTCTCCAGCGTCTTCAGCACCATCAGGGCCAGCGTGCCTTGTTGAACGTCCTTTTTGCTTTTCATTCGGACAATCCTTGTTTTGGTTTCCAACAGGAGGATCGCACAACTCCTTTGGGAAAGCAACAGGAAATCTCTCTCACCGCCAAGTCCTACCCAATCAGGGAATCCGAACCCGCCATTTTCGTGCTATAAAAACCACGAGGTCACCTGTGCTCTATCTCGAGCGCATCCCCGCCGCTCCGCTCAACCGCTATGTGCAGGCGCTGTGGTACTCGCAAGTGCCGGTGGTTAAGCACGGCTACGAGCGCATTCTGCCTTCCGGCTGTGCGCAGGTCATCCTCAACCTTGAGCGCGACTATCTGCACGACTGCCCCCACGGCTGCCTCGACGGCGCGTCCGACCAGCCCATCGCTCCCGCCCTGGTGGTCGGCGGCCGGTCGATTTATGAGATAGTGGCCGCGCGCGACATGGCCTCGCTCATCGGCATATCGTTCAAGCCCGGCGGCTTTGCGGCCTTCGCCGGCGACGCCGTCGACCGCTTCAGCAATCTGAGCATTCCCCTCGACGCAGCCTGGGGCGCAGCCTCGCTCGTTCTTCGCAGCCGTCTACGCGAAACCGACGACATTCGCACCCGCTTCCGCATTCTTGAGTCGTTCCTGCTTGAACGGCTCGCTGCCTGCGCAACTTCGCAATCTGCCGCGCGGCATCGTCTCGTCGGTTTCGCACTCGAGAGCTTCGGCGACGCGCCTGCGCTAACCACCGTCCGCCAGGTCGCCCGCTCCACCGGCTTGAGCGAACGCCGCTTCTCGCAGGTCTTCCGCGAAGAAGTCGGCCACTCGCCCAAGGTCTGGTGCCGCATCCAGCGTTTCCAGCGCGCCGTCCGCTTGCTCTACTCCGGCGCCGGCGTTCCCTGGGCCGAGCTCGCCCTCGACTGCGGCTTTTACGACCAGTCCCACTTCGCCAACGAGTTCCGCGCGTTTTCGGGAGTCGATGCTACAACTTACTCCGCCAACCGCACCCGCTGGGCCAACCACATTGCGGCGGGCTGAGCCGCCATTCTCCCGTTTCCGATTTTTCCAAGATCGCGCCGGCCGCACCCGGCTAACTTGGTTGCATGGCCGGCTCACCCGGCTTGAAATCAGGAGGTTTCCATGCCCGAAGCTACGCCCCACACCAGGTCCACCGTCATGCCTGCGCTTCGCTACCTAGACGCCAAGGCCGCAATCGCATGGCTCACCAATGTCTTCGGATTTGAGCGCCACGCAGTTTACGAGGGCCCTGACGGCTCCATCGCCCACGCCGAACTCACCCTCAACGGAGGCATGATCATGCTCGGCTCGCAGAAGAACGACGAGTACGGCCGCAACTTCAAGTCGCCCGCCGAGGTCGGAGGCATTGAAACCCGCAGCGCCTACATCGTTGTTGCCGACGCCGACGCCGTTTACGCCCGCGCGCAGGCCGCCGGAGCGACGGTCGTTCGCCCTATCCAGAACACGGACTACGGCAGCCGCGAATTCTCGGTCAAAGATCCCGAGGGCCATTCCTGGAGCGCCGGCACATACGATCCCTGGCAGCCGCAGCGCTGACCGGAGCGCGTGGCGCTGCTCACTCACAATCGGGTGTACGATACCTGCTATGGCAACCTATCGCGTCGTCCTTCGCCAATCCGAAGAGGGTTACAGCGTTTCGTGCCCCGGTTTGCCCGGTTGCTGGTCGCAGGGGGCCACTGAAGAAGAGGCTCTTACCAACATCCGCGTTGCGATTCGGGAGTACGCTGAGGCCGCGGAAGAGATAGCTCGTGAATCCGAAGGCCGTGTAGTCGAAGTTGCAGTAGCGTAGCCGGGAGCTGAGATTCGGCTAGAGGTGATTATGCCGAGGATGAGAAAATGATGCGTGCATTGTTGATGATCGTACTATTCCTTACCGGGGCTCTTAGCTGTGCAGCTCAGCTCCCTAGCATAAAAGAGGACGGTCCATTTCAAGACAGTCGCCCTGGGAACCAGTGGCGCCAAGTGGTTGAGAACCATGGCTCGAGTTCAATCTCAGCTATGCTGTCAATCTTCCACTGCCCGGGCAGCGGAGGATTTAAGAGCGTCGACTCCGTTAGAGTCTATGATCCGATGTTTCACTACGGCACGGACCGCGATGTTCTACCTGGCGAGAGCGTCGAAATGAATGTGGAAGATCCTACTCGTTGTCCGGGAGGGGTCGCTGCTGCCATCTTTGCGGATGGCCACACAGAAGGCGATCCGCAAACTGTGAAGAGATTGTTCGCTGTTCGACAGGGAGTCTACGAGGCGCTCGGCGACACAATAAGCTTGCTCCACACTGTTGCCGGCGGGAACGGCAATACACAGAACGCGATGCGCTTGATTGATGAACGTTGTCAAACGGTCGCGCATGAGAAGACGATTGACAGCGATGAAAGAACTGCGATGGTCATGATTTATTCTCAGCTCAAGGCAATACTGAGTGATCCTGAAAGCGTCCTTCGCGCTCCACTCCACGCGGCGGCAACCCCGCAGCCAGACATTGGCGAAGTTGTTAGTACTTCCAAAGTGTCTAGGGATCAAGCACGAGCCATTGTTATGAGTAGACAGTTAGAGGAATGGCGCTCTGCCTTGGAAAGTAATCTGGGGCCCGCTGGCGGGGTATAACGTAGTTCACGAGCGCAGTTCAAAATTCAATTGTGCGCCGAAACAAACCGTATTGACCACAGCCAGCGAGAACACAGGCTGCAGTATCTCAATGTAATTAAAAGATTGATCGTTGGAATCGGCTTATGCATTCTATGTCAACCCTTAATGGCATAAGGGAGCCAATGCAAAGCGCCGACGTCTGGGAAGATTGAACAGGTAGCGGAATACGTTGCGAAGTCCCATAATTCCGAGATAAGCCGTGGGAATGCTTCCGGGGATCGACCACCTGCGCGCCGTCGCCGCTTTCGAGAAGGCGGGTTCCGCATTATCCGTCAGGGTGCGCATATCGTCGTGACCGACGGTACGCGCATCCTCACCATTCCACGGCACAACCCAGTCAACGCATTTACCATGGGCGGGATTGTGCGCGACTCCGGGCTTAGCATCGACGAGTTCCGGAAGCTGCTCTGAGGCGCTTAAACATTCTCGCCGGCCGCGCGCTCTGCGGTATAGTCATGGGGAACTCAAAGCGAGGTCCCGATCGTGCGGTTTTCTCTGTCTTCGAATCCGTTTCTCTGCGCGCTCGCTGTTTGCGGCGCAGTTGCAACCAGCGCTGCACTCCGGGCGCAAAGTCTCTTGCTTGTCGACCAGAAGGGCGACACAAGCCTGGCCATTGTCGATCCTGCCTCGGGCAAAGTAATTGTCTCAGTGGCTGAGAACGGCGTGACCGGCCACGAGGTGGCTGCCTCGCCCAATGGCCGCCTGGCCTTCGTTCCGATCTACGGCGACAGCGGCGTGGGCAGACCCGGCACAGACGGCGCCAACATCGTCGTCGTCGACCTGGTAACGCGCAAGCTCGTTGGCAACATCTCCTTTACCCACGGTGTGCGCCCGCACTGCGCCGTCTTCGGGCCCGACGGGCTTCTCTATGTCACCACCGAGCTCGACCAATCGGTCACCGTCATCGATCCCAAGACGCTGGCCATTGTGGGCGCCATCCCCACCGGCCAGCCGGAGAGCCACATGCTGGCCATCGCCCACAACGGCCTGCGTGGCTACACGGCCAACGTCGGTCCGGGAACGGTCTCGGTGCTGGACATGAAAGCGCGCAAGACTCTCGCCGTGATTCCTGTCTCCGGCAATGTGCAGCGCATCGCCATCTCGACTGACGACAAATGGGTGTTTACCGCAGATCAAACCCAGCCGCGGCTCGCCGTAATCTCGACCGCGAGCAACAAGGTTGACTCCTGGGTGCCGCTCAGCGGCCTGGGCTACGGCGGAGCAGTCACGCCCGATGGCCGCTGGTTCCTCATCGCCGTTCCCGATGCGAATAAGGTTGACGTGATCGACCTCGCGAGCATGAAGGTGGCGCGGTCGATCACGGTTGCAGCCAGCCCGCAGGAAGTGCTCGTTACCCCCGACGGCAAGAAGGCCTACGTCTCGTGCATCCGCGCAAACCAGGTAGACGAGATCGACCTGGGCGCGTGGAAGGTGTCGCGGAGTATTGCTACAGGCAAGGGAACGGATGGGTTGGGGTGGGCTAAGGGAGAATGACAGTCAGCATTTGTGTCACCTCAGGACGTCCTATGAACGCGAAGCCGGATTTCTTCCAGATCTTTAAACGCGCATCCGAGGAAAAATGGCGCACATCGTCAATCAGGCAGGATATTTGGGGCTTTCAATTTCAACCTGGTACCCGATGGAATTCAGGGCTTTCTGAAGAGGGGATAGCGCAATATGAGGCAGCTGTCGACGCCAAGTTTCCTCCCGATTTTCGGCGGTTCCTGAGAGAAATGAACGGAACCGACATGCCGACACTCGACATACGCGGCGCCAGTGGCGAGCCGCATCGCCGCGGGCTCGGCTTCTACTCTTTCCCTGCAGATTTAGAAAGGGTCAAGCAGATTATCGACGAGGTAGAACGGGACCGCATCCAACTTTGCGCCACTCTGAGCGATGAGGGGTTCGAGCTCGCCGGGGACGCAAGACTCGTCCCCATCTTTGCCCATCGGTCCGTTGTATGCGACCCGGCGACAGGGGGAAGCGTGGTTCTATCGATTCACGATGCCACCGACGCTATCGTTTATGGAGGTTCGCTGGAAGATTATCTTGTACGAGAGATCTTTAACCGTTGACCCAATTCAAGGTCAAATCCAATGAAAATGCTTTGGTGTTGGCGTTGCAAAACAGAGATGCCGATGCTCGACGAAGAGGAGTTCGCCGAAATGTGGCGACTCTACGGCGAGGGGATGGATGCAACGAAAGAATTTCGTCGGAAATGGGGGCTGCCGCTCGAAGGCATGCAACGAGAGCTGCGATTTAAGCCGTTGCTCGATCGTTACGAAGAACTAACGGGAATCAAAGAGACTAATCCCAGCGCAGTGATGCACCACCGCCTCGCGCTCTACGGCCCACCCTGCAAACGCTGCGGCAAACCGCTTCGCAGCCCTCAGGCAAAACTTTGTGGCGCATGTATGCTTCGGGTAGGCGAATAACTACCCGATCGGCTGATTCCACTTTTCCAGCGCGTTCTGGAATTCGACCATGAAGCGTCCCGCGTCGGCGCCGTCGACGGTGCGGTGGTCGAAGCCCAGGCAGTAATACTGCATCGACCGGATGGCGATGGTGTCGTTGCCCTCGTCGTCGGTCAGAACCACTGGTTCCTTGCGCAGGCCGCCGATGGCGAGAATCGCCGACTCGGGCTGATTGATGATCGGCGTGCCGTACTCGCCGCCAAAGACGCCCGCGTTGGTCAGCGTGAAGGTCGACCCCGAAGCTTCATCGGGATTCAGCTTCTTGGTCCGTGCGCGTGCGGCCAGATCGTTGATGGTCTTTGCCAGGTCATCAAAGCTGCGCTTCTCGGCCTCGCGTACCACCGGCACAATCAATCCCCATTCAAGCGCGACCGCAATGCCGAGATGAATGTTGGCGTGGTAGTGAATCTGACCATCGCTGAGCGATGAATTCACGATGGGGAACTTGCGCAGCGCCTGAATGGCCGCCACGGCGATGAAAGGCATGTAGGTGAGTTTCACTCCGTGCCGCTGCTCGAAGGCCGCGCGCTCCCGCTCGCGCAGCCGCGCAATGCGCGTCATGTCGATCTTGTACACCATGTGCGCGTGCGGAGCGGTCTCGACACTCTCCTTCATCCGCTGCGCAATAATGGCCCGCATCTTGCTGAGCGGCTGCACCGTGCCAATCAGCGGCGACACCTGCGGTGTGGCCGACTGCGTCTGCGGCGCGGGCGCCTGCGGTGCGGCCGGCCCTTTGGATTGGCTTCGTTGGCTGAGGTGAAACAGTACGTCGTCTTTGGTAATCCGGCCCGCGGAGCCGGTACCTCGCACCTGCGCCAGGTTCACGCCCTCCTCTCTGGCAATCCTGCGCACCAGCGGCGAGGAGCGAATCGGCCCGGCCCCTTCCGTTTCAACCGGCTCTGCAGCGGCAGGAGCTTCTGCTTCAGGCTCGCTCGCGACCGGCCCTTGGGGCGCAGCATCTGACGCGGCATGTGGCGCGGCACCTGGCGCGGTCGCCTGCCCCGCGCCGTCGCCGATCACCGCAACCACCGTATTGATCTGGACGGTCGTGCCTTCCTGCGCCCTGATCTCGATCAGCACACCGGTCACGGGCGAGGGAATCTCTGCATCAACCTTATCGGTCGAGATCTCAAACAGCGGCTCGTCTTTCTCCACGCTCGCGCCCAGTTGTTTGAGCCATTTGGTAATGGTGCCCTCGAAGATCGACTCGCCCATCTGCGGCATGACCACGTCGGTTGGCATCAATCCCTCTTTCCCATGGAGAGGAGTCCGCAATTCCGCCGGCGCGCCGGCCACCTCCACAAACGCCCTCTTCCTGCCGGATTATAAATGCCGCTCCGCGATTCCGCTCTTTCGGTTGGTTGCGCTGCTCCCCGAGCCGGAAGCCGAGAAGCGCGTCTCATACAAGAAGAGAGCAGCGTCCCAATTGCAGACCGTGAGAACATAGCTGCCATGGGATTCGTGTCAAAAGGTATAGACAAGCTCCCAGCGTGGGCGCAACTGATCCTAATGGCGTGCGGGTTAGCAGCAGGTGTATATGGCTTCGCCCACTATGGATGGTCTTTTCTGCTAAAGGCGATCTTCAGCCCCGTTCCCTAAATTTCAAACTGACCACTACCCTCTTTGGAGTAGTTCCGATGCCGGTGAAGAGATACGCGGGCGCCGGTCGCGAGGCTCACGCGCGCACCGGCTCCTGGGGCCGCTTCAACAACTGCTCGATCTTCTTCGGCATCTTCAGCGGCACGCCCACGCTTGGCGCGGCCTGCGCTTCGTGGATGCTTTGCGCCACTTCGCGCAACGATTCATCCAGCTCCGTCAGGCTCTCTACCGCCCCAACCGGTTGCTCAAACACCCGCCCGAACTGCACGGCCGCGCGGTGCGCCAGCGGCTCAAGCGCCAGACTCCCCTCCGGAGCAGTCTTGCCGGTCAGGGCAATTTCCTTTTCCAGGCTGGTCACCGGCCTATCGGTGATGCCGCAGGGATTGATCAGCCGGAACCCGTCAAGATCGGTGGTCACGTTAAAGGCGAACCCATGCGAGGTGACTCCGCGCGAGACGTGAATGCCGATAGCGCCGATCTTGCGCTCGCCCGACGGAGGATCGGAAGCCTTTTTGGATGGGCCACAGTTCTCATCCAAGGAGTCAAGGCCCGGAGGGCAAGAGTAAAGGCCCGGAGGGCCGCACCAGACGCCGGTGAGTCCGCAAATACGCATAGCCGCCACGCCAAACTCGGCGCACAGCCCGATCAGCGACTCTTCCATCAGCCTGACAAAGTCCACCGGTCCGAGCCGCGAGCCGGATGCGGGATGGCGCATTTTGCGCAGGTCGAAGATGGGGTAGCCCACCAGTTGGCCAGGCCCGTGGTAGGTTACGTCGCCGCCACGATTGATCTCGTGCAGCGTCACGCCCCGCGCCGCCAATATCTGGCTTGAGGCCAGGATATTCGCGCGGTTAGCATTGCGCCCAAGCGTCAGAACAGGCGGGTGCTCCAGCAGCAGCAGTACGTTCCCCACCCGTTCATCGAAGCACAGCTTCACCATCTCGGCCTGCAGGCGAAGCCCGTCGGCGTACTCCACGCGGCCGAGATAGAGATACTGGATCACAAGCCCCTGCATTTGATTCTACGGCGTGAGTTTCCCCATTCGCCGAGGTGCAGGAACCTTCAGTTGCCTATGCGTCGATGGTCTTGGCATTCCGCTCAAACAGCGGCGCGAAGTTGTTCTTGTAGCGCCAGAAGAGGAATAGCCAAACTGCCGCCACCGCTCCGGCCATTGGAATGCCGTGGTTGTCCATCAGCAGCCCGGTGAGGAAGATGTTTACGATGATGGGACCGAGAATCGTAAGTCCAAGCGGCACAAAGCGGTTACCGACAAGGAACAAGCCACCGAGAGCCTCAAGGAAACCAACAATCGCAAAGTACTTGGTTGAAATCATGGCGCCGATGAATACACCTGCTACTCCCGTCGGCAAGGGGCCGGTGGGGAAGAACGAGTGCAGCTTGTTGATCCCGAAGACCAAAAACACGAGACCCAGCAGGATACGGAGGATCAATGTGGCGACCTTCATTAGCTCTCCTTCACTAGAGTTGAGCCTGATGGCGACTGCAGCGCAGCCCTCGGCAATGCCAATTCCGCAGGGGCTTCGAGCAGCAGTCCCTGCTGACCAACGGATAGCGGCGCGGCGACAGGCGATTCACATAGTAGCCTGATTCGCTTGCATAGTGAAGAAAAATTTTGACTTGCCGCACGTTACTCTTGTGGGATATTGATCAAGCCACACCAGAACCACAATAAGCGTGCCAGGTTCAACAACTGGCCCTTAGCGTTCATGCACAAGTTGGCTTAAGATTGGCGCAGGAGCAGTTCATGAGCACCCAAATCGCGCACATCGGCAAAACTATCGCCGTCGAGATTCCCGAGGATCTGCTGCTCCGCGGGAACGATTAGATGAGACCCTCTGAAGCGTTGCCGCAATATCGCGAGACGATTCGCCAGCTTGTTCTCCAAGCGGGGATGGCGAACCCGCGCGTCTTCGGGAGCGTGTTGCGCGGCGAGGACGGGGAGGGCAGCGACCTGGACATCCTCATTGATCCCGCTCCGCGCGCAAGCTTGCTCGCCATGGAACTGCTTCAGTCCCGCTTGGCCTCGGTGACGGGCGTGAAGATCGACCTGCGCACGCCCGAGGAAATCCACCCTAAGTTCCGTGACAAGGTGCTCGCTGAAGCCGCTCCGCTATGAGCAAGCAAGACCTTACCGCCAGAGATTTCGCCGGCCATATCCTCCAGGCGGTAGACCGCGTTCTGGACTACACCAGGGGAATGAGCCGCGAGGAGTTTTTCGCCGACACGCTCAAGCAAGACGCCGTAGTTCGCAATATTGAGATCATCGGGGAGGCCGCCAACCGTCTCCTGGAATCCGATGCGAGCATTTCCGCCAGATACCCCTCAATCCCATTTGCCCAGATCTATGGAATGCGAAATCGTGTCGCGCACGGCTATTTTGCGGTAAGCCTGCCGATGATCTGGGACACCGTCGAGGCGGACATACCGGATTTGCGCCAGAAGATTGCGAGAGTGCTTGAAGAACTCCGGGAAGGCGAAGAGTGAGTATGGAAGAACACAAGGAGAATGCGGATCAGGCCAAGCCGGAGTTGCTTTTTCACTACACGAGACAAAGGGGACTGGATGGGATCCTTTCGTCCCAAAGGATTTGGGCGACGCACTACCGCTTTCTGAATGACAGCATGGAGAGGCGGCTTGGGTTGGAAATGTACAAAGACGCCATTTTTAAAATCGCCCTCGAGCGCTTCAAATCTGAAAAATCCGCCAAGACTTTGGTTGACTACCTTCAGAGGCTCTACACCGGCGTCGACGCCTACGTCGTTTCCTTTTGCGCCTCCTATACCAAAAATGAGTTTCAAGAAAAGCGACAGGTCGAAGATGGACGAGGCGGCGATCGCTTGAGCCAATGGCGCGGCTACGCACCCGGCGTGCAAGGCTACTGCCTTGCATTTGACTTCAAGCTGGTTCGACAGATTCGGCAACTTCCAGAGAACCATAATTGCTGCTACGACGCCTTTTGCACATATTCAGAAGATTCAGATGACCAGGGCGAAAACGAGACGCTTGAGATGGTAACGGCCCACGTCAAGGAATGGTTTGAATCCCAGAGCGACCAGTTCGCAGTTGACGATCTCAAGAATCCCGAGTCACTGCAAAAAGTATTGAGCCAAGATCAGACCAGAAACAACAAAGTGATGCGTTTCGTTCTTGACATGCTATTAGTCTGCGGGATCTTTAAGCACATTGGGTTTCAAGAGGAAAATGAGTACAGGCTCATAAAGTGGATATTCCAACACAAACCAGATACCGAGAAAATGTGTTTTCGCTCCGAGAACATCCCTTACGTAGAGTTTCCACTTCAGTTAGCGACCGAGGATTCAACCTTACGCGCAATCTTCGTGGGACCTTCCGCAAATAAGGATCAGGCTGCCCATGGTCTTCAACTCCGCCTCAAGGAAATGGGCCTTTCCCATGTCGAAGTCGTACCCTCCAAAATCCCTTATCGCAATTGGTAAACCCTCAACTGCGGTAGACTAACAACTGGCAGGAGGACTGGGCGGTCGCTGCCGGAGTCTTGGCGAGAGCCGGGGCTTTCGGGAGAGGAAAGTCCGAACTCCGCAGGGCAGTGTGCCGGATAACGTCCGGGACGCAGGCTTCAAGGCCTGTGGACGGCCAGTGCCACAGAAAACATACCGCCATTGAGGGTTCTCCGATGGACCAAGTCCAAAGGGCTGCCCCACGCAGTGGCAAGGGTGAAAAGGTGCGGTAAGAGCGCACCGCTCCGGCAGTAATGTCGGAGGCAGGGTAAACCCCACACGGAGCAAGACCAAATAGGGAGGGAGGCGCGAGTCAGGAGCAAGGCTCGTGCCCGGCATCGGCCCGATGCCGTAAGGCTGCTCCAGTGGAGCTTTCAGGCGGCGATACTTCGTCGCAAGTCTGCTCCATGCAATGGCCGGAACCTCCGGGTAGGTCGCTGATGAGCGCAAGCGGTGACGCTTCGCCTAGAGGAATGACCGCACACGACAGAATTCGGCTTACAGGTCCTTTTGCCGAATCGAACCCACACCAGCCCCGGTTGGCCTCAAGCCGCCGGGGCTGACCAGTCTGTGCATTCTATTGGCTACTGGCTATTCTCTATTGGCTGCCTTCCTCACACCGGCAGCGGGTTTCTCTCCGCAAAGTTCCTCTGGTGCCAGTAGGGGTAGACCGGCTGTTGCGCGCTGGCGCGGTCGAGCGCCGCAATCTGCCCGGCGGTCAGGCTCCATCCCACCGCGCCCAGGTTCTGCTTTAATTGCTCCTCGTTGCGCGCGCCCAAAATGACGGACGAAACCGTGGGCCGGTGCAGCAGCCAGTTGATCGCGATCTGCGGAATGGACTTGCCGGTCTCGGCGGCGACAGCGTCGAGCGCATCGACAACTTTGTGGAGGTATTCGTTGGGAACCTGAGGGCCTGCCTCGGCGGTCTTGTGCAGGCGGCTGACTTCGGGGATGGGCTGGCCGCGGCGCAGCTTGCCGGTCAGCCGTCCCCAGCCAAGCGGGCTCCAGACCAGCGCGCCAACTTTTTGATCGATGCCGAGCGGCATCAGCTCCCACTCATATTCGCGGCCGATCAGCGAGTAGTACACCTGGTGGGCAACGAAGCGCGTCCAGCCGTATCGATCAGCTACGGCCAGCGACTTCATCAGGTGCCAGCCCGAAAAATTCGACGCGGCGATATAGCGCACTTTGCCTTCGCGGACAAAGGTATTGAGCGTCTCCTGGACTTCTTCAATCGGCGTGAGCGCGTCAAAGCCGTGCAGGTGGTAGATGTCGATGTAGTCGGTGGCCAGGCGGCGCAGGCTGGCCTCGAGCGCCACGCGCAGATGATGGCGCGAGGTGCCCATGTCGTTGGGGCCGGGGCCCATGGGAAAGTAGGCTTTGGTGGAGATGAGCGCCTGGTCACGCTTGACCTTGAGCGCGCGGCCCAGAATTTGCTCTGAAAGGCCGTCGGAGTAGCCGTCGGCGGTATCGAAGAGGTTGATGCCGGCGTCGATGCACAGGTCCACCAGGCGCCTGGCTTCGGCGTCCTGGGTCTCTCCCCACGCCTTGAAAAACTCGTTGCCGCCGCCAAACGTGCCGGTGCCGAAACTCAATTCAGAAACTTTGAGGCCTGAGCCTCCCAGAAGACGGTATTCCATGGCAGGTGAGATGCGTTGAGTGCAGTCAGGATTCAAAGGA
>DATJSB010000192.1:0-6462 GCA_035504315.1 Occallatibacter sp.
AGGTGATTGGCTACGTTGGGCAATCGGGCCGCGCCACCGGGCCGCACCTTCACTACGAGGTGCGCGTGCACAATGTGCCCGTCAATCCGCACAAATACCTGCGCATGACGTTTGAGCAGCTTGCCGACTCGGGCGCGGGCAGTTCCGGCCCAGGCGAATAAGCGAAATACCAGATCGATCAGGCCGCGGCTCCCTCTTCGGGAGCCGTTGCTGCGTCTGCCCCGGTTTATTTCCGGTTCACAGTGCAGCTATCGAGCATGAAGTGGAAGGCGGATACGCCGGTCACCTCCATGTCGAGCCGCGAGGACAACCGCGAGAATTGCGCAGAGGGCGCGAGCTGGTAAAGCAAGTGGAAAAACGTGCATTGGCTCCCTTGCTTGCAGGAGTTGCCGGTATTGTGCTCCTGCAAATTCGCAATCCGCAAGGTCCGCGCGCACGTTGAGGCGGCAGGCGGACCCAAAGTGGTATCGTGGGGTCCGGCTTCAAATTCGATTGCGGGTCTCATAAAATGCCGGGACTGATAAACAGGAGGGATCGCTGGTGCGCCGCTCATTGTTGCTTGCTTTCTTTATTGCCTTAGCCGTCTCAACTTTTGCCCAGGATCGCGCCGCCGACGTACGGACGGCCTTTGCCCGCGCGCAGCATCTCAGGCACGGAATCAATGCCTCTCTCTGGTTTGCGCAGCACCCGCAAGACTACTCGGCCAACTACACCGACCACGAAACCACGCCCGAAGACATCGCCACGATGGCCCGGCTGGGCTTTGACCACGTGCGGTTAAGCATCGATGCGGCGCCGCTCACGCAGTCCTTCAGCGCGTGGGGGTCAAGCAGCGACTTTCTTCCGCGGCTCGACAAGGCGGTCGACGAGATTCTTGCTCAGGGCATGGCGGTGATCATCGACGTGCACCCCGAGGACAGCTATAAGCAGGCGCTGCGCGCCGATAACAACGCCGTAGACCGCTTTGTGACGATGTGGCGAAAACTGGCGGCACATTACGCCGGCCGCGACCCCAATCTCGTGTTCTTTGAAATTCTCAACGAGCCCGAGGTCAATGACCAGTATCGCTGGGCGGGAATACAGGCACGAGCTGCCGCAGTCATTCGCTCCGTGGCTCCGCACCACACCATTATTGCTACCGGCCCCAACTACTCCGACATTCTCGACCTGCTGACGCAGCACCCGCTCGCCGATGGCAACGTCGTCTACAACTTTCATTTCTACGATCCGCATGAGTTCACCCACCAGGGCGCAAGCTGGGGACTGCCATGGTGGAGCTACGAGCATGACATTCCTTATCCGGCCACAGAAGACACCATGCAGGATCGGCTCAAAGAGATTCCCGATGCGGCCGACCGTTTTCGACTTGAGAGTTACTGGCTCGATCACTGGGATGCGCATCACATCAGACTATTGATTGACGGGGCGGCGGCGTGGGGCAAGGCCAACAATGTACCGCTCACCTGCAACGAGTTCGGCGTCTACCGCGAGCACGCGGACCCGGTTTCGCGCACCAACTGGATACGCGATGTTCGGACGGCCCTGGAGGCCGACAGCATTGGTTGGGCCATGTGGGATTACCACAACGGATTCGGCGTTGCGGTGAAGGACGCGAACGGCAAATCGATCGTCGATCCGCAGACGGTGGAGGCGCTGGGGATGAAGGGCAGGGACTAGGGACTAGCCCGCATTTCACAAATGCCGCTCTAAATGTACTCGCGGTCAACCGCCAGGCTGCCGCCTTCCTCCCCTATCGCCCTCATTCAAAATGACTTAAATCGCCTCTCCTTTTTTGCTGTTTAACTCCCCTGCCCATTCTATTCTGAATGCAGATAGCAATTCGTCGGGCCGAAGTTCGGCAGACCAGCAGATCCTAACCGCCTGAAAACAATAGACTTGGCCGCCAAGTCTACCCTCTATCGCACTGAAAACAATAGATTTAGAGATTTTTCGCAGGGGGCGGGGGTATCGGATATGGGGGGGTGCGGATATGCCCTTCGCGCCGTTTGTGAGAAATGCTGACTAGGGAATAGGGACTAGGGAATAGGGAACAGGGAACAGGTTTGCTGGCTCGATGTTACTGCGCGAGGGTTGCCAGAAGTCCTGCCGGCAGTGAGGCGGTTACGACTACGCGATCGTGATGCTGGGCTACGACGGCATCCTTGAGCAGCGCTTTCAGGGCGTTGTTGACGGAGTTGTCGCCGAGGGGCGCCGTGAAACCCCGCGCCATGACCACCAGTGTGTTCAGGTCAGCCGCCTGGCTTGCCGCTTCATTTTCGTTGGGGGCAAACTCCTCCACCTTCAGGCGCAGCGCTCCCAGCGAGCCGGGCACGGGCAGCACCGGCGCCACGCTGGCGACGATGGTGGCGTCAGCGGGGAGGGGAAGCTGGAACCCGAAGATGCTGATGGCGCCACTCTCGTTGAAGGGAAGGCCGATCTGCCCCACGCCCCAGGCAACGCTCAACAGCGGCACATCGCGGAAGTGGCGTTCAAGCAGCGATGAGCCGGCGAAGGGCAGTGCCGCCGAGCGATGCCGGTCAATGATGGAATGGATCTGCTCAGGGGTGGGCGTGTTGCTGATGGCCAGCATGTCGTAGCCGATCTGGGCCACGCGCACCGTGCGACCCTCCGAGGGGATGTTGTAGATGGTCTTGCCGGCGTATTCCTCGCGGGAGGTGGCGTGGCTCTCGAGCCAGGCGTTGAGCTTGCGGCCGGTGAGCCGGCCTTCGAGCACCATGGAGTAGGCTACGGGTCCGTTCGGCCCGTTGGGATTGTCCATGCGGTGCAGCGCAATGGCGGCCTGGTCGAGGTCACTTTCCCAGTCGATGCCGGTGGCGTCGACGAACTGCTGGTACTCGGGCGTACGCTGGGGAGGCTTGATTGCCTTGTGAAAGAAAGTGCGAATCGGCTTGAGGTTGATGTAGATGATCCCGTCAGACTCGGGCAGCAACCGCGCAGCCTCGGGCGGGGCTTTGGAGCGCAGAAAGACCGCCACGCCCAGCAAAACCAGGACCGTAGCGACAATCAAGAGTGTTCTGCGGGTGCGCCGGCTCATTGAATTCCGCCCAGGATTACCCTATCACCTCGAGGGATTTGAAGGGCATGGCCGGCCTGCGCTACTGCAACGGACTATGCCCGCTCAAAAAAAACCGGCCCACCTCAACGAGTGGGCCGGTCGATGTGCTTTGCAGCGGACTGAGGATCACTCCACGTCTGAAACTTTCCCATTCATGAAGGTGATCTTCATGTCCTTGTACTTGTAAATCTTTTTCGCGCCCAAGTTGATTACGGTCAGAGGCTGCCCGAGGGCCGTGGTTACCTGGTCGATGGTCTGACCCATAGCGATATTGACGGTTGCGGTCTGTTGCGCCGGAGCGGTTTCACCGGCCGGAGCAGACGCATCTGTTGGAGCGCTTTGCGCGGCCTCTTTGTCGGCGCTGTCGGCATCAGCCAGTTGCTGTTTTATGTCGTCTGCTCCATTTTGCTCGGGCGGAGGCGCATTCTGCGCGAATGCTGTCTCGGTGGGCGCAGCTTTGGCCGAAGCCGGCGCCGCGGGCAATCCGCCGGTGCCCTGTTTGGACTGCAGTTCCTGCATTCCCTGATCGACCGTTTCGCGCAGGTGGTTTTGCATCTCCTGCAAATCGGCTACTGCCACGGTGACTGTTGCAGAGGTCTGGCACTCCTTGCCGCCTTTGCTGGCGAGAACGGTCAGGTTGGCATCGGTTTGACCGTCAGCAGGAGCCGGAGGCGAAAACTGCAGTACGTCGCCGTCGCTCAAGGCACACTCGGCGCCGTTCGAGTCGGTGACATCTACCGAGTCCCCAGCGACGAAAACATGCTGCTTGCCGTCGGCGAGCAGACGGGCAATACCGCTGGAGGCGGGATCGGCATCCTGACCCTGCGTGTTCTGTTGAGCCTCGGAGTTCTCGAGTGCGATCTCAGCCTTCACCTCATCGGTGATCATTTGTTTGATCTCAGGCGACAGCGCGGGCGCGCTTGCATCTGCGGGCAGAAGCGGCGGGTCAGCCAGACTGGCTACCAGAACGGGCGCACTCCAGGGGGCCTGCAACATTCCGTCTGCCGGGGCGTCCCCAGCCGCCTGCGCTGCATAGGCTGACTGCAATTCCGCTGCAACCAGATAATCGGTGAGCCAGAAGGCCGGACCGGCGTAAACGGGATAGGGCGCGAAGTACGCGCCATAGACGCCGTACCAGGGCGCACCCCCCCAACCCCATGCGTAGGGAACCGGCGTGTACCAGGGGTTATAGGCCCAGCCGTAAAAGGCGGGCCCGTAGTAGAACCCCGGCGCGTACACGTTCACAAAGGCGCCATGATAGTAGTAGCCGCGATAATAGCGGTTGTACTCGTGGCCATGCCAGTAATAGGATCGGCGGGCGAAATCGTGGCCGTGGAAGTTGTAGCGGCGCTCGACGAATCCGCGCCGGCCGCGCTCAGCCACCAGGCGCGAGCCGTCGCGGCGCGTCACCGAAACGCGCCGGCCGCCATCGAGACCGTGATGGATATCCATACCCCGTTTGGCGTCGTGCACATCGCTGATGCGGCCGTCGGCGCGGCGGGTTACAGCGCCGTTTTTGGTCTGAACCGTGTGACTTCCGGCCGGAGCGACGCGCCCGGTGGCGGTTCTGTTGGTCGACATCGTTGTGCGGGATGTTGTGGTATTCGTACGCGTTGATGTCGTGTTTGTGGTGTGCGAGCCGTTAGCGGTCGGCCCGGAATGGGTGGTCGTGGTCGTCGAGTGCGAACCGTTAGCGGTCGGCCCGGAATGCGATGTGGTCGAGGTGGAATGCGAGGTGGTTGTCGAACTATGGCCGGCGCCGCCGGACGAGGCGGGTTTGCTTGAAGAGGCGGGCTTGGCTGGCGCGGATTTGGGTGCGGACTTCTGATTGCTGGCTGCGAAGGCAGTGTATCCCACCAAACTCAACGTGCACAGCGCCACCGCTGCCAAGAAAGGGCGAAATTTATTATTGAACGGATTCATCCGGTTCTCCATCTTTCCGCACCTGCGGGAACGGTTGGCAGTTGAATTTCTGCACTACTCGACGTCGGATACCTTGCCTCCGACAAACGTCACTTTCATATCTGGATAAACGTAGATTTCTTTGCTGCCGAGCTTGATGTCTTTTGAGGGCTTACCCCAGACGGCCACGACCTGATCGATGGACTGTCCAACCGAGATGGTCTTGGGCGGCGGCGGGGGTTGATCGGGCGGCGGCGGCGGAGGTGCGATGGGGGCTAGTGCAGCCGCGGGAGTTCCCGAAGATGCCGGAGCCGGCGCATTCTGGGCCTGGCTTGGCCCGGAGTTCTGCGGCTGGCTTGGCCCGGAGTTCTGGGCCTGGCTTTGACCACCGCCGGAGCCTCCGTTGCCGCCGTTACCACCGGAGTCATCGCTGGGGGCAACGGTCAGAACCTCCTCAACAGTCTTCACTTCCTCGTCTACGGGTGGTACCGAGTTCTTGCTCGGAAACGGAAATTTAATCTCGCCGTAATATCGGACATCGTTATACGGGTCGCTGAAGGTGGAGATGATGATTCCGCTGTTGTCCTTCGCAATTTCGATGTCGGTGATCCAGAACTTTTCGCCGGAGACAAATTTGCGGGATGGGCAGGCATTGTTGGCTGCATCCGACGCGCTGCCGCCGCCCCCGAAGGGCATGTGCGACTTAAAGATGCTCCTCACCGCATCCTTGGCGCGATTGTTCAGGTTTCCCGCGATGACTCCGTTTTGATAGGTGTTGGAGTAGGCGTAAGACGATGCCGTGCTGCACATCATGAGCCCGTCTTTGTGCAGCAGCACAACGTCGCCTGCGGTGACAATGTCGTCGTGGGCCGCGGTGATCTTGGTCAGCTTGATATCCGCCCCGAGCTTCTCTTTGATGAGAGTGGCGGGATCGCCTACCTGAGCGTGAAGGCTGCCCGAGGCCGCGAGACCCGAGGCGGCGAGTATGGATAAGGCGCAAACGTAGACCCGTTGTAATTGAGTCATAAGTTTTCCACTTCTACGGGGGATATAGGGAGCCGGTGGGAGCAAAAATACACTACTGTTTTCAGCGAAGTCAAGAGAATTCGGGGTTGCAAAAACCTGCATCGGAACCGGACGATTCTGCTTTGGCTCCATGCTGAAGGAAGTGGTTATCGACTGTTGCACCTGCCGTGCCCGATCGCAAGTTATTGCGGCGACGGTGGAGCGGCAGGTTGCGTGGCGGCAGGCTGAGCCGGCGCTGCCGATGGCGTTGGCGGCGTCGCCAGCTCAAGGTCTGCGCTGAGATGAATGCTTCCGCCAGTCACATTCAGCGTCCGGCTCCAGTCCGTAAAGCCTTTCTTCTTAACAGTAATGGTGTGGCTGCCCGAAGCGACGTTTACCGTTGAAGGTGTGTTTCCAACGAAACCGCCGTCCACCTCGATGTCTGCGCCGGGCGGGGTTGAGTCGATGGCGAGAGTAGC
>DATJSB010000193.1:0-27696 GCA_035504315.1 Occallatibacter sp.
TCCGTCGACGGGGCTGCACACCAATGGCTACTCGCTGGCGCGCAAGCTGCTGTTTGAGGTGGCCGGGTACAAGGCCACGCAGTATGTGACGGCGATCAAGGAGAAGGCGGGCGCGGCGCTGATGAAGACGCACCGCAGCTACCTGCACGTGATCCAGAAGCTGGTGGCGGGGCAGGTGACGGTGGGGATGGCGCACATCACGGGCGGAGGGATTACCGAGAACCTGCCGCGGATTTTGCCGAAGGCGGTGACGGCGCAGGTGGAGCTGGGGTCGTGGCCGGTGCTGCCGATCTTCGAACATCTGCGCGAGCTGGGCCAGGTGAGCGAAGAAGAGATGATGCGCACGTTCAACATGGGCATCGGGCTGATTGCGGTGATTCCGGCGGCCAAGTTTACCAAGGCGAAGACGCTGCTGGACCGGGCGGAGGAGAAGTTCTACGTGATTGGCCGGGTGGTGAAGGGCGAGCGGCGGGTGCAGTATACGTAGGGCAGCGAGTTAGCGTCGCTTACGCGACGTTAGCGTGCGCCGGGGCGCACGTTGGCGAGTTAGCTGGACCGAGGCGGGTTGAGAATCGTGGTATCGCACCCTAAACACAAAATGCGCGTTCAGGATGGGGCATCCAAATTCCATGAACGATTGAAATGGGTCGGTTGGAGTTCGAGGTATCCCATGTCCCAGAATCGGGACATGGGGCACCCAGCGTTCGGTGTGAACGAGGCGGTTGTTTGGGAGATTCGCAAAAAGGTTCGCCTGCATCGACTGTGCGGCTGGGGATATTGCTTTCTGGCCGGGGATCGAATTTTCTGGCGATTGCGGAGTCGATTCGCGTGGGACGGTTGCCGGGCGTTGAGATCGCGGTGGTGATTTCTAATGTGGCTGACGCGCCTGGCATCGCGGCCGCAGCGCAACTTGGGTTGCCGCACGCAGTGCTCGAGTCGAAGGAGCGCAAGCGGGCCGAGCACGATGCCGATGTGGCGGCGTGCCTGAAGGCGCATGGCGTGGACCTGGTGTGCCTGGCCGGCTACATGCGCCTGCTGTCGCCGGAGTTTGTACAGGCGTTTCCTGATCGCATTCTCAACATTCATCCGTCGCTGCTGCCGGCGTTTCCGGGGCTGGAGGCGCAGGAGCAGGCATTTGCTTACGGAGTGAAGGTGGCCGGGTGCACGGTGCATTTTGTGGATGAGGAGCTGGACCACGGCGCGATTGTGGTGCAGAGGGCGATCGAAGTGCGGGAGACGGACGATGCGCACTCGCTGGCCGAGCGGATTCTGGCGGAGGAGCATATTGCGTACAGCGAGGCGATTGGGCGGGTGGCGAGCGGCGAGTGGGAGATTCGGGGAAGGCGATACGTAAAGGCAGGGAACAAGGGAACGAGGGAACAAGGGAACGAGAATTCCTAGAGAACAGAGATGGGCAAGGTGCCTGTCAAGGCACCCACCTGGTAGTCTCTCTATAAATTGCTCATTCTCTGCGGGTTAAATTGTGCGTTGTTTGCCGGGAATTACGGGCGAATTGCTTACTCTTAAATACAGCCAATCAAGATAAGGGTGAACGCTCGGGGGAAAGACAACTTCTTCCTGAGAATCCCGAGTGATGGTTGCCGGGGACGCGGACCGATTGAGCCGCGTTGAGTCGAGTTGCTGACGATGCTGCAGCAACGAAGCCGCCGGGCGGCTCTACCTCCATTGAAATGACCGAAACCACGGCTGCAATGGGGCATTGAGAGCTGCCCGGTGCCGACGAATTGACGGCGGAAGGGAAGCGCGCCTGAGCGGCGAGGGCGCGGCGTCGTCCCTACGGGACTAAGTCGACTTGTCTTGCCTTCCCCACGCTGAAGCGCGGGGCTAACTTCCATTGCGCCTACGGCGCGTGGGCCGCGAACAAATTCCCAAACTTCATTTTTTCGAGCTTACGAACGAACCAAAGGAGAGTTGTGCATGAACTTCATTTCGAATATCTGGAATCATCCCAGGACATCGGCGGCGGGAGTGCTAATTGCGGTGGTAACCATAGCCGGCGTGCTGTCGCAGCAGGGTATTTCGCTGGGCAAGGCCGGCTCGGGCACGGTGATTTCGCTGGTAACGGCGATTGCAACCGCGATGCTGGGCTTGCTGGCCCGCGATCCTGAACAGGGATCAGGGCTCAGGAGTCAGGGATCAGGATCCACGCAGAAACTGGCAGCTTGGATGCTGATTTCGCTGCTGCTTTTGTCGACTATGACGGGTTGTTCGGCGGCGAGCGTGGCGCAGGACATCGTGAACTGGACCCCCGCGCTGGAGAGCGCGGTTGCCACTGTGGACTCGACTGGGGCGCTGCTGGCTCCGGCCGATGCGCCGGTATTTACGGCGGCCACGCAGGGCTTTGATGCGGCGGCAAACCTGCTGAATACGCAGGCGAAAGCTTACCTGGCCAATCCCTCGGCGAGCGTTCTGGCTCAGTTGCAGACACAGGTGGTGACCTTCCAGCAGCAGGTAAACAGCTCGCTGTTGGCGGTGACCAGGATTATGGATCCCGCCAGCCAGAAACACGCGTTGTCGGCGGTTCAGGCAGTTGCGACCATCGTGAATGCGATGCTGGCGCTGGTGGAGTCGGTGTCAAGCAAGGCGGCTGTGGCGCACATGGCGCAGGCCGCGCAAGTCAAGATTGCGGCGGTCGAGCCCCTGCTCGATCGTGAAGCCGCGGCAGCGGTGGTGGCTGCTCATTACGGTGAGCCGACATCGGTGGCGAGGGGGCAGGTGTGGCAGACGGAGCGGGTGGAGATACAGGCGGGATTCTGAGACCAGTGGACAGTGCGCAGTGAACCGTGGACAGTGAACAGCAGCTCCAGCTCGAGGATTCAAGAATCATTGACATTCTCAAATAGTTCTCCACAGAATCTGCTGCTTTTGCCTTTTCCGTAACCGGGCATTCATCTGATTCTTACTTTACTGGCCTACAACTACTGACGGCGTAGTGTCCCCCTACGCCGCCAGGAGGTCGAATGCAAAAACTGATTGCGGCTGCAATGTCATGCATGCTCGTCGCCACCACCCTGCCAACCCCCGTGTTCGCCCAGGATCCCTGGGGCGGAATGCCGACCGCAACCCCGATCAAGCACCTGGTAGTGATCTTCCAGGAGAACGTCTCGTTCGATCACTACTTTGGGACTTATCCCTACGCGGCCAATCCTCCCGGTGAGCCGGCTTTCCACGCGCTGCCAGGCACCCCGATTCCGAACGGGTTGAATTCGGCATTGATGACCGAGAATCCAAATTTTCTTAACCCAGCGAACAACAACAACATGGCCAGCGGCGGAGTGAGCATGGCGGCGAATCCGTTCCGGCTCGACCGTTCGCAAGCGGCGACCAGCGACCAGGATCACGACTACACGCCGGAACAGATGGCCTTTGATGGCGGCCTGATGGATCTGTTTCCTCTTTCGGTCGGCGACCAGGGCCCTCCGCCCAGCGCGCCACCCGCGGCCGCAACTACCACGGCCATCACCATGGGCTACTTTGATGGCAACACGGTGACGGGTCTGTGGAACTACGCTCAGAACTTCGCCATGAGCGACAACATGTACGGCTCGACCTTCGGTCCTTCTACGCCGGGCGCGCTGGAGGTCATCTCGGGGCAGACAAACGGCGTTGGCTCGAGTACCGTGAAAGTAAACAACACCACCATCGTTGAAGGCGGCGGCGGCTCCGAGACCCTGATCAGCGATGCCGATCCGGCAGGCGACGTGTGCTCGTCGAAGAGCAAGAACGTCTACATGAACGGCACGAACATCGGCGACCTGCTCAATATGGCGGGCATTTCGTGGGGATTCTTCCAGGGCGGCTTCGACCTGACGATCACGAACCCGAACGGCACTATGGGCTGCAGCCGATCCACGAAGTCGGCGGTGACGGGCGTGACCGAATCCGACTACATTCAACATCACGAGCCCTTCCAGTACTACACGTCAACGCAGAACCTGGCCCACACGCGGCCGACTTCGGTTGCAGCAATCGGCCAGGCGAACGACCAGGTGGCGCACAACCAGTACGACATCCATGACTTCTTTGACGCCGTCAAGGCGGGCAACTTTCCGGCAGTAGCGTATTTGAAAGCCCCCGGCTACGAGGATGGGCACGCCGGCTACAGCGATCCGATCGACGAGCAGAACTTTATCGTCAACACGATCAACTTCCTCGAACAGCGTCCGGAGTGGTCGAGCACCGCGGTGATCATAACCTACGATGACTCCGATGGCTGGTACGACCACCAGATGAGCCCTATTGTGAACCAGTCGCAGACCCCGGCCGACGTTCTGGACAACGGACCCAACGGAGGGAACTGCGGCACGGCAACTCCCGTCCTTTCGGGAATTGACCCTTCGACGACTCCGAATGCCCAGGGCCGCTGCGGCTATGGCCCGCGCCTGGTCTTCATGGTCATCTCGCCATGGGCCAAGAGCAACTACATCTCGCACGTAATCCTCGACCAATCCTCGGTAGTGAGGTTTATTGAGGACAACTGGCTAGGAGGGCAGCGCCTGGGCGGCGGCTCGTTTGATGCAATGGCCGGTTCAATAACCGACATGTTTAACTTCAACCAGCCGGAGCCCCGGCAAGACAAGCTGTTCCTCAGCCCTTCAACGGGTGAGGCGGTCAACCAGCCGGGCCCGTGGCCTCAACATTTCCCTTTCTAGGGAACTGAAATTCCGATTGACGCAAGAGGCTGCGGAAAAGGCGACTCTGCATCCGGGGAAAGCAGCAGGGGCTGAAGCCCGGTGTTGGGAGGGGAGCGTTTGCGGCCCGGCTAAAGCCGTGCCCTTGTTACAAAGCGACCCGAAGAGGAGTTTTCCGCAGTCACGTAAGAGCAAACCCAGGCGGCGGGCGCAGCTTCGATGGCGAAGAAGTGTCCGCCGTTTGTGCTTTGATGGAGAGAGGAATCGGTTTCGCAATCGGAGATCGCGTTGAACCTTAAGAGGGCAATCCTGAGTACGCGGCGCGAGTTTATAAAGCACGCGGGCATGGCCGGCGCTATCTGTGCGATGCCTGGAAAAGCAGCGGCGGAGTTCCTTCGAGCTACGCCATTCGCGCCTTGGGCGCCGGGAATGCAGGCAGCTTCAGCGCAAGGGCACGCTCATGAGGTGATGGCGCTTCCTACGCTGAACCCCGATACGCTGAAGCGCTTCGTGGACGCGTTGCCCATCATGGAGGTCGCGCGGCCGGTGGGTATACGGACAGCGCCAGCGGACAAAGGTCAGGCGAACGGGGGCGAGAAACTGCCGTTCTACCGCATCAGCATCGCGGAGTTCGAAGCCCGGGTGCACCGTGACCTTGCGCCCACGCGGCAATGGGGTTTCAACGGAACTTCGCCTGGGCCGATCATTGAAGCCCGCACCGGCAAAGGCGTGCTTGTGGAGTGGGCCAACGATTTGCCCGAGCGTCATCTCTTCGCCGCTGCCATCGACCGCAACCTGATGGGCGCCGAGCGCGACAAGCCCGAGGTGCGCAGCGTGGTGCATCTGCACGGAGCCAAAGCGCCGCCGGAGAGCGACGGCTATCCCGAATCCTGGTTCGTGGCGGGCAAATCGTCCCTCTGCCACTATCCCAACCGGCAGGAGGCGTGCATGCTCTGGTATCACGATCACGCCATGGGCATCAACCGGCTGAACATTTACGCGGGCCTGCTGGGGTTGTACATCATTCATGACGAAGCTGAGGATGCGCTTGAATTACCTCACGGCGCATTCGAAATTCCGCTGGTGCTTTGCGACCGCAAGTTCAGGGTCGACGGCCAGCTTGCGTACGATGTGTCGCCCTTCCCTGACGCGCCGTGGAATCCGGAGTTCTACGGCAATTGCACGCTGGTCAACGGCAAACTGTTTCCTTACCTTGAAGTTCAGCCCACTCTCTACCGTTTCCGGATGCTGAACGGCTCGAACGCACAGTTCTTTAATCTATCTCTCTCCACGGGGCAGCCCATCGCGCAGATCGGGAGCGATCAGGGTCTGCTTCCGGCGCCGGTGCCGGCGAAGATCGTATCGATTGCTCCCGGCGAACGGGCCGATCTGGCGGTGGATTTCAGTGGCTCGGCGGGCGAACAGTTGACGCTCAAGATCGGCCAGGTCGAGGAGATCATGCAATTTCGAGTTGGGCGCGGCAGCTCGCAAGCCGCCCGCCTGCCGGAAAAGCTGCGGCCCGTCGTTCCCATTCACGAGTCATCGGCCGTGCGCACGCGCCTGCTTACGCTCAATGAATACAAGAGCCCCAAGGGCGAATCCATAACCATGCTGCTCGGCGGGGCGCACTGGAACATGCCGGTGACCGAGACTCCGGTGCTCGATACAGTCGAAATCTGGAGCCTCATCAACCTTACCGAGGATGTGCATCCCATCCACCTGCACCTGGTCCGCTTCCAGATTCTCGACCGCCGCTCGTTCGACAAGCTCCACTACTTTATGAAGGGAGAGCTCAAATTCATTGGCCCTCCCATACCCCCGGATCCAGGTGAAGCGGGGTGGAAAGACACGGTGCGGGCCCATCCGCAGATGGTCACCCGGATTATCGCCCGCTTCGAGGGCTACGCCGGCCGGTACGTTTGGCATTGCCACATCCTGGAGCACGAGGACAACGAGATGATGCGGCCGTTCGAGGTGGTGAAGTCCCCGAGCTAGTGAACTGAGCTACACGTTGGCGTCGTGGGCTTCGCCAAGCTGAAGCTTGAAGGTCATCTGGCGGCGGTTGCGGATAATGGTGACGGCAACCACGTCGCCGGCCTGATGCCGGTTCATGATGGCGCTCACGTCCTGCTGGTCAGCCACCTGCTGGCCGTCAATCGCCACGATCAAATCGCCACCGAGCAGGATGGGCTGGTTGCCCACATAGGCCTGTTCGCTGCCGCCGCGCAGGCCGGCGCGCTCCGCGGCTCCGCCGGGAATGACGCGCTGGATGAGCAAGCCGTAATCGGCAGGAATGCCCATCTGCTCGGCGAGATCGGGTCCGATGGGGTAGGTGGAGACGCCCAGCGAGGGCCTTTTGGCGTGGCCGTAGCGGGCGAGGTCAGAAAGCACGGCTTTGGCCGTGTTGATGGGGATCGCAAAGCCGATGCCCGAGCTTTGATCGGCGCCGTTGGAGGCGATCATGGTGTTGATGCCGATGACTTCGCCGTGGGAGTTGAGCAGCGGCCCGCCGGAGTTGCCGGGGTTGATGGCGGCGTCGGTCTGGATGGCGTCCTCGATGGGCGCGCCGTCTTCGTTGCGAATGGAGCGGATGGAGCTGATGATGCCGCGGGTCATGGTGCCGCTGAGGCCGAACGGATTGCCGATGGCGTAGACCTTCTGGCCGACGTTCAGTTCAGATGAATCGGCAAGCGTGACCGGCTGAAGGCCGGGAGCATCGATCTGGAGAAGGGCGAGATCGTGAGCGCGGTCGGTGCCGACGACCTTGGCCTGATAGCGTCGCTTGTTGGAAAGCTGAACCTCGATGCCGCGGTTGGCGCCATCGATCACGTGGTAGTTGGTAAGGATGTGGCCGTTCTTGTCGAGCACGAATCCCGAACCCTGGCCCTGCTGCGGAACGGCCTGGAAGAAGAAGTTATAGACCAGCGCCGTGGAGGTGATGTTCACGACCGAAGGGAGAACGCGCTTGTAAATGGCAATGTTGTTCTGCTCCTCGGCGTCGTAGGTGGGCGCGGCGTCGGCCTCAGTCAGGTGCAGGCCCGGGCCAGCGTTATTGGGACCGAACAATGAGAGATGACCCAGGGTACGTCCATCGACGAGGGGAGAGTAATGCGAGGTGAGGAACCAGAATCCCCCCACCAGAATGACGATCAGGACTAATGAGCGCAATTTCATGCTGTGAACCTTAAGAACCTTCCAGTGAACATATACGGGGACTTCGGCGGAGGGTTCCCAGTCGAATCCCGCTGCCCCTTTTATTGTAAAGACAATGAAAATGGTGAATTGTTGCTCTCGGCGGCGAGGCGCGGCCAAAGCTCGCTGACCTGCCGTTGGAGGGACGTCAGATCGCCTGAATTATCAATCACATAATCGGCTTGGGCGGCTTTTTCGGCGTCGGGAATCTGGTGCGCGAGGCGGCTGCGCGCGTCGGCTTCGGCAGTGGCGCGGTTATCGGGCGGCAGATTCAGGCGGTCAACAAAGCGCGCGATCTTCAGCTCGTCGGGCGCGGTGATCACGATGATACGGTCGATGCGGCGGCGCCAATCGGTGAGCCACTCGGGCGAGGATGGGCCGTCGGCGGCGGTTGGTGCAGACGATTTCTGCTTATCGGCACGGATGAGGGCATCGCGGACAACCTCAAAGATCAGGGCGGACTCGATGACGGCTACGGCATTGGGGTCGCGCGCGAATGCTTCGTCCATGAGGCGGCGCTGCAGGTCGATGACGGCGGGATGAACGATGGCGTTCAATTCGTCGAGACGGCCTTTGCGAAAGGCGAGTTCGGCAAGGCGAGGACGATTGAGCCGGCCGTCTTCAGAAAGAACGCCGGGGCCAAAGTGCGCAACGATCTGGGAGAAGACGTCGTGGCCTGGCTCCATGAGCTCGCGGCCCAGGGCGTCGGCTTCAATCACTTCGGCGCCGAGCGAGCGTAGCATGGAGGCCACGGTGGATTTGCCGCTGCCCAGGCTGCCGGTGAGGCCTACGCGAAGCATGAGTTCACGAGCCTCCTGTATGACTTGTGCGGAACAGAAGATTCCTCCTCAGGGCTAAAGCCCAGCAGTGAAAGGGAAGCTCCTTCGGCACGACTGAAGTCGTGCCCTGATACAAGACCCGGCTCGACAAGCATGCAATGGATATTCGCGAAGTCCTGCCCTGACAAGTTTTGGAAATCACTGTCCGCATCACAGCCCCCGCCGCATTTTGGCGGCGCGCACGGTGTTGGACATGAGCATGGCGATGGTGAGCGGACCTACACCTCCCGGTACGGGCGTGTACGCGCCGGCGATCTCAAATGCTTTGGGATGAATGTCGCCGACGATCGTTGACCCGCGCTTGGTGAAAGTGAGCTCGCGCTTCAAATCGCCTTTGAAGTAACGGTCGAATTCTTCGAGTGTAGCGATGCGGTTGATGCCGACGTCGATGAGCGTGGCGCCGGGTTTGACCATGTCGGGAGTAATGAAGCCGGGACGGCCGATGGCCGCGACCAAAATGTCGGCCTGGCGGGTGACTCCGGCGAGGTCGCGCGTTTTGGAGTGGCAGATGGTTACGGTCGCGTTCCGGTGGAGCAGCAGCATGGCCACGGGTTTGCCGACGATATCGCTGCGGCCGACGACAACGGCGTGCCGGCCGGAGATGGGAATCTCACTGCGTTTGAGGATTTCAATTACGCCGGCCGGAGTGCACGGCGCGAGCGCGGGACGGCCGGCCTGCAGGCGCCCGGCGTTCACGGGATGAAAGCCGTCGACGTCTTTATCAGGCTGCACCGCGTCGAGGAGGAACTTGGCGTCGACCTGGGCGGGCAGCGGCAATTGGATGAGGATGCCGTCGATGTCGTCGCGGGTGTTGAGGCTGTTGACCAGGTCGAGCATCTCTTCCGTCGTGACCGTGTCGGGGGGCGCGATGAGGTCACTGAACAGGCCGAGCTCGGCGCAGGTTTGCACCTTGCTGCGCACGTAGATCTCCGACGCGGGAACATGGCCCACCAGAACGGCTGCCAGGCCGGGCCGGATGCCCTGCGCGGCAAGCTGAGCAACTTCCTGCTTAACTTCCTGCTTGATCGCTGCTGCAATGGCCGCGCCGTCGAGGACTTTTGGCATCATTTGCTCCAAAGAATCATGGTATCGCCTCGGGGTATTTGGAGCCGCCGATGTAATTCACGTCACATGACTTTGTGAGCTTTCTCACATACAGCCCTGTATCTGAGGCCTAGTTTTGTGGTCATCGAAAGTGTCCTAAATCACAACACGATTCATGGGGCAACTTTGGCAGGCGAGTTAAGGGGCGCCGCTGGATGAGCGGTCTTAGGGACGCAGGTCATCTTTTCAGGTTTCTGGGGCTATTCGTGATTGCATTCCTGGTGTTCCTGGGGGTGCGCAGATACGTAGTTCCCAAGACCTTTGGCGAATATGGACACTATCGCGGGGCGGCGATCGACGAGATTGCGGCGCGGCCAGTGAAGTTTGCCGGCCACCAGGCGTGCGAGCAATGCCACACAGATATCGCCGATACAAAGGCGAAGGGCGCGCACGCGCATGTGAACTGCGAGGCGTGTCATGGCGCCTTGGCCCAGCACGCCAACGATCCCACATCGATGACGCCGGTGAAGCCAGACTCAGCGGTGCTGTGCGCGCGGTGTCACACGGCGAGCGCGGCCAAGCCCAAGGGCTTTCCGCAGGTTGATCCGGCCGAACACTCGAACGGAGTTCCGTGCGCCACCTGCCACAACCCGCACAGTCCGGTGATTGGTTCCGATGCGGGCGCGAGCACCGCGCCGGGAGGTGCGAAATGAAGATCAGCCGGCGTCATTTGCTTATACTTCTGCCGGCCGCGGCGGTTGCCTGGAAGCATGTTCTGGCGGGAGAGCCCGAGGAATCTCCCAACTACCGGAAGAGCGACCACTGGTGGGGAATGCTGATCGATATTCCCAAGTGCATCGGATGCGGAAACTGCGTACGCGCCTGCCAGGCCGAGAACGACGTGCCGGATGGATTTTTCCGCACCTGGGTGGAGCGGTACGAGCGGACAGACACGCACCTGGAGACTCCGGAAGTGATTTCGCCGGACGGTGGCAAAGAGGGGTTTCCATCGGCGGCGGAAGGGACGGGCGGGGAGTACTTTTTTGTACCGAAGATGTGCAATCACTGCTCTGACTCGCCGTGCACGCAGGTTTGCCCGGTGGGTGCGACCTTTGTGACTCCGGACGGAGTGGTTTTGATTGACCAGAAATACTGCCTGGGTTGCGCTTATTGCGTGCAGGCGTGCCCGTACGGCTGCCGCTATATTCATCCCACAAAGAAAGTGGCGGACAAGTGCACGCTTTGCTATCACCGCATTACCAAGGGACTGACTACGGCCTGTTGCGAGGCGTGTCCTACGGGGGCGCGACAGCTGGCGGATTTGAAGGATCCCAAGGACCCGATTCACGAGTTTTTGAAGACGCATAGCGTGCAGGTATTAAAGCCGCAGATGGCGACCGGGGCGAAGGCCTTTTACTACGGCCTGGATGGATCGGTGCGGTGAGAAAGACAGGGAATAGGGAGTAGGGAACAGGGAATAGTACGAGTCGAGGGCGGGTGAAGCTTTATGAGCGGCGTTGAAGGTTATATGTATCCCAACGAGGTCACGCTGTATTGGAGCGTGCTGATCGTTTTGTATCCGTATATTACGGGTCTGGTGGCGGGCGCATTCATCCTGGCTTCGCTGGTGCGGGTGTTCAAGGTGAGGGCGGTTGCGCCAACGTACCGGTTGGCGCTCTTGACGGCCTTGTCGTTCCTTCTGGTTGCGCCGCTGCCGCTGCAGTTCCACCTGGGCCACCCGGAACGTTCGCCGGAGATGTATTTCACTCCCCATAGCAGTTCGGCCATGGCCATGTTCGGCTACGTGTACCTGTGGTACCTGATGGCGGTGCTGGTGTTCGAGATCTGGCTCGACTACCGGCGCGAAATCGTGCTGTTGTCGCAGAGTTCGAAAGGGCTGCTGCGATTGATCTACAAGATCATGACGCTGGGATCGAACAACATCAGCCCCCGCTCGCTGCAGATTGACGAGAGAGTGGGTTGGATTGTGACGCTGGTCGGCATCCCCTCGGCATTTCTGCTGCATGGCTACGTGGGATTCATATTCGGATCGATCAAGGCAAATCCGTGGTGGTCGTCGCCGCTGATGCCCGTGGTATTTATTTTTTCCGCGATGGTCTCCGGCATTGCCGCGGTGATGCTGATTTATATGGCCACCACCAAGCTGCGCAAACTGACGATCGACATCCGGTGCGTGGACACGATCGCCATGTACATGTTCTACATTTTTGTTATCGATTTCACTCTCGAGATGCTCGATCTCGTCCATCGCATCTACGAAGCCGACGAGTCGTTCCGCAGCCTCAATTTCATGGTGCACACCAAGCTCTACTTTTCGCAGATCGTGCTGCAAATCGCCGTCGGCACGCTTATTCCGCTGGTTCTGCTGTTCCTGACGCAGGTCGTCAAGTTCGCTGAGATCGTGCGCAAACGTATCTATGTTCTTTCGAGCAGCCTGATTCTGATCAGCGTGTTTGCCATGCGATGGAATGTTGTGATCGGCGGGCAGCTTTTCTCAAAGAGCTTTCTCGGGTACACAACCTACAAAATGGACCTGGTGACCAAGGAAGGTTTTCTGGTGGCGCTCGGCCTGGAGATTCTGCCGCTGCTGTTCCTGTGGGCGCTGGTGAAGCTGCTGCCGCCGTGGCCCGAATCTGCGAGCCACGAGACTGCGCTGGGACACTGAGCTCCGAGCGGCGGACACGAGCCGGAAGTGGGCGATGAACGATCTTCCCGAGGCAATCGACCAGCTCGTCAGACGCATGGATGCGCTGGAGAGCCGCGTCGAGGATTTGGAGCGTTCGGTTTCGCCGCATGGCTCGCGCGCGGCGTCCCAGGCCGGCGCGCCGCCAGGGACGCTTGAAGCGGTGCTTCTCGAGGGCGACGCGCTTGCACCAGCGGGCAGCATATTTTCAGTGCTGGGCAAAGCGTTGCTGGGCATCGCCGGGGCCTACCTGTTGCGCGCTGCGGCTGAAGCCAGCCTTGCTCCCCGGCCGCTGATGGCGATTCTCGGAATCGCTTATGCGCTATTGTGGCTGGTTGTTGCCGCGCGAGCGCCGGTTGAGGCACGGCTGGCGCGAGCGGTGTACGCGGCGAACTCGGCCGTTATTCTGGCACCCATGCTTTGGGAGCTGGCGATTCGATTCAAGGTGTTTCCTGCGCCGGCGATTGCGGCAGCCATTGCGGCATTTGAATTGACGGCGTTCTTTGCCGCGGTCAAATCGCATCGAGCGGTGGTGCTGCAGATTGGCAACACAGCAGTCGCGGTGCTTGGTCTGGCGCTGGCGATCGCCACCCACGCAACCTTGCCGTTCCTCGCGGTTCTGATTCTGGCCGCGGCTCTTTGCGAATATCGATCGGTGGCCGGGACTGAGCGCTCAGCTCGGATCTTCATGGCACTATCGGCCGACCTTGCTCTGTGGTTGCTGATCTATATCTATTCGAGCCCGCAAGGCACGCGGGCCGATTATCCGGCGCTCGGAACGGTGGCGCTGCTGGCGCCGGGGGCTGTGCTTTTTCTGCTTTATGCGTCGATGACGGCCTTCAAGGTTCTGATCAAAGCCCAGAAAATCGCCGTCTTTGATACCGCGCAGACCACGATTACCTTCCTGCTGGCCACCGTGGCTCTGATCGAATTCGGCCCAGCTTCGAGCAAGGTCGTTCTTGGTGTGGTCTGTCTCGTACTTGCGGGCGCCTGCTACGCCGCAACCCTGATGCTCCTGCGCCGGGATGCGCCGTGGCGCAACATCATGGTCTTCTCGACGTGGAGCGGGGCGCTGATTCTGGCAGGCAGCTTTCTCAGCTTTCCTGAAGCGTGGACGGCTGCCTGGTTATGCCTGGCCGCACTGACTGGTGTTGTTGCCGGCGCGCGTTACAAGCGGGTGATTCTGGAGTTTCACGGAGCCGCATTTCTGATTGCCGCAGCAATGGCTTCAGGACTGGTCCGGTACCTCGGGCATTCGTTGTTTGAGGTGCCTGCGGGGTTGCCCGGAGGGATGGTTCTTCCGGTTGCGGCCTGCGCTGCGATTTGTTATCTCGCCATTGGGCTGGACCGACCAGCCCCATGGCAACAGCAGGCGCTACGCCTGTTGTTTGGTGCGCTTGCAGTCAGTACATTTTCTGCATTGCTGGCACAGGGGTTGGCAGCGATGGTGGAGCTTGAGATGGTCCCTGCGGGCCATCATCTGGCGTTTATCCGCACTTTGACGCTATGCGCGGTGTCGCTAGCCCTGGTGTTTGCCGGGGCGCGACTGCGCCGGCCGGAGCTTAACTGGTTGGGTTATGCCGGTATAGCGCTGACGGCGGTAAAGTTGATCGTCGAGGATCTTCGCCACGGGCACCTGGAGTACGTTGCCGCTTCAATCTTCCTGTTTGCGCTCACGCTGATTGCGGCCCCACGACTGGCGCGTGTGAGATAGAAAAGCGTGAAGCGCAAACCTGGAGATCGACAAAGTATCTGTGAATCAGCACCTCTCGGCTGATCAGCGGATCGGTTCGAACGGCGCCAGGCCCGGTCTCGGCGATAGCGGGGCCTCGCGCCATCCTCTGTCGCCGTTGTTGCGCAACTTCATCTTGCTGATGTGGACCTCGTAGCCGGTGTTGGGCAAAAGCGACTCGAGGATGAAGGTTTCGATCCCGTCGCCGTGGAGTTGGCTGTAGCGATAGACGCCTACGTCGCCGTCGCTGGTTTCGTGGCCGGTTGCCGCCGACTCGAGGAACCGCTGGGCGTCGGCAACCGAGGGCGCATCGTGGTTTCCGGTATCTGTCACGCTTTCGGCTGCGTAGGATCGCACCAGCTTGGTCCAGTAGCGGGCGAGCAGGTCGGTATTGGCGAAAAGATCGGCCCAAATTAAATTACCGTGCACCGCGACTACCACGCCCACGGCGTGCTCGTTGCGCAGCTTGGCGAGCACCTGCTCGCGCTCCTCGTTGGCAGGCGCGGCGGCCTCGTCGACCTTGGCGCTGACGAGACTGTTCTGCATCGCCCGGGCGTAGCTGGTGGTGTTGAGTGTTCCCGCCAAGGCTTCGACGGTCACAGTTTCTGAAGCCGAGCCAACCGGCGCCCCATTTGCCCGTGGAGGCGCGGCCGCAACGGCCATTTGCCCGATGGCGCCGTCGACCGAGTTCCACACTTCCTGCTGGTTCTGTTTTGCCATGGCGTTGAGGCGAACCGACGGCTGCACCATGAATGACTCTGCAGCCGCCTTGTTCGACGAGCCGAAATTATCGGAACTGCCGGTCCAGCGGCCGGGTTCGATGCAGAAGACCGAGAGGTCGATGGGATCGGCGTCGGGAGGAACGATGCGATCCTTCGCGATTACGCGGTCCTGTTTGCCACCGGTGACAATCTCACCGGCGAGGAGCAGGAGAGGTTTTTTGGAGTGATTGACGAGCACCAGCGTATTGACCTGGTCGCCCCGATACTGAGACGGCGACCAGTTGCCGGGGGCGATCTGGCCGTTGGGTCCGCCGCGGGGTCTCACCAGGCCGCGAACGTTGCCGGCTTCGGTGACCTCGACCTGGCCTGATTTAAGGCCTTCATCGAGAGTGATGAAGGGAGTTTCAGCGGGGGATTCGCCGCCGGTGCGGACCACGGGAAACAGCAGAAGATGGCCGCTCTCGATGGGAGCCAGGACGCGATAAGCGCCGATTCCCGACGCCGGGCCACCGGCTGCAGTCACGAAGCTTTTGCCGGCAAAAGCAGCCAGTGCCGCAAACACTACGGCAGCCAGAAGGAACCTGAGTGGATTTTTCATGATTCGCTCCTCAATCTTTGTTTTTGCCGGCGCAGACTGAACCGGGCACTGCCAGAGGAACGGAGGAAGAGGGAATTCTTGCGCGAATTTTGTTGAGGAATTCCTAAAAATGAGCTCCGGAATTCCGATCAACGAATCAAGATGCGAGTTGACTCTAGAGAAATGATCGAATCGAGCCGAAGAGAAGAATACGGTCGTAAAGCTCTCGGCGGGGACCGCAGGCAGGCATCGTGGGACAGGTTTACTTCAAGTCGAATCCGGATCGTCGGGCAGAAAACGAGCCGGCACGTTCCAAGCCGGGGAATAAAAAGCCGGCGAACATGCCGTGGGCATATCTTCGCCTGCCGCCTTTTCCGAAGGTGGCGGTTCGAGTTCTGCAACTGGTGACGAACGAAAATGTGCAGCTTCACGAACTGTGCGACCTGGTCAGCTCGGACGCGGCGTTTGCCAGCGAAGTGCTGACGGTAGCCAACTCGGCGCTCTACGCTCCGCGCTACCCGGCCAGGAGCATTCTTCAGGCGATTGCCGTGCTGGGTGCGGACACGCTGCAGGGGATGTGCATCACGGTGGGCGTGCGAGCCTATCTTGGCAAGCAGATGAACCAGCCTGCCATGCGCGCGTTGTGGCGGCATAGCCTGGCATGCGGGATGATCGCGCAGAAGCTGGCCGCGGGCGGCCTGGTAGACGAATACACCGCCTATACCGCGGGAATTCTGCACGACATTGGCCGGATCGCGCTGACTGTGATTCAACCGAAAGACTACGCCGCGCTGCTTGAATCGCATTCGGGGCCGGCGGGGAGCATACTCGAGAGCGAACGCGGGCTATTTGGATGGGACCACTGCGAGGCCGGGCAGAGGTTGTTGGCCGGATGGAAGCTGCCTGCGGAGTTTGAAGAGGTGGTGCTGGGCCATCACACGCCGCGCCGGACCGACGGAGCATGGGGTCTTTCGGAGCTGGTGAAGATGAGTTGCGCGATCGCCGATACCGCGGGATTTCCCGCCTTTGCGGGATGCGAATTCGCGACCTACAGCGAATTGCTGGAGAGACTTCCTGCACGCGAACGGCGGCTCTTCTATCCCGAGGCCGGGCAGCTGACCAAGGACATAGCAGCAGGCATCAGCGCGATCGAGACCGTGTGACGGGCGGCTCGGGCAAGCTGAAGTGATAAGATACGTTTGCTCAGAAAACCAGCATTCGCGCCGCCTTAAACCGGCAACTGCTGTACGCGGGTTGGAAACCGTTTTCTCAAATCCGATAATCGATGATTGAGGTTGGTCAATATGTGTGCCCGTCCCGGATTAGTTTTTTTGCTGTTGGCCGTGGGGCTGACCGCTCAAATATCCCTAGCGCAGAATGCGCCTGCCAGCCTGACGATTCACCCCAATCAACTGGTGGCAAAGGTAAGTCCAACGCTGTATGGGTTGATGACCGAAGAGATTAACCACTCTTACGAGGGCGGACTCTATTCCGAACTGCTCCAGAACGAAACATTCCGGAGCGACTGGTCGGGGCTCCTGAATTGGTACATGGTCGAGAAAGGCAGCTCGAAGGCCAAAATGACTGAAGACCGCACCACGGGCCCCAGCGCGGCGCTGCCTTACAGCCTGCACCTCGAAGTGGACAGCGCCAGCGCAAAAAGTCCCGCAGGCGTGCTGAATGACGGGTTCTGGGGAATCGCGGTCAAGCCGAACACGACCTATCACGGATCGATTTATGCAAAGACAGACGCTGCTGACCTGGGACCGGTAACAGTGCGGCTGATTGCCAATCAGAGCGGGAAGGTGCTGGCGTCGGCGCAGATTGCGGACGTGGGGACGGCGTGGTCGGAACACAAATTCACGCTCAAGACCGGCGCGGTTGAGGCGGTGTCGGCGGCAAATCACTTCGAACTCACGGTTGCCCATCCAGGATCGTTGTGGATGAGTCTGGCCACGCTCTTTCCGCCGAGCTATCGCAATCGGGCCAACGGCACTCGAATTGACCTGATGGAAAAGCTGGCCGCGATGCATCCGGCATTCTTGCGCTTCCCGGGCGGGAATTATCTGGAGGGCGATCGCATCGAAGATTGGTACGACTGGAAGAAGACCGTGGGCCCGCTGGTCGACCGGCCCGGCCATCCAAGCCCCTGGGAGTACTGGTCGACAGACGGCTTTGGGCTGCTCGAATTCCTGGAGTGGTGCGAGGACCTGCACATGCAACCGGTGCTTGCGGTCTATGCGGGCTATTCACTGCATGGGCAGCACGTGACGCCCGGCCCCGATCTCGAGCCGTATGTCGAGAGCGCGCTCGACGAAATTGAATATGCGACAGGCAGCGCCGATACGAAGTGGGGTGCGCAGCGCGCGGCCGACGGTCATGCGGCGCCGTTTCACATCAATTACGTGGAGATCGGCAACGAGGACTGGTTTGACCGGTCGGGCAGCTACGATGCACGGTTTGCGCAGTTCGCGAAGGCCATTCGGGCGAAGTACCCCGACCTGCAGTTGATCGCCACGGCGCCCGTGAAAACCGAAAAGCCCGATGTTCTTGACGAGCACTATTACCTGAGAGCGACGCAGTTCTTTAACGACGTGGGGCACTACGACAAGACCGACCGCAGCGGACCGAAGATTTTTGTTGGCGAGTGGGCGACGCGCGAGGGCACGCCGACGCCAAACCTGGGCGCCGCGCTGGGCGATGCCGCGTGGATGACAGGCATGGAGCGCAACAGCGACATTATCGTGATGGCTGCGTATGCGCCGCTGCTCGTCAATGTGAGCCCCGGCGCGTTGCAGTGGGTTCCCGACCTGATCGGCTACGACGCGCTGCGCAGCTACGGCTCGCCCAGTTACTACGCGCAAGTGATGTTTGCCGCGAAGCTCGGCGACCAAAAGCCGGCGTCGGAAGCGGATGGCGGAGGGCCGAGATTTTTCTACTCGGTGACTGAAGACACGGCGAAGAAGCGGCTGTACATCAAGCTGGTGAATGCCTCGTCAGACGCGCAACCGGTGAAAATCAGATTTCCCGGCGCGGCGCCCGGTGCTGAAGGCAAGCTGACGGTGCTGAGCGGCCAGGACACCACGGCCACCAACACGATCGACCACCCAACGAGCATCGTGCCGGTCGAAAAGCCGCTCGAGATTGCGGGCAGCGCATTGAACTACGATGCGCCGGCATACTCAGTGCAGGTGCTGGATGTGCCGCTGAAAAAGTGAGCTTGGCGGCAATTATCAAATGCCTGATTCCGTGCGGCTGACCGCAATGCTGTTCACTTAGGGAACTTGCATGCCGGGGAAGCGTCGGCCAATCCCACCCTTCTCGCAAAAAGCGCGAAAAGGTTGGGGCACCCACATGGTTCTGATTGCGAGCCGCCGATTAAGTGAATGGTATTGCGGCTGGCCGGGCAAGTGCAAGATTGGCGCATTTGAGCTCCGATTCCGGGCGGCCGGACCATCACCGACCTGAAGTTCAAGACAAGAGAGCGCTCCGCCGATAAGACGGAGGGAGGGTGTGTTTCTCACGCCGCGGCCAAAGCAGGGCCGTATTTGACGGGGATAGCGATTTGCGTTGACACTACCGCAGCCGTTTTTGAGAAATTGAGATGTAGAGAGTGTGGTTGTATGAGCCACAGGCGCAGAACCCGGCATCACGGCGCGCGAATCCTGGCGTGGTTCCGATTCTGCGGGTGCGTCTTTGGCGTGGCGATGGTTACCGCCGGCTCCGTACATGCTGTTGCCGCTCCGCATGACACCATTACTTCCCTGGCCGCGCTTCACTCGCTGAATAACGATGAGGCAGCAAAATCCATTCCTGTGGCCTTCGAGGCGACGGTCACCTACCACATCAAGGGCAGCGTAGGTCTTTTCGTCCAGGATGGCGGATTGGCCATATATGTTGACGCTCCGGCGAACGTGACGCTGACGCCCGGCGACCGCGTTCTGGTGCGGGGAGAGACCCACTCCGGCTTTCGCCCTGAAATCGAGGCCGAAAGCGTTACCGTCGTCGGCCACGAAGCGGTGCCGGCGCCGGTGCCCGCCAGCTACCCGCAGCTGGTTGGCGGCGACTTTGACTGCGTGCGCGTGAGCGTGCGCGGAAAGGTGAGGAGCGCCGACCTGGTTACATACGGGAAGGTAACCAGCATCTACCTGGAGATCCTGATGGACGGTGGGTTCGTCGACGCCATCATCAAAAGCAGCGACGGCGACATGCTGGAGAAACTGCGCGGCGCCCAGGTTGAAGTGGCCGGTACCACGTCAGGAAAATTCGACAGCAAACAGCAACTGACGGGAATCATTCTGAAAGTACCTGCAATCGCGGACGTGAATATTCTCAAAGCGCCTCCCAGCGGCCGTGAATCGATTCCGCTTACCCCGATGGACGGGATCCTTGCGCATTCTTATGTTCGCGACCTATCGGAAGAGGTGCGCGTGGAGGGAACCATCACGTACTACCTTCCCGGCGCAGCGGTGGTGCTGCAGGACGGCGAAAAGAGCCTGTGGATCGAGACCAAGGACGAACAGCCCCTCAACATCGGCGACCGCGCAACTGCGCTGGGTTATCCCGCGGTGCGAAGCGGCGTGCTGACCCTGGCTGCCGCCGAGGTGGATGACAGCTACCAGCGATCGCCCATTGCGCCGCAAAGAATCGGATGGGACGAGCTGACTTCGGGCACGGAAGCGTTCAACCTGATTTCGATTGAAGGCCAGGTGGTGAAGGAGGGCCGGGACGAGTATCAGGATGAGTATGTGCTCACCACCGGCGGCCAACTTTTCTCGGTACTATATCGGCACACCGACGAAGATCTGGGCTTCGAGCTGCCGCCCATGAAGCACGTTCCGGTGGGGGCCACGGTTCGAGTGACCGGCATTTCATCGGTGACGTACGGTTCCAATCCATTCGCTGGCCCGGCCGGCTTCCAAGTCCTGTTGCGTTCCTTCGCGGACCTCGAGGTGGTAGCCAGACCGTCGTGGCTGAATGTGAAAAACCTCACGCGGCTGGTCGAAATTCTGCTCGCTGTCATCTTCATCTTCGGTATCCGGGTGATATGGACTGAGCGCAAGGCCCGTCTCCGCAACGCCGCCGTGGCTTACCTGGAGCGGCGGCGCGGGGAGATTCTGGAGGAGATCAACAACTCCCGGCCGCTGGCAGAGATTCTGGAGAGCATCAACGAGCTGGTTTCGGCGCGGCTGGGCGGGGCGCCGTGCTGGATACAGGTGGAGGACGGCGCCACGCTGGGAAACCGTCTGTCAGAGAGCGCTCTCACCGGACTGCGCGTTGTCCAGCATCCCATTCCGAGCCGCACCGGGCCTGCGCTGGGTGTCATCTGCGCCGCCTTCCATCCGCACACCGCGGCGGGCGCGGTTGAAACCGGACCGTTGGCGCAGGCAGCCGGATTGGCGAGGCTGGCCATTGAGACCTCGCGGCTCTACTCCGATCTGGTGCACCGCTCCGAGTTCGACCTGCTCACCGACATTCATAACCGGTTCTCGTTCGAGAAGCAGATCGAAATCGCGATCGAGGCCGCGCGGCAATCGGCCGGCATCTTCGGATTGCTCTATATCGACCTGAACGAATTCAAGCAGGTCAACGACCAGTTCGGGCATAGCTTCGGCGATCTGTACCTGCAGGAAGTGACCATGCGCATGAAGCATCAACTGCGTCCCGGCGACATTCTGGCGCGGCTGGGCGGAGACGAGTTTGCCGTGATTCTGCCCCATGTGCACAGCCGCGACGATGTAGAGGAGATTGCCCTGCGGCTGGAGCACTGCTTTGAGCGGCCCTTTACCTGGGAAAGCTGCACGGTGCAGGGATCGGCAAGCATCGGAATCGCCTTGTATCCCGCGGACGGAACGACTCGCGACAGCCTGCTGAGCGCTGCCGATGCGGCCATGTACGCGATCAAGCAGACCAGGCAGCATTCGTGAGAAGCCTTGCCGGGAAATGCCGAGGTGAACACGGCAATTCGGGAGCATTGAAAAGCCTGGGCCGGTGCGACAGGTAAACTGTTCTCCAGGCCTGCGGCAAAGAGCGTTTCCGGCGCTGTGTTGACACATCGGCACCATGCAAGGCGGACCTTTCTTGAAGAAGGAAGCGCGGGGCCGGGAAAGTGCCAGTTGGCCGCATCGGCAATTCAAATACTTCGGCCGAAAACGCTGCAGGGAGGAAGACTTTTGCTGATCTGGACGACATTTGCGCTCGCGTTCAGCGCGTTGCTGCCGATGATCAACCCGCTGGGATCTGCGCTGAGCCTGATGGGGATCGTAGGGGATATTCCTCAGAGCTCTTACAAGTATCTCGCGCGCAAGATCGCCATCAACAACGTCGTCTTTCTGGTGGTGATCGAGGTGACCGGATCGGCGATCCTGCGCTTCTTCGGCATCTCAATTCCCGTGGTGGAAGTATCGGGCGGGATCGTGATTGCGGCCATTGGCTGGTCGGTGCTGAATGCCCCGGCGACGCAAACCGATGTTCAGTTCAAAAACAGCGATGTGGCGGCTAAAGCCGGCGACGCAGGACATAAGCTCGAACAGATGATGTTCTATCCGCTCACCTTTCCCGTGACCTCAGGACCGGGAACGCTGGTGCTGATGCTGACGCTGAGCGCGCATGTTTCGAATCCCAACCTGGTGCAGAATCTGCTCGGGCATATCGGCATTTTTCTGGCGGTGGTTGTGCTCAGCCTGTTGGTGTATCTGTGTTATGCCTTCGCGCCCAGGCTGACGTCGGCCGTTGCTCCTTCGACGGTGCGCGGAATATTGCGAGTGGTCGCATTCATTCTGCTGGCGATCGGCGTGCAGATTGCGTGGAACGGGCTGTCGGTGCTGTTGAAGAGCGTGCTCGGCAGGGGCGTGTAGGCGGCGTCGAGGCGCTACGTCAATTTCGCCATTTTCGGAGCCCAGAATTGAGTGACTGAAGATTCAAAAGGACTTAGCGTGTTGCCTTCGGGAGCTCGAAAAGCGCCTTTTGTAACAAATTTTGCTTGTTACATTTTTACAAATGGTTGATTTATTGAGGGTTGCAAGAGGCGATACTATTGGCTTTTTAGTTATCCCGGGGGAGGGGGTGGGGGAGTTATATTTCTCGCCATCAAGGGACAGGGGATTATTACCAGAGAGTAACGGGGCGCCGGGTTGGAATGGAAGGTCATGCATTTTCAGTATGCAGGAAAGAGTGGAAATTAAATGCAGAGAGCAGAGAAAAGAGAACAGAGAACAGAGAACAGAGAACAGAGAGCAGAGAGCAGAGAACAGAGAGCAGAGAACAGAGAACAGAGAACAGAGAACAGAGAACAGAGATCAGAGAGCAGAGAGCAGAGAACAGAGAACAGAGAACAGAGAACAGAGAACAGAGATCAGAGAGCAGAGAGCAGAGAGCAGAGAGCAGAGAACAGAGATCAGAGAGCAGAGAGCAGAGGGCAGAGATCAGAGAGCAGAGATCAGAGAACAGAGAGCAGGGAGCAGAGAGCAGGGAGCAGAGAGCAGGGAGCAGAGAGCAGGGAGCAGAGAGCAGGGAGCAGAGAGCAGGGAGCAGAGGGCAGGGATCAGAGATCAGAGAGCAGGGAGCAGAGGGCAGATTGCCGGGATCTGACCGGGGATTGTCTGCGGCGGTGCGGCAGGTTAAGATTTTAAAAACTTACGGTGCGCCACCCACCCGAAGGACGGGGTTCGTCCCAGCCCACCCTTCGATAGAAAAAATCGAAGGATGGGGCACCCTCAGTGGTGCGCCGGTTAAGATTTTGAAAACTTAGGGTGCGACACCCGCCCGGACTGGCTACCCGACCGCTGGAAGGCCGCACAGAAAACGCGACTGGCCCCCCCAGAATCAAACTCCGCACCCTTGATTCACTCTTTGGTTCACGCAATACCCAGGTCTCAAGGTTTGCGCTTTCAGTTTGGCCGATGCCATCCGAGACAGATTTTGGCTTGTTCTCCCGCGACATCGTCCCGATCTGCAATTCGAAGCAAAAGCTCGTGGGCATCAACAGAAGGTTGCATTGATCCGAGGTATTCGGCCAGCTCCTGCACCGCGGTTGTATCTGCGCTTGTCATGATCTTCGGTGCGGCCCGAAGCACTTGCGCATCTGTCCATGCGTTTAAATTGCTGTCGGATGGCCATGCATGGTTCGGGGTATAAAAGATGAAGGCGAGCAGCTTGATCGCTGCCGACGTCGCGGTCGGAAGTTCCGGCTTGAGCGGATTTTGCTGCATGAACGGATCTTCCGGCGGATTGACCTCAGCTACCGGTCGCGTATGCGGCGGGTTCAGGTATCTGACTGCGGCATGAACGACCTGCTCTTCATCCGCGAGCGTCCAACCTTTGTGAGATGTGGCATAGTATGCGAGTTGGTCGCTTGGTCCGTGTTCCTCCATGGCCGCGATTACGGCGCGCATCACTTCTGACTGAGGAAACAGTTCCAGCGCCGAGGCCGCTTCGCCGGCAACGATTTGATTCTCAGCGTAGAGGTATCGCACAAGAACGCGGAGAACGCGCCCATCAGGCGCATCGGCAACCAGCGAAGGAAGGAAATCGCCGGCAACCTGGCCAGGATCTTTCGGCGGATTGGCGAGCAGATGGCTAACCCATTCCTCGCGCTGTTTCGCCGTCGCAGGCAGGACGGTAAATGTCAACCACTGCGATTCCGCAATGGGACGAAGGCCAGGGGAAGGACCATGCGCGAAATCGGGATATTCAATCGTCCATCGGACCGAGTAGGTGCCTGGCTGGGTCAACGGATAGAGGATGTGAAGAGGGAGCCGGCCCTGAGGAGAGCCAGCGGGCGCCGATGAGCCGCAGACAGGACCGATCCGCTGTATAGCCGTGAACGGAATCGTATGCGGGGTAAGCAAGACTCCATCGTGCCGCACCTCCAGATTGTTGCAGCCGAAGTCACCGATGAAAGAATTAAAAGGATACCGTACATTCTCGATCGGCCCATTTAAGGCGCGTAACCAGATTGGCTCATTGGCGTATACCGGCTTCTCTATGGTGATCGTAAAAGAGGACGGATCTCCGGTATGCACACCATTCTTCGCCTGGCAAAAGGACATCGGCGCAAGGGCCAAAGCAAACCCGATGCCAGCTAGTCTGCGCATCAACACTTCCCCGGGAAGCATCCTGTTCCCTGAGATCATCGCACTCGACGCCTTCATCGCAGTATGGACCTCGTCATTTGCTGCGGTCAATTCCTCCGGGACCGGTCGGGCATCTTGGAAGAGCGGATTATGACTCGTCGCTCAACATGGGGTCTACATAGCGCTCACGCTCCTTCAGCACGCATGCGCGGTATCTTGAAGAACGTCTCCCGACAGGCAGCGTGACGCGCTGGCATGGAGACCGTCGTGGCGGCGCTGACTATGGGGGATCAGCGGAAGATGTACCGAAGACCGGCATTGGGAAAGATGGGCATCTGGTAGAGCTCATCGACTTTTTGCGCTGCTTGCCGGCACGTCGCACGGGGCAGCCATACGTAAGCGAGGAAGTTTTCCCGGTTAAGCAGGTTGTCGACCCCGGCATAGATCTCGAGATGCAGATGGCCGACCAAGGCATCCTTGTTCATTTGCGCATCCCATCGTCCATAGTATGGAACACGCAGTTTGTTCATCTCAGTGACGTCGTAGATGGGCCGATTCTGAGCGAACGAATCGGGGAGATCGTAGGGAGTATAGGGACGCCCGGTGGAGTATCCATACCTGGATGCGAGCTGATAGCCGCGCCCAAACTGCTTGAGCATGGCGGCATTGACAATCCAGGGGAGATCGAAGTTGCTGGGCCGCGCGACATGGTCAAGGCCCGCGAACATGGCGCGCGAATAGGCGATTGATCCGCGCACCACAAGGCTGGAGTGAAGTCGGGTGAGCTCGGAAAGCTCAATGCCGGAGGAGGCGCCGCGAGCGCCGCTGTTCATCGGCAGCCAGACAAATTGCTGGCCCAGCATATCGACCATGTCGTGCAGGTTAACGGACGGATATTCGGTCGAGGCAGGGATGTCGGAGTAGGCCTTGTTGTAAGCCTCGATGTGAATCTCGGAGGAAAGGAATCCGCTGACGTCCATGCCCACGATCTGGTGGGTTGCGCGCATGGGAAGCATGGTTCGATTTGCTGGGTACGACAACAGGTATACATAGGGCGGCAACTGGGCGTAGCGGGCGAAGTCGGCGTGCAAACCGACATGCTCCCCCAGGCCGTAGCGCAGACTGAGCCGCGGAGTGAAGGTTGCGTGGTCTCCGAACGCGAATGTTTGCAGGCGTCCTCCGGCGCTTACCGAGAGCATTTTGAGCGGAGTGGCCGTGAGCTGGGCGTAGGTTCCGCTCTCGCCGATGGAGAAGTCCGATGCAAAGGAGGTGGAATCGACCCGCATCGGTTCGACGGAGTAAGGCGAGTAGGCGCCTACGGGCTGTTCGATCTGGTAATGCGGGCGCTTGAGCCAAAAGGAACTTCCGGCGGACAATGCGAAGCGGGAATCGCCCCACTCAAAGTGGTAGCTCGCAGTGTCAAACCCGTCGTTGGAGTTTTCCATGTAGACCGGTGTCGCCTGAACCAGGCTGGCCGGAAGCGGACAGTCCGTGACAATCGAAGCGATGTCAGCCGGATTGAGAATCTGATCCTGCTGGTTAATATGTTGAACCTCTTGGGAGTCGCTGAGAGTGGCCACGCCGAAGGAGCGCGCGGAATTCACGCGCTGCCATTGGACTCCGGTTGTCTCACGCCATCCGGAATACTGCGAATCGAGGCTGCTGGTCTCAAGGGGATCGGCTGCGCAAGGCGTGACCTGGTAAGAGTCCCAGCCGGCGAGGTGCAGGACCGTCCATCGATTCCCCGATGCATCGTTATGGCGGTAGCGCGCCAGCTCGTTGGTGTACGAGGGCAAGTCATTGATGCCGAAATCGTTTAACACTGCGAGAATGCCGTGATGCGCGGAGACCAGCAGATCGCCTGCGTCGATCGCCTTCTCGGCGAGTCCGCCAAGCCCCTCAATCCCCACATCCCCTTCCGCATGCGCGGTCAGATGCTGGTGGTTCAGCGTCGTGATCTCGGTTACAGAGGAAAGGCGTTCGGGATAGCGGGCCTCGAAACCGCCGGTGTGAACTTCGATGCCCTGAACGACGGCGCTATCGATCATGGGGCCAAAGCCGCCGGTTGTGCCCATGGTGGCCAGGTGATTGATGTTGGGTACCTCGATGCCATCCACGAGGAAGAGATTCTCCATGGGGTGTCCGCCACGGACCAGAAACTCGTTACTCAGGTCGCTGGTGGTGACTACGCCGGGCAGCGTTCCTACGTAGCGCGATAGATCTCCGAAGGTGCCCGCGCTGGAGACAATCTCCTGGCCGCCGGCTTGAAACGCTTCGGGCTGGCTGGTCTCAAGATCCTGGCCGGCGGCGTGCACTTCCACGGTGGTTGTGGTCGGCGCCAGAGGGCGCGGCAGGGCATCGAACATGGACAATGGCTGAGGTGCGTCAGGGTGTGTGGAACGCGCGCCGGTGGCCGACGGGGCTGTGGCGCCCGATGCTGTCAGCGGGCGCTCGTACTCTCGCCCATCGGCGACGGTTGCTGAAGTCGGATCGTGTCTCGTTTTCGGAGTTTCAGGCGTGGATTGATTGGCGGTGCGCGATGAGGGAGCGGGTGTCTGGCACAAGCCGACTGGAGCAAGCACAAGACCGGCGAGCAGGACAACTATCAGAGAACTGACGCGATGCCGTGAAGTTGAAGCGATATGAGATGGTTGCGAATGATGTGCGGCTAATTCCAGAAGGGACGGCATGATTGCTCCAACAGTCGAAACAGAACGAATGCAAGTTCGTTCGGGTCACTAACATCGGGGCAAAAACCGGTTCGACAACTGGAAAGCTAAATAACTATCTGCTTTAATTCCATTATTCGATACCCATCAGCGCCCTCGAGATCTGGGATCGATGGGAATAATTGAACACCGTCACGCCGATTCTTTCAGTGTTCGGGATCACGTTTTCACGGTTAACAACACGATTCATTCCTACCGTAAACTGTCAAGCTCATTGAGCCGCCACTGGGCAATCGCATTTCAAGATGCGGGAAGATTATGTTTTGAAAGGGCACGGCTTCAGCCGTGCCGAATCAGGCGCAAGAGGAAGATTCTGGCTTCAGCCACGGAGGGGTGGTTTCAGAGTGCAGCATAATGGGTCCCCCAGGGGCTAAAGCCCGGTCGATTCGGGGGGTTCTTTTGGCACGGCTGAAGCCGTGCCCTTTCAAAAC
>DATJSB010000194.1:0-14329 GCA_035504315.1 Occallatibacter sp.
GCTTCGAGTGCCGGTAGAAGAAGCTTCAGAAGCGCTTCGTCCGAGAACGGGTTCTGACCCGAGATCAACTCGCGATCCTGAAGGACGTAGCTCTGCCACGGATCGACCACACTCACGTCACCGCCGGCCGTGCGCAAGGCAAAGTCCGGGTAGAAGAGAACCTTACCGCCAATCTCAATTGGTTCCCGCTGCTGCTCTTCCGCCGTCGAAAAAATCGTCATCTTATATCCGGCATAGATCCAACCTTTGGCCTTGGCCTGTGCTCGAGCGGTATCGCCGGCCGACAGCGCGGCAACAAACTCCTTCGATTCGGGAAGCGCGGAAAGCAGTGAAATCGGGCCATGGCAGAGCACCGCAGTAGGCTTGGATGTTTCATGGAAATGCCTCAACACGATGCCCGCGTTGGGATCATCGAGAAGATCGATCATCGGACCATGGCCGCCGGGAACGAAGACAGCGTCGTACTGATCGAGGCCTGATGCAACGACATCCGAGATGCGAGTTGGATTTCTGAGGCCAGTCAGGCTGTCGCGGAATTCGAAATAGTCATGGAGCCTGCCCTCATCCCCGCCGAAGAAGTCGGGGACAGCGGAATGGAGATCCAGTTGCGGCGTGTTGCCCTTGGGGTTGGAGAAAGTGATCTCGTAGCCTTCCTGCATGAGGGCGCGGACAGGAACCGTCAACTCGTTCAGGTAATAGCCGGCACCGCGATAACACCCGCCATTTTTCAGCGGTAAGCCATGTCCGCTCGAAACTAGCACTAAGACTTTTCCTTTTGATGCCATTTCACTCTCCTCTCAAAACGAATAAGCGCAGTCACGCGTGTGTTCTCAATCGGTCTTCTTGAGCCATCCACCTGGTAGTCATTTCCATGTCAGGGCGAGCGACCGTCCAAAGCAAGAGTGCCAGAAGTTCGACGACGGGTCTATTGGACGAAGGTATCGACCAATACCACCGTATGAATTGGACATATCCGCAAAGAGCGTTGCGTACTCTTTTGGAAGAATCCGAATGCCAGGCTATCGCCAACGCCACCGTTCAATTGATTTGTAAAAGTACCTGCAGCCTAATCCCTTCATCGCTCGGCGCAGCGTTTGTGGTGGATGCAGCGGTAAGGCGTGACGAAACATGCCGCCGCATCACGGCGCGTGGGAGCAACATTTGCGCCTTTTTAGCGCCTTTCGTTTGCGAAAGCACTGTGCATCTGCTTCAGGGTATGTTCAGCCGCGACGGCGCGCATTCGCCGGGCGCAATCTTCGAAGCTCAGGAGGTTTTGAAGCGCCGACGTCCGGATCTCGGCAACTCGAAACTGTGTCAGCCTGACCGCGCACAACCCTAGCTGTCACGGCAGAAGCCAACAACCACTTGGCCGAATAGTTGCCTTGTCGGACATGTGCGTTTCCGTTCTCAGTTGGGGATGACAGGCGCTCATCGAGATGCCTAACCCCGCTAACTGCGCCAACCCTGGTGACTCCGCTGCCTTTTCTGACAACTGACAACTGTCTTGCATGCAATTACCCCCGCATCTGCCATACTGTCTCCAGTGAGTCCTCCAGCCCCACCCTACCGCCTAAGTGGAAAATGGAGCGAGGTTTACTAGAAAATAAATCCCCCCACCCCCTCCCCCGGGGTAATTAGAAAAGCAACCGGCTCTCCTCCATATAACGCATTACTAATTCAATCGCTTGCCAGAATGTAACAAAGAGAATGCTGTTACATCCGTACGCGAGAAGAGCCCCGAAAACGCCCTCTATAGCCTCAAAATGCGCTTTTATTGGCGAATTTACGAGGAATTATTTTCGAGTGCGATTTTACTTTCTTGATACTGGTCCGGCGAGCCGCTTCGCGGCTTACTCCGGCAGCGCCTCAGCATCTCGGTCAAATAACCACAACAGCATCGGCTCTTGCGTCGATATCCCTGACCATGCATTCCATCGGGCTTTCATCCGTTCTCACGGAGGCACACAATGATCCGCAGTTCCCTCGCACATACATGTAGACCCATGTGTTCGAGTCAATTGCCAAGTTCGTCCGCTGCGGGCCCGCGATTTGACCTGATTCGTGCGTGTTCAGTAGCATGGCGCTGTCTCGGATTCGGTAAGAGACATCCTTGCGTACCTTCGAGCCGGGCGGCCCTGCCGCACGATCGAGACGGCTGCGAACCGGGATGATGAGCGGATTGGATGAGATCGAGAATTGTGGTTCGTGATCGAAGTGCATCCTGACGCGCAGTGTGCACAAACTTAAAAACATCAGGAGTGAGGACCGTGCGATTGAGGCTCGCAGCGCAGTTGGCTCTGGCCATGGTTGTGACCACAACGCAAGCCCTTGCGGCACAGAAAATGTCTGCCGCAGCGACTCCGACAGGCATGAACAAGATCGAGCACATCATCTGGATCATTCAGGAGAATCGCAGCTTCGACAACTACTTTGGCACTTATCCCGGCGCGGACGGAGTACCGCCGGATACATGCTTGCCCGTCCTGCCGGGTTCGACCCAATGCGTCAAGCCCTTCCACCTCAGTCCGCCCATGCCTGCCTGCGATCTGAATCATTCCTGGGATACGGCTCACGCCGCGTACGATCACGGCACGATGGATGGTTTCGTCTGGGCAGAGGGAAGCGCCTATACGATGGCTTACCTTGACGGGAGCGACATTCCCAGCTATTGGGATTACGCGCGGCATTTCACCTTGGCCGACCGCTTTTTCTCTTCGCTGAACGGCCCGAGCATGCCCAATCACCTGTACACGGTTGCTGCGCAGTCGGGCGGCCTGACTTCAAATGTCTGCTCCCAGGATCATGAGTTGGAACAACTGGAAGACGTGATGGACGATCCCGACGGGTTCAGCTTCGCAGCCGTCGTCGATCGGCTGGCCGGCCAGAACGTGTCATGGAAGTATTATGTGGAGACGACCGGTAGCCCGCTGAAGGTCTCCGATCCCTGTCATGTCAAGGATCCCGAGCCGCAGCAACTCGGCTTATGGAATCCCTTGCCCGGTTTCAAAAGCATTCGCGATAATCCCAAGCTCATGGCGCGCCTGGTGAACGAGACCGAGTATTACCGCGATCTCAGGGAAGGGACGCTTCCGCAGGTGAGCTGGCTCATCCCCGACTTTCAAGACAGCGAACATCCTCCCGAGCCGATCGGCCAGGGGATGTGGCGGGTGACCGGGCTTATCAACGCTCTGATGAAGAGCTCTTACTGGCAAAGCAGCGTAGTCTTTCTCACCTGGGATGACTACGGAGGCTTTTACGATCACGTTGCGCCGCCGGAGGTGGACGCCTTCGGCTATGGGCCGCGCGTACCGCTGCTGATCATTTCGCCCTATGCCAGATCTGGTTACGTCACCAGCGAGACTGGCGACTTTAGTTCAATTCTCCGCTTCATTGAGGAGCGCTTTCACCTGCAGCACCTCACCGCCCGGGACGACCGCGCCGGCGATATGTCGGATGCATTCGATTTCGATCAAAAGCCGCTCGCGCCCCTGGTGATTCCGATTCCCACCCAGTCTCCGTCGCACTATCGGGAGTACAACTGCACTTATCAATCGAGCGTTCCGATCCGTCCCGATTCCATCAGCCTGGCGCCAGCCGCGGCCGGCAAGACAGGCGCCCCAGCAGGGCACTGAGGAGCGAGGGCAACTGCAGTAACACCGCCGCTACTTCAGCAGCGACGAAGCCCGCACGATCAGCTCAGGTTGCAGCACCACCTTGCGGCTGCGGCTCGACGCCTCTTTCCCAAGCAGATGGGAGATCATACGCGCGGTGCGTTCGCCAATTTCGACGGCGCGCTGGTCCACGCTGCTGAGAGGGACCTGCAGCTTGCTGCTGTAGTGGTAGTTTCCACAGCCGACGATCGCCAGATTCTTTGGAATCGACATGCCGGCCTCGAAGGCCTTGAACATGGCGCCCACCGCGACCGTGTCATTGAAGCAGAACAGGCCGTCTGGCCGCGGTTTAAGCGTGAGGACCGCTTCCATGGCGCGGCGGCCACGGGTTTCGGCGTCGGACTCGGAGGAATCGCCAGCGGAGATTATGTAGTCATCGCTCACCTTTATGCCATGCCGTTCGAGCGTATCGCGATAACCCTCGGCGCGGCTATTGCCCACGCTGGTGACCGGCCCGCGGATGTGCGCGATGCGCCGGCAGCCCTGGGCTATGAGATGCTTGGTGGCCAGCTCGCCCACATGGTAATCGTTTACGCCCACAAAGTTGGAGTCGAAGCCGCTGAACCTGCGGTCAATCAGAACCAGCGGCACGCCGGCCTCTCCGATTCTGCGCAGCCATTCGCTGTTTTGCTGACACGATGCCAGAACCAGGCAGTCGAGATGGTGGGCAAGCATGTGTTCGATTTCGTCCTGTTCGAGCCGGGGATCGCTTTCCGATGACGCCACGATCACGTAATAGCCCTTCTCGCGCAGGGCCGAGGAGAGCCCCTTGGCGATCTCACCGAAGAAGGGATGGATCAGGTCGGGAACGACGAAGCCAATAAGCGAACTGCGGCCCGTCACCAGGCTGCGCGCTGTGAGGTTTGGCCGATAGTTCAGTTCCTTTACGCGATCGAGGATACGGGCCTTTGTCTCGGTGGCAATATCCGGCCGATCGCGCAGCGCGCGAGACACGGTAACCACCGACACTCCGAGTTCGTTTGCAATATCCTTCAGCCGGACATTCATCGTTGCAGTCTTCTTTGCGGCAACCTCTGCGACCCCTCGCGGATCGAGCAGGTTGGCCAATGAGTTAGTCTCTGAGGCGATTTACCCGCACGCCCAACTCGGGGAAGATTCCGGGCACGGCCTTGCCGGCGTACACGGCCATAGCCAAGTGCGCCAGATTCATTCAGTTGTTCGTAAATCTGCTTATCCGTCAAGTCCGGTTCTGCATTTGCGCCGGCAACGAACTTAGCGCCGCGATCGTAGAAACAGATGTAGATTCCTCGCAATTCGGTTTTCGAGACCTCGCGCATGGCGGCGACCAGGACCGATTGGCCAAGCCGTTCCTTACACACGCCCAGCAGGTGGAGTTTGAAGTTTCCGATAGTGGCATTGTACATGTCTATGCATCCTTGGGGCCGGCCGACAGCCATCATTCGCTTACCGGTGCAGGTCACCGCTGGCAATCGGCAAGATGTCGATGGCGGCGACCGGCTTAGGCGCATTCACTTCAGAAGCAACATAACAAGTCGAAGCGTGAATACTCTTTTCGTAAAAGGAACATCCCTCCGGTGCAGAGTTTCGCGCGTGACAATTCTTCTTGCTCGGCAGCATTAATGCGCCTTCCCGTCGGCAGGAGCAGCCGCTTCACTTCGTGCCCGGGCGACCAACTCGAGGGCGGCCTGGGTCACTGGATCATCCGGTTTCAGCGCCTTTGCGGCGAGCAGTTCCTTTTCGCCGCTGTCGAGGTCGCCTGCCTGGCAGTCGATGATGCCCAGTTTCCTGTAAAGATCGGCCTTCGCTGCGCACTCACCACACGCCGCAATTGCATCCTTCAACTGCCGGATCGCTTCGGGCCAGTCGTGAGCTGACGCCGCTTCAATACCGTTGTTTGCGAGCGTGTCCGCGCGGTCCAGGATGCGACGCTCCTTTTGAACAGCGAAGTAGCGCGCCATCAACTTCTCCGATTCCGCTTGATCGGTAGATCGCAACGCGTGCGCCAGACTGAACAGCGCCTGGCTGAATTTCGGATCGATCTCGATCGCGTTCCGCCAGGCCGCAACTGCCTTCGCCGTCTCAGATTCCTGCTCACGAGATAGGCCAAGCATATACCAGGCCATTACGTTGCTGGGTTGCAGTTTGACGGTCTCTTCAAGCAGACCGGCTGCAAGCTCGTACTTGCCCTCCTGTTTGTCGATAAGGGCGAGAAAATATCGTGGTTCGGGCATCTGTGCATTGAGCCGGCAGGCGGTTTCGAACTCAGGCTGCGCATCGTTGCTGCGGCCCAGATCGAACAGAACTCGCCCGCGATAGAAATGGGCGACTCCGGACTGTGGAGCAAGGCGGACGGCTTCGCCGGTTTGCGCCAGCGCCGCAGGCAGGTCGTAACTGTCGGCGAGCGCAAGCGCTAAATCCAGATGGGCCGCGGCCAGATCGGGCTCCAGATCTACAACCTGCCGAAGGAGCGCAACTCCATCGCTCACTTCGCCCAATTGCATCTTCGCTTTTCCGACCGTCGACAACGTGGCGGGATCCTTTGGCGCCAACGCGACCGCTTTGTCCAGCTCCTTCTCGGCGTCGGATTTCCTGTTCTGCTGGGCCAAAATCAACCCCAGGTTCAAATGGCCTTCCTTGTATTGCGGATCGTCTTCAATCGCCTGACGAAGAAATTTTTCAGCCGAAACCAGATCGCCCTTCCTGGCGTAAACCATGGCCAGATTTCCGCGCGCCTCCACGAGTTCAGGGTCAAGATCGAGTGCGGATTCGAGCCACTTTTGCGCGGACGGCAAATCGTCTTTCGCTAATTCCAGCCGGCCCAGTTCGGCCTGAATCTTGGCCCGCTTGGGGTCAATGTTGATGGCATTGCGGAGGGTGTCCTCAGCGCTCTTCATATCGTTCGTAGCTTCGAGAGCCAGCGCGAGATTATAAGCTGTCCAGGCGCTGTCTGGATTCTCTTCGAGCATGTGGCGATAAATCTGTGCTGCCTCTGCCGGATTTCCGGATTGCAGCAGGTCATTCGCCTTGGTTCCCTCCGATGTAAGCTGGCTGTTCAGCGATTCTTCGCCCTGTTCCTTCCGCAACTGCCCTACTAACTGCGCCGCTTCCTGCGTTTGACCAAGCGAACGCAGCACAGAGACCAGTTGGTACTGGGCTGACCTGTCTCCGGGCTTCAGCGCGATAGCTTTTTGCAACTGGAGCAAGGCCCGATCGGGTTTTCCCATACGGGCCAACACCAGTCCGAGCTGATATCGAGCCTCAAAATCATCGGGCGCACCGGCGGCGCCAAGTTCAAGTTCCGGCTCTGCCTTGGCATAGTCGCCAAGTTGCTGGTACACGGTGCCAAGCATGACGTGCCCCGAAGGATCGTTCGGTTTCCGATGCACGTAATCGCGGGCGGGCGCAAGCGCCTCACCATATGCCGACGCGTCGATGAGCGCCTTGACCTGCGCAGCCAGCGCAACCATATCGGTGGGATCTCGGCGAGTCACCTCCCGGTATTCATCGGCGGCCTCGCGGTCACGGCGTTCGTTCGCATAGATGTTGCCGAGAGTAAAATATGCAGCCGTCATGTCGGGATGGGTCTTGAGCAAGTCCGTCAGCATCCGAATCGCGTCGGCGACGTCGGCGCCATCGATAGCGGGCAGCCCTTCGGCCTGCCTGGCCTTGGCAGACTTATATGTCGCCGTTGCCAAAGCCAGCTGCATATCCGGAGCGTCCGGTTGAATGCGGAGAGCCTGCCGCCAATCATCGATGGCCGCATCGTATCGTCTCTCCTTCGTAAGAACCTGAGCGATCCCGTCGAGGGCGCATACCAATTGCGGATTCACCGCCAGCGCTTTGCTGAATTCGGCTTCCGCTTTGGACGGGTCACTGAGGACCGATCCCAGCGCACAGTGCGCCTCGAGCAGTGCGGGATCGTATTCGAGTGCCAGCCGGAACTCGCTGATTGCCGCCGCAGGCTCTTGCTGACTTTGCCGAACCAGCCCAAGATCGAAATGCGCCTCAGCCAGGCGCGGCTCCAACCGCAAGGCCTGTTTGAACGCCGCGGCCGCACAGTTCAGATCTCCTTTCCCTGCGAACCAGGTGCCAATAGCGTCATAGACCCTTGCAGGCGGCGTGCCGGCGGGCGGGTGCGCAGCTTCCGCCGGCGGTTTGCAAGTGTCCGGCAGTTGCGCCGCGGCCCGTGCGCCGACAAATAGCAGAATTGCGCTACAGCAAATGAGTGATCGCTTCATGATGGATCCGCTCCGGGTAGAGTTCCACCCTGGCCACAATCATTGCTGGCTGCCATTGCGGGGCTCGGTTACTTCGAGTATGCGATCCGCAGTCACATCGCGCAATAACTGGTGCGTACCCGATGGCCAGCGGATTTCGATTTCCTTGATCACCCGCGAAGTGCCCAGACCAAAATGAACGCGCGGATCGCTTGAAGCCGCATAACCCGTGCTGGTCGTTGCCTCGTTATAGAGCTTTCGGCCATCGTCGGTGGTTACCCGAATCTGCGCGCCGAGGCCCATGCGGTTGCTCTTCGTTCCGACAAGTTTAAGCAGGACCCAGTGATTGTGCGTTTCGGTGACGTTGCGGAACACGCTGACTGGGGCGCCAAGAGCGGTCACTACGAGGTCCATCCGGCCATCGTTATCGAGATCTCCATACGCCAGCCCCCGGTGCGGAGCCGGCCGTGTAAAGTCGGCCCCGGCAGAAGCACTCACATCTTCAAACTGCCCGTTCCCGAGATTGCGAAAGACCGAGTTCGGTTCAGCATAGCGAAAATGCCTTGAGATTTCCCCGATATTGTCGAGCACATTGCTGCGCGCCACCACCAGATCCTTCCATCCGTCGTTGTCGAGATCGACGATCCCGTTTGACCAGCCGGACATCGACCTGGTCAGATTCGCAAGCCGGCTCACCTGACTGGCATTGCGAAACAGTCCTTTGCCTTCGTTGATGAACAATGGAAAGGTCTCGTTCTCGATCGCGGTGTGCCAGATGTCGGGCAAACCGTCATTGTTCAAATCGCGGAAGTCTGCGCCCATACCTGCAAGGGCCGTTCCCTCGTCGTTGTAGGCCACGCCTGCCTGAAAACCCACCTCTTCAAATCGCTTTCCTCCCAGATTGTGAAAGAGTAGATTTGGGCTGTTGTCGTTGGCCACAAACACATCGGTAAAGCCATCGCCATCGTAATCAGCAAACACGACTCCCATTCCTTTGCCCAGCACCGATGAGATTCCGGTCTCCGCAGACACGTCGGTAAACGTACCATCGCCATTGTTGCGGTAGAGCGTATTGGGAAGTGGAGCGAAGCTGTCCGGGTGACAGTAACCGCGGCCATCCAGGCCCATGCAGACAGGCTCGTAACGCGGATCCCACTGGCAGTAATTTGCCACAAACAGGTCGAGCAGTCCGTCGTTGTTGTAGTCGAACCAGCCGGCCGCGATGGACCACATTTTGCGGCCGCCGTACATGGCGCCGCTCAAACCCGCCTTCGCAGTGACGTCAGCGAACGTGCCGTCGCCATTGTTGTGAAAAAGCTGATTTCCGTTGACGTTGGCCACGAACAAGTCGGGCCGGCCGTCGTTGTCGTAATCGCCCACCGACGCGCCCATTCCATAACCCGAACCGGCAACCCCGGCGTGCTCGGTAACATCAGTGAACGTACCATCGCCGTTGTTGTGGAAGAGGCGATTCCAGTACTTCGGGCCCGTCTTCATCAACGTAGGCATCTCGGCGCCGTTGACCAGGTAAATATCGAGCCAACCATCCCCATCGTAGTCGAACAGCGCGACGCCAGCGGGCATTGTCTCCGGCTGGTGTTTCTCCGGAGTGGGGCTGTTCTCGACGACAAAATGAACGCCGGCTTTTTGTGCAACGTCCTCGAATTTGATTGGCGGCGCCCCGACGCCCTCGCCACGCGCGCGCAGGCGGGTTGCAGTGACAGTAAGCGCGGCAGCGGCAAGAAAGCGACGGCGACTAGTGACAGTCATTGAGCTTTTTAGAGAACATTCCTCAGGCTATGCAGCGACCCATTCAAAATAGACTGTACAGTCAAAAGGGTAACGCCGTCGACGAAGTTCAACTGCTCTTCCACGAAGGGCTGCGCATAGCCAACGGCGCCGAACGCAAGCTGAAAACCTCAGCGCGGAACGCAGCATCTTCGGCGTCAAACGCATTCCTCATTCGTGTTCCTTTAACCAGCATCGATCGAGACTGCTTATGCGAATGGCATCACTGCCGCGATGCTGCGCGCGGTAGTGATGCCATTCAAGCCGCAACCGTAGATCCGGGCTAATAGTAGAACTTCAGACTCATCTGTAGCTGACGCGTCGCAGGCAGGTTGTTTTGGCCCAACCGCTCCCCTAAGACTTGCCCGAATGTCGTGTCGGTACTGGTCGTGTCCGGAACGCCGAAGACAACATTGTTGAAGAGGTTGAACGATTCGGCTCGGAATTCGAAGTATCGCGCTTCCCCGAGTCCTATATGGAAATCGCGGAACAGGGACAAATCCACATCGTTGTAGTGTTGCGAAACGAATGGGTTCACCTTCTCAGTGCCGTAGGCGTACCCGGGCACCGCGAAGGCGGCGGGATTAAACCATTCCGTCTGAGTATGGGTACCGGTCCCGAACGGGTTGCCTACGATGTTCATTCGTTCCTGGTTGATGCCGCCTACGTTCTCCGGGTCGCCACCCGCCGTTACGGTGTAAGGCTGCCCCGAAGTTACCTGCACAATTCCATTCAGCGCCCATCCGCCAGCCAGAGTGGAGACCATCTTGCTGGGAGACCTGTTGTATGGCGATGCCGCCGTGAATGCAACCGTAAACACGTTGGTCTGGTTGAGGTCGGAGGTGCCGTAGCTGCTGGCTTTATCGTATGGATTCTGTTCGTCGCAGCTTGCACCCAGGTTGCATCCGTCGGCGTTCGCGTGCGACAGCGTGTAAGCGGCCAGGAAAGTAACACCATGGGCGGCGCGTTCCTGCACCGTGACCTGCAGAGCGTTGTAACGGCTGTTGCCGACGCTCTGATCGAACCACTGCGGCTGCATGTAGGGGTATGGCCTGCGCGCTTGCTGGTTGCCGGGTCCCGGCTGAGGGACGTTCATGGCCGGACCCCAGTCTTCGTGCCTGCCGTTCGAGCCCACGTAGTTCGCATCGAGAGTCATATTGCCCGGCAACTCCCGCTCGATGCCAACGTTCCACTGATCGAAGACCGGAGTCCTGAAGTTCGGATCCACCATCCATTGGCTCACCTGGCTGAAGTCGTTGATCGGATAAACGATCGCTCCCCCGTTGCCGAATTGCAGCGGATCGGCGGCCGTAACCGTCGGAAGTGCGGCGTTCAGATTGCTGTTATCGATGGTGTTGACCGCCGGCCAGTTCCCGCCGAAGTTCTGCGAGAGCTGAGTGATGGTGGCCCAGGCATCGTAAAAGCGGCTATAAGCCCCACGAAGGACGGTCTTGTCGTTCAGGCGGTAGGCCAGGCCGAGCCGGGGCGCCCAATCGGCCAGCGAGTTCTTCATCACGCGGAGTGTTGGGCTGACGTATGCGTTCGCGGGAAGCCCGCCTGGAGCCGGCGTGCTCGACGCAGTAAAGCTGCCCGTCGGAATGCAGGGTGCGCCCTGGGTCGCCGAACAGTTCGGCGGCAGTGCGTTGAGCTCGTACTGGCCGGTGATGGGATTGGCGTTGCCCGTGTAGAAGTTCCCGCCTTTGCCTGTCCCATAAATCGGCGTGTAGACCAAGTCATTGCGGAAGCCGAGATTGATGGTGAGTCGGGGAGTCGCCTTGAACTGGTCCTCGACGTAGATCCCGTCGATCCACCCGCCCCAGACATCCTCGAAGATATTCCGGTAGGTGCCTGCGTTCGGATAACCGAGCACCAGAGACGCCCAGCTGTTGCCGCCGCTGCTACTTGACCCTAGGCTTGAGGTCTGTTGTGGCTCGAAATCGTCTTGAGCGTATGCGATCGGCGAGGTGAAGTTGTTGGTCTCAAAATCGGCGCCGGCCTTGATCGTGTGCCTACCGATGATCTTCGAAAATGAGCCGCCAAACTGCCAGTCGTCTCCTAACCCGGAGCCCTGCAACTGCGAGCCACCCAAACCAATGTAACTGCCCGCCGTATACTGCGGCGAATAGAGTGTGTTGTTCAGGGTCATCCAGTAAGTGGACATTCCGGCCGCTTGCAATTGCGACAAAAATGCCGAGTTTACGCCGGCCCAGGAGGTGCCGGTGGTGGTAAATCCGTAGTTTCTGCCGAAGTACACGTCAGAGAAAGTGGTCGAACTGTATTCGTGCGTCCAGTGACCGATGTAGTTATGCCCGGGCACATGCACGAAAGCGCTGCCAATTGTGTCCGACGGCGACGTCTTGAACAGATCGAACTGGCTGTAGCGGAAATAGACCTGGTTGTTGTTGCCGAAGTTCTGGTCGACCCGAATGGTTCCTGAATCCTGGGTGAAATCGGTGTTTTGTGGGTAGAAAATGTTCTGCCCGTTCGCAATAGTCGCGCTGCCTGTCGGGATGATCGAAAGGAAAAGCTTCGAGATAGGACTGATCCGGTTGGGCGAGCCCACAGCTGGGCTGTAGGCGGCGCTTGAGCCCGCGCCAGGGATGCAGTTGACGTCGCCGTTGCAATAAGCCGGGTTCGGCTCACTGTACTCCTGGGTGAAACTTTCGCGCGTGTACTGGCCGTTGCTGAGGGTCGTTGTCAACGGGTCGTAGATGGTTGCGCCGACGCCGCTGAAATCCCCGGCATCCATTGCAGCCGTTGGCGCAAGCGCTCCGGTTTCGCTTTTGGAGGCGTACCTGTAGCCTTCCCAGGCCGCATAGAAGAAGGTGCGGTTCTTGCCGTTATACAGCTTTGGAATCGAGAGGGGACCACCGGCGGACGCGCCAAACTGGTTCTGCCGCAGCGGCTCGCGGGCATTTTCAAAGTAACCGCGCGAATCCATTACCTCGTTGCGCAGATACTCCCAGAGAGTGCCATGGTATTGGTTGGTTCCGGACTTGGTGACCACGCTTACCTGGGCTCCGGCGGCGCCGCCGTACTCGGCCAGATCGTTGTGACCCTGGCTCTTGAACTCCTGAATGGCGTCGACGATGGGCGCATAGTTGTATGTCCCCGAAAGCGTGTTCAGATCATTCGCGCCGTCGAGGATGAACATGTTGCTGCGGTTGCGCGCGCCATTCACTGCCGGAAAACTGAACTGCCCGATCGACGCACCGTTCCACCCGCCGCCACCCCCCGAATTCTGGTCGGTATTAAGGTTCACGGTACCCGGCGTAATCAACAGCAACTGGGTGAAATTGCGGCCGTTCAGAGGCAGGTCATTCATCTGTTTCGGCGACACAACTGTGCCCAACTCCGAGGTCGAAGTCTCCAGCGTAGGTGCTGCGGCGTTCACGGTGACGGTGCTCGACGTTGAACCGACTTTCAGTTGAAAATCGAACGTCGCAGTCTGGCCGACTTCAAGGGTTACCGGCGGCTGCGACACTGCAGCAAAGCCGCCTGAAGATACCTGCATACTGTAGCTACCGGGAACGACGCTGGGGAAGTCGTAAACTCCGTCGGCATTCGTGGCTGTTTTCCTCACGACTCCGGTATTGACGTTCGTGAGTTCAACCTGCGCATTTGGAATTGCAGCGCCATTCGGATCCTTGACAACGCCGTTGACCGTTGCGGTTGCCTGTTGGGCCGTGGCAACTGCGGGCATGAAACCCGCGACGCTCAAAAGCATCACCAATAGCCCGAGATACCAGTGCTTCTTCCGATCCATTCCATTTAGCGCTCTCATAAAGCCTCCTGAAGAAGGTTTCTGCGTTAACGAAACGTTGACCTGGGTTTATGTCTGAGGAAGATCGCCGCAATCTCGTGGCTGCCAAGACGGCGCGCCAAGCCCGTATTCAAACTTTGGGAAGCCGATGACGCATGGGGATGTTGACCACGAGATTCGCCGTAACGATTACGTTTACGTAAACGTTAACTCCGCGAATATTAGCCCCCGGTTGTACGCTTGTCAAGGCCTTTTTCCAAGGCTCGACCTCGGGAGTTCGGTCTAATTACTTGTCACATTACATGTCACAGGCGCAAATCGCTGTCCCCCTGCCAGTTACAAAATGGGGGCTATATTCGTGCCCCGCGACGGAGCCCTCCATAGCTATGCGCCGCAGGAAACACGTCTCAAAAGAAATGTGGGCAGGGCAAGACGTCTCATCCCCGAATGCGCTTTGTTGAAGGCGAACAGACGCCGCACAGCCGTGGTTTGGACCCTCCATAGAGGTACCCACCTGGCAATCACAAAACGTCAGCGTCAGCGTCATTGTTCGTTGTATCGAGATTCCTTTTTGCGGTACGCAGGCAATCTGCGGCGCAGAGGTGGTCTCGAAAGTGCCTGCGCGCAGACAACGCTCCAATCGATACTCCGCACAGCGTCGTTGTACCATTTCCGGAAGAGGTAAACGAGTTGCGATTCCGCTGGCTTCGCGATCACGCGCTACGATTGTTCCTGTCGGACAGGAATGCAAGATACATTAAACGTATAGTGGGGTAGCTGCCTTAATACAGTAGACTCAAGATATTGTGGTTCGCACGCCTGAAGTCGCGAAGCAGCCTGATTATCCAGGGACTTGGCAGCAGTTTCGCGCGTGGTTTCCTGACGAGCAGTCGTGCGTTTGCTATTTG
>DATJSB010000195.1:0-8644 GCA_035504315.1 Occallatibacter sp.
CATGCAATTTCGCAGCGCTTCTCTGCGCTTTGCTGCGCCCACTCGAGGATTCGCAGGCCGCGCCAGGCGTCGATAGCCGGAACGGGGGCCGAAACCGACGCCGGCCCTTTGCTCAGCAGCGCGTCGCGAATGCCCGCGTAAAAATGCCGATAATCGCCCAGAAGCGGCTCGATGGGTGTCGCGACCTCGCATCCGTCGATCCCTACATGCAACACGCCCCATTTCGCCGCTGGTTCCCGCCCCCAATTCCGGTCTTCAATGCGCGTCAATTTTGCCAGGGCCGCTTCCTGAGGGTCGAGTCCGTTCTTCCAATAATTGCCCTGCGTCCCGCGCAGGTGGAAGCGCAAAGAAGGAGGCAGCGCCAGGCTGTTAGCGCCGAGCTTGACCATGAAGTCCGGGTAACGCAACCGGATTTCGAAACTGTCGTTGGCCGCGGCTCGGTCGCGCTCCGAGCGGATGTCGGCGCTCACCGCCAGTGGTTTTCCGAAGAGCACGAGCGCCTGGTCTACGAGATGGCTTCCCAGGTCGAGCAGCGCGCCGCCGCCGTGGTTCGGGTCGATCTTCCAAAGGCGGTCGGAGGGCAGGGTCGGGCGCCAGCGATCGAAGCGCGATTCGAACTCAACGAGCCGGCCGATTGAGCCTTCATGCAGTAGTTTCTGAATCGTCTGGAAGTCGCTGTCCCAGCGGCGGTTATGGAATGGCGTGAGGAGCCGGTTTTTCTCGTCGGCCAGACGGATAAGTATGGCAATTTCAGCCGTGGTGATGGCCATTGGCTTGTCGACGACTACGTTGCGCCCGGCGCTCAGAATCCTGTGCGCCAGCTCGAAATGGGTAGCGTTCGGGGTGGCTACGACGAACAGGTCGAGGGAGGCATCGGCGAGCATCTCGTCGAGGGTGCGGTGGGTGACAATGCCGGGATAGCGCCCGGCCGCTTTGCTGGTCGAACGCTCGAGAATCGCGGCCAGTTCGAGACCATCGACAGAAGAGATGAGCGGAGCGTGGAAGACGCGCCCGGCGAGACCGAAACCGATGAGAGCGACGCGAAGCATAGATACCCCTGATTCCATTCACTTTTATGTTAAGGCGATTGATATGGCAATAGGCTTCTCGTGAGGATATTCTGACTGAGTGGAGGAAGCAAAGACGATGTCGACACTTGATTGGTCCCAGTGTCCGGCGGTGGAAAGCGTGCCCGGCAAAAGGAGCGGAGCATGGGTGTTTCGCGGCACACGGACGCCGATCTCAACGGTGTTTGAGAATCTGCAGGATATGAGCGTAGATGAACTCGTGGAGGAATTTGGCGTGCCGCGGGAGCAGGTTGAAGCAGTACTCGAATTTGTGGCGCGCAGCTTGAGGGCACCGGCAGCATAGATGCTTGTCCTTTTCGATAACGGCGTTCCGCGGACACTGGCGCGATATCTGATCGAGCGGCACACGGTAACTGAGGCGCGCGCCCGCGGATGGGACACTCTGGAAAATGGCGCGCTCCTGAAAGCAGCAGAAGATGCCGGCTTCGAAGTCCTGCTCACGACGGACAAGAATATTCGGTACCAGCAGAACCTAACTGGCCGGAAAATTGCTCTGGTGGTCCTTGGGCAAGGGCGCTGGAAGCTGATCAAACCTCATGCGAAGTCGGTTGCGGACGCCATCAGCGCGTCGGCGCCAGGAGGATTCGCGGAAGTAGAAATCCCCTCTTCGACCGAAGAGATCAGCGGAGCGTGAAAGACGCGCCCGGCGAGACCGAAACCGATTAGACCAACGCGGATCATGTCGTGCCCCCAAAACGGTCCTGCGGCAAAAGTTGAAACTTCAGAGAATGCATCTCTCAGCGGCTAAAGCCGCATTCATTGTTGAGCCTTTGCGGCACGACTAAAGTCGTGCCCTTTCAAAACGCTGTGGCCCGCTCTCATGCGGGATGGGACGCTGGCTTCGTTCCGCAAGGCCGGTCAGCCTTCGAGTTTATATCTCGTTTCGGCCAGGCGGTAGAGGCGGCGCCAGACCAGGCGGTTCATGGTGACCACCATCAGCGAGATGAAGATGGTGGCGAGCAGGATGATGGGGAAGCGGCCGCTATCGGTGGCGGAGCTGATCTCGGAGCCCAGGCCGATGGTCTGGAGCGTGCTGTCTTTGAGGTGCGAATACTCGGCGTAGACCGAGGCGTTCCATGCGCCGCCAGAGGCAGTTACCATGCCGGTGATGAGGTAGGGAAAGATGCCGGGGAGGATGAGTTTGGTCCAGCGTTGCCAGCGCGTGAAGTGGTAAAGGGAGCTGACCTCGCGCAGGTCGGAAGGGATGGACATGGCGCCGGCGATGACGTTGAAGAGGATGTACCACTGGGTGCCGAGCAGCATGAGCGCAATGGAACCGATGCCGAGCCCGCCGCCGACCTTGACCAGCCCGATGAGAATGATGGGGAAAAATGCGGTGGCGGGGATGGAGGCCAGCACCTGGGCGGTGGGCTGAACGATGCGGGAGAGCCGCGGATTGAGCCCGATGGCGACGCCGACAGGGATGGTCCACGCGGCGGAGATGAGCAAGGCGGAGTTGACGCGCAGGAAGGTTGCAGCGGCGCCTTCAAGAAGCAGCTTCATGTCGGGCCAGGTAACCGTTCGGAGCATGATGACGGCCTGCAACGCGCTCCAACCGACCACTGCCGCTGCCGCAACCGCCAGCGTCCAGAGCGCGAGCGAGGGCCGGGTGGATTTCTCTTCGTCGACAGGCTGGACGATGCGGCACTCCTTGGTTCGGGAGAGACGGCGATAGATGGGCTCTTCGATACTCGTCAAAAAGCGGCCGGGGCCAGAACTGAGCAGATTCGAACGGCGCAGTAGCGTGAGGATCGGCGAGGTCACGCGGTCGGCGGACTCAACCTGCTCGAATTTGAATTTGTCGCTCCAGGCAATCATCGGCCGCCAGATGAGCTGGTCAGTGGCGACCACGATGAGGATGACGGCGGCGATGCCGAACATCAGCGCTTTGTAATCGCCAGAGTTGGTGGCCACCTGCAGGTAGCTGCCAAGGCCGGGAAGCTGATAGGTGTAATTGGCGAATGGGGAGATTTCGCAGGCGATGAGGGCGAACCAGCCTCCGGCGACGGAGACAATCGAGTTCCAGACCAGACCGATGGCGGCGAAAGGCATCTCGAGTTGCCAGAACCGCTGCCACGCGGAGTAGCGGTAGATGCGCGAGGCCTCGGTCATTTCGCGGGGAATGGATTTAAGCGATGAATAGAAACTGAAGGCGAGGTTCCATACCTGTCCGGTAAAGATGAGGAGAATGACGGCCATCTCAATGCCCAACTGATGGCCGGGAACCAAGGCGACCATGAATAGAACAACTGGCGGCAGGAAGCTAAGCACGGGGATGGACTGAAGAATGTCAAGGACCGCGACCATCCAGGGCTCGAGGCGCGGGTTGTAGGCAGCGATGTACCCGTAGGCGACGGCGAAGATCAAGCTGAGCAGGTAAGCCAAACCAATGCGAATGATGGAGTAAAAGGCATAAACAGGAAGCGCGCCGATGGAGTGAGAGATCTCAACAATGGGAACCGGCTTGCTGAGCCAGTACTTGCCGGTGCTGACAATGGCGAAAAAAATGGCCAGGCCGCATGTGGCCACACCCAGGTCAATGACGAACGGCCAGGTGCGGGCGGGGACCAGCGAACGCGCGAATGGGTGCTGGATCTTCACTCTTCTTCCCCGGCCGGCGAAATCTCCTCATCCTGAGCGTCGGGCAGCATAAAGCGCCGCCGGGCCGCGTCAAAGTCGAACAGCTCGGCATAGCGGCCCCATGCGACAGCGGTCTCCATCTGCCGCTCGCTCTCTTCCTGGCTGAATTGCTCGTCGAGCATATCGAGAAAGAACTCTTCGGGAACGGTGTGGTCGCTCTTGGATTCGAGGGCGCGCGTAATTTGCCTGAGCAGAAGTACGTTGGCAACGGCCGCGTCGCGGAAGAGTTCCTTTTGCCGGAGAATCTCTGAGTTGGCAAACTCGGTACCGGCCGGGGTGATTGCGGCGTCGCCTTCTTCCACCGTCAGGAAGCCCAGCAACTGGGCCGCATCCACAATTGGCAGCAGGTCGTCGATTTCGAAGGCCAGGTCGTCGGCCAGCCGATAAATGTCGTCGCGCCCGCCTTTATCGAGCAGCAGTTCAAGCAAGCCGGCCACGCCGCCGGGCCTTGAATGGGGCAGCATCTGGTAATGCATCTGGCGCTGGTCGCGCACCTTGGGGCCGGGATGCTGGTGATCGGGCGCTTCGTCGGGCGAGACATCGGGCCTGGTGAGCACCTTGTAGATGTAGTCGACCAGTTGCGTGAATCCCTCTGATTTGCGGTCGCGAGGCTGCGGAAGTTGCACTTTGAAGTCAGTTCGGATGTGTCCCGGATTGCGCCCCAATACGACGATGCGATCGGCCAGCAGCACCGCCTCTTCAATGTTGTGGGTCACAATGAAGACCGCGCGCGTGGGCATGGTTTTGTTGGCCCAGAGCTCGAGGAGTTCGCTGCGCAGGTTCTCGGCGGTGAGGACGTCGAGCGCAGAGAACGGCTCGTCCATGAAGAGCACCTCGGGCTCGACCACGAGGGCGCGGGCAAAGCCCACCCGCTGCCGCATTCCGCCTGAAAGCTCCTTGGGGTACGCGCCCTCAAAACCGTCGAGGCCGACCGTGTCGAGCATGCGCATGCTGCGCTCACGGCGCTCGTCGGGCGGGACACCTCGGGCCTGCAGCGGAGCTTCGACGTTTTCGAGCACCGTAAGCCAGGGAAACAGCGCAAAACTCTGGAAGACGATGGAGACGTTGATCTCAGCCTGAGAGATGGGCTTCTCGTGCCAGTAGACCTCGCCCGCCGAGGGCCTGGAGAGCCCGGTCAGCATTCGCAGCATGGTCGATTTGCCCGATCCCGAGGGTCCGAGCAGCGCCAGAATCTCGCCCGGAACGATGCTCAAATCAGTCGCCGAAATCACCTGGATGCGGTTTTCGCTGGGCTGAGCGTAGTACTTCTCGATCTTCTCGGCGCGAATAATGGCGTCGGTGGCCGGGACCGGTACCGTCGCCGGGCTGGAGATGGCGGTTTCCTGCATCTGTTTCTCTCCGCTAAGTTTACGGCTGCTCAGAGCTGCCCATGGCGCGCTCTAAAAGCGCCGGAGTAACTGGGTATGATGTTTGGCTGCGGCTCGCCGGCCACGCGGTGAGACGCAAAACTGGAGAATGCCGCGCCGGTCTTGATTGCGCTCAGGTCTTGATTGAATGAGCGGCGAAAAAGACCATCCGGTTTCGCCATCGTTCCACGCCCCGGTAAGTTTTGGCAAGTCTAAGGCGATTTGGTTGAATTCAGATGAATTGGAGTAATGGGCGCGAAAAAAAGCGCACCCGGTTCCCGGCGAATACCAGAAGAAATTCCGGGCAGTTCACCGCACAAAGGTATGATGGGGATTAGTGCCCCGCAAACGCCAAGGATGCCGGCGCCAGTTCGGAAATTCCAGAACGAAAAACGTTGTCCGATCGTCAAGTTCATACGTACTGAGAAAATATGCCCGAAAACAAGACGAAGCCTAAGGTGCTTGTAGCCGACGACGAGCGAGTCATCGCCGATACTTTGGCCATGATTCTGAACCAGAGCGGCTTCGAGGCCCGCGCCGTTTACTCCGGAGAAAGGGCTCTTGAGCTGGCCACGGCCTTTGAACCCGACATGCTCATCTCCGACGTCATCATGGCCGACCTCAACGGCATCGATGCCGCCATCCGAATTCGCGAACTGCGGCCGGGCATCAAGATCCTGCTCTTCTCAGGCCAGGCCGCAACGGCCGATCTTCTTGAGAAGGCGCGTGCGCAGGGCTACGAGTTCGAGATCCTCGCCAAGCCCGTCCATCCCCAGGACCTATTGAGCCGGCTGAGAGGCTGAAGGCTGAGTGAGTGGTCGATCCTCGATAGCTCCTGCACCTGAACGCATCAAGCGCGCGAAGCGGGCGAGAGAACTTGTGCGGTAGCACGACGCTCGCCTTGCCCACCGCATCCCCAACCGGCGAAAGTAGATACACCATGGCACAGGCATTCCGCTCGCAACGCGTGCTGACCCCGGAAGGAATACGCCCTGCGGCGGTTGTAGTCGAGGGCGGGAAGATTGCCTCGGTGCTTGATTGGGGAGATGTACCGCGAGACGCCGCGCTCAATGATTTTGAAGACCTGGTCCTGATGCCGGGGCTGGTCGACACCCACGTGCACATCAATGAGCCGGGCCGCACCGAATGGGAAGGCTTTGAAAGTGCGACGCGGGCCGCGGCTGCCGGCGGTGTGACCACACTGGTGGATATGCCGCTCAATTGCGTGCCAGAAACCATTAACGTCGAGGCGCTCGAAGCCAAGCGCGCAGCGGCAAAGGGCAAGACGTGGGTTGACTGGGCTGCGTGGGGCGGAGTCGTCCGTGGTAACGCCGATTCCCTGCCCGGTCTCATCGCCGCCGGGGTTCCCGGTTTCAAGTGCTTCATGATCCACTCCGGCATCGATGGTTTTGCGTGGGTGGACGAGCACGATTTGCGGCTTGCGCTTGAAAAACTGCGGGGGACGGGATTGCCGCTGCTGGCGCACGCCGAGGTTGCGGGGCCGGTTGAAGCTCGAACGCGCGAACTGAATGCATCCGGCGCTGATTGGCAAAGATATAAAAACTACCTCGCATCGCGTCCCGATGAAGCGGAGGTCGAAGCCATTGAGCTGCTGATTGGTCTCGCGGAAGAGTTTGGCGCTCCCGTCCACATCGTGCATCTTGCATCGGCAAAGGCGTTGCGCGTCATTCTGGCGGCGCGCAGTCGCGGCGTGCGCATTACCGTGGAAACCTGCGTTCACTATCTCTGCTTCGCGGCGGAAGAGGTCCACGACGGCGCAACGGAGTACAAATGCGCGCCGCCAATCCGGGATGCGGAAAATCGCGAACGGCTTTTGCAGGCGCTCGAGAGTGGCGAAATCGACATGATTACGACCGACCACTCCCCTTGCCCGCCGGCCATGAAGTGCCGCGAAGAGGGGCGATTTGACAAGGCGTGGGGCGGAATCGCGAGCCTGGGGCTGGCGCTTCCTGCGGTTTGGAAGGTGATGCACAGCCGCGGGGTAAAGCTCGAATCGATGGCGAAGTGGATGGCCTCTGCGCCAGCACGCCTCGGTGGTCTCGAAGGACGCAAGGGCGCGCTGTTGACGGGCGCCGATGCCGATCTCGTGGTCTTCGACGATGCGGAAGAGTGGACGATTGGCGTGGAGGATTTGCGGTTCCGTCACAAGCTCTCGCCCTATGTTGGCCTGGCGGCACGGGGCCGCGTACGCGAAACCTGGCTGCGCGGCGAATTGGTCTATTCGGACGGCGCATTCCTGGGCGACCCGCGTGGAAGGGAACAGGTGCGCGCATGAGAGGCCGCGCCAAATTCGTCATCGACGAGTGCCTGCGCCTCGCCCAGTTCACCGAGGAGCCCGGCCGCATTACGCGCCGCTTTCTTTCGCCGCCCATGCATGAGGTGCACAAATATCTGCGGGAGCGAATGACTGGACTGGGGATGAGCGTGACGGTCGATGCAGCAGGCAATATGCGCGGCTTGTGGCGGCCCGAGGGCGCGGGCCATCGACGCCTGGTCATCGGCTCACACGTGGACACTGTTCCCAATGCGGGCGCTTACGACGGCGTGCTGGGCGTTTGTTTAGGATTGGAACTCGTCCGGGAAGTAAAAGAGCGTGAGATCCCGCTCGCGATTGAGGTGATAGCCTTCAGCGAAGAAGAGGGCGTGCGGTTTGGAGTGCCGTTCATCGGCAGCCGGGCAGTTGCGGGCCGGTTCGATCCAGCACTACTGGCGCTCAGAGATTTTGATGGTGTTACTCTTGACTCCGCAATTCGCAATTACGGTCTCGATCCGACGAAGATTGCCGGCGCAGTGCTCGACGAGCACGCTGCCGCCATGCTCGAGATTCATATTGAGCAGGGCCCCGTGCTTGAGGCCGAAGGGTTGAGCGTTGCCGCGGTCACCGACATCGTGGGCCAGACGCGCATGAGCCTTTGTTTCGCGGGCCGGGCCAACCACGCCGGCACCACGCCCATGCACCTGCGCCACGATGCACTGGCTGGCGCTGCCGAGTGGATGGTCGCAGTGGAGCGGATTGCGCGCGGGACTGACGGGCTCATCGCTACGGTGGGCAAAATCGAAGTCGAGCCTAATGCCGGCAACGTGGTGCCGGGAGCGGCGACCGTAAGCCTCGATCTGCGCCACTCCAAAGACAGTGAACGCCAAGCTCAGCTCGAATCTCTGCTGGTGAAGGCGGGAGATATCGCCGACCGCCGCGGCCTTACGCTCGAATCGAAGCGACTGATGGACCAGCCTGCCGTGCCCATGGACGAGCAGCTCACCGCGTTCCTGGTTGAAGCGATGGAGGCGCTCGGCCTGCCGCCGAAGCGCATGCCCAGCGGAGCAGGCCACGACGCCATGGTGATTGCCGCGCGCGTGCCCACCGCGATGCTTTTCCTGCGCAGCCCCGGAGGCATCAGCCACCATCCCGATGAAGCTGTGCGCGAAGAAGACGTTGAGAACGCGCTGCGTGTTACGACTCGATTTCTGGAGCGGCTGGCTGCCGATATCAAGTAAAATCGTTGCACCGAAGCTCATTGATTTTCCCTT